>JAFGKV010000274.1 GCA_016928395.1 Candidatus Fermentibacterota bacterium | reverse complement strand
TCGTCCCAGTCCATCGCCATCCGCGCAATGACGAAGTGTTACCTATGTTCTGAACCTGAAACGTTACCCATGTTCTGACTTGACCAGCTATCGGCTATCGGCTATCAGCTATCGGCTATCAGCTATCAGCTATCGGCTATCGGCTATCAGTTCTCAGGACCGCCCCGCACCCAAGGGCTGGCAAACGGAGACGTTATCAGCCGCGACACGCCGCCCCTGTCGGGCCTGAAGGCCCTCCTACGCTGTCATGGTCGCCGGCGGTTCCGGGTTCGTATCGCTATCGCCATCGTAATCGCAATCGTCGAACCGGGCAGTCGAACGTGAAAACACCGCACCACCGTTTCGCCGTGAGGGGGAGCGTCCGCTCCGTCCCGCAGCGCTGGATGCTGCGGGCGGCTTTGCCTGAAGTTGCAGCCTACACCTGAAGGCCGGGACACTCACGGTGGAGCGAACCCGGATGGCCTCCGCCCTCGTCCGTGATGGTGATTTTCTGTCCGCTTCCGGACGAGTGCACCTGTCGGGGCCAGGGCGGTAACATTCGAGGGCTGGAGGCAGAACGTCGAGGCATGGCTCTTGCTGCGCTTGCGTGCAGGTTCGTTACCTTCGATGGATGAACGGGCCACATGGGAGTTCCCCGATCCAGCTCCCAGGAGGGAACAATGCGCATGGCCGTTACCGCTCTCGCCACATCAGTACTGATCACGGTAGCACACCCACCCGGCTCTTGCGAGGAGGGAATGATGTCGAGCTCTGAGCTCAGCACCCGGGATACGACACAGACGCCCATGTTCCCGGTGTTCATTGCGACCTTCACCGAACACCGGGCAGGCCTGGATCATATTCGTCTCATGGTGGAGAGTCTCCGAGCGTTCGGCGGGAAGCTACACCAGGCACCGGTCAGGGTTTACCTTCCGCCCACACTCATTCCCCTGGATGGCAAGGCGGAGAAGAGCTTCCGCGAGCTATCGGTGGATTTCCGCGTGAGTCAGGCCCCGGACGATGCGCTGCGGTTTCCCTTCTCGCGGAAGGTCTTTGCCGCTGCGCAGGCCGAGGGAGAGGCCGAAGGGCATGCGACGACCCTTGTCTACCTGGATGAAGATACGATCATACTCGATGAACCCACGGGGTTCGAACTGACCTCCGGAACTCTGGCGTATCGACCCGTCATGCATCAGAACATCGGATCAGTGTATGATGCGCCGCTGGACGAGTTCTGGGAACGGGTGTATGAAAAGCTCGAAGTCCCGCCCCGTGCGGTCTTTCCCATGCCCACGGTGGCTGACGGCAAGGTTCTGCGTCCCTACTTCAATGCCGGGCTCTTGGTGGTGAACCCAGAGGCCGGCCTTCTCAGGCAGTGGGCCAAAGACTTCCCCGTGCTGTATCGGGATTCGGTCTTCGTCGATTGGTGTCGGGCAGACAAGTTCAAGGCGATCTTCCTCCACCAGGCAGCACTCAGCGCGACGATCCTTTGCACCGTTTCCCGTGACAGCATGACATTGCTGCCTGACGGGTACAACTACCCGGTATTCTTCGACGAGATGTTTGTCGCGAACCGCCCGTTCGATTCGCTGGAAGGCGTTATCACCACGCGCCATGAAGGGTACTTCCAGAACCCCGCACCGGATTGGAGCGAACGCCTCAAGGGCCCTCCTGACCGCATTGCCTGGCTGAAGGCTCACCTGGGTACGCCGTAGACACACAGACGTGATCCAGCGGTCCTGCGCGGCACTATTCCAATACAGGGCTCTCCACTTCGGGTGGCCGAACTCCTGCGGCTTTGCGAGCCATAGGTGACTACCGCGCTGCCGGGAGGCAACGGCCTCCTGGATGAAGGCAGCCAACGAGTCTGACGTTACGTCCGGCAACATTCCCAGACGCATGCGCCCGATGGCTTTGAGCTCCGTGTCTTTCACTGCAATCCCCACCGCAACCTTGCCTCCCGCACCTCGTCCCCGTTTCTCTGCCTTCCTCCCGCCGAGGTACTTCTCATCAGCCTGCACCATCTCGGCCCTGACCGCGTGGACACACGAACCCTTCGGGTCACCAAAGCGCTACCAAGCACTGCACGCGCGCGTCCTGAGTCGCGAATCGTTCGGTGAGCTCCTGCAGCGATCTCGGGTAGTTCTCAACCTCAAGCATACCGAGGCACTACATGGTGTGGTCACTGGAGTGAAGTGGATGGCCCAGTCTCCATTCATCCATTCGTCCATTCATCCATTCGTCCACGATTCCATGATCTTGACGGACGCCGGTGATTCCCCTACATAGGAGTCCACGGGCGTCTCCCCGCGTTGCCACGCCGTCGACTTACCTCAACATCGGCGGCCGATCCCGTCGCTCAGATCGGAAGGAGAGGGTGTCCGTGAGAGAGAAGACTCTGGGGCTGCTGGCCCCTCGTCCCAATCCTGAGATCCCCGTGCTGCTGCAGATTATCCAGGACTCTGCCCACGCGTTGCTGGCGGAAGACGACTATGTACGTCGACTGGGACGTTCCGCGGTGCTCATCGCGCATCTGAAAAGCCTTATGGACGAGCCCGAAACCATTTCCTGGGCAGCTCTTCCGGGCCTGGTCAACGATGATGGGTGTTGGTTTACGGCGGCCGAGATGCCGGAGGTCGACCGCTTCCTGAGTGAACGCCCCTTCGACAAGGCCGGGCCTTCGTCCGAACTGCATTTCTTCTACACGGACACCGGGAAATTCTCGCCTCTGTATAGCGCCCCAGCGCTTGACCCCTATCATGTGGGTGTACTCTGGTCGTACGGACACTTTGTCCATACCATGGAGAAGCTCTATGCAACCGAATCGCCGACATCGATGCACGTGCAGTGTGCCGCTGGGTGTGTGGAGCTGCTCCGGGCTGAGGGCTTCCATCCTGCCGACAGCCGTGAACGGCGATTTGTCCTTTTCATTGATCCGCGGGGTTGTTCTTCGCCCAGGGGGAGCTCAGGGCTCATGGTGGCGCGCTTCGAGGATCAGGCCACTGCAGAGAAGGCTGCCGATTTCCTATCGACCTGCCTCCATGTGCGGTTTTTGGTGGCGATAGCGCGGTACACCCTGTGTACGCATTGACCAGGAGCAGTGCCTGTCTTGGAAGATTGATCCCCCAGTGTCGAGCGGGAGGGGTGCAGGGAGACGGGATGCTCGCACAGGCTGGGCGAATCAAGGCAAGATACGCCGTGATCCGCACCTTCCCTCGTCCAGTGGAGACACGAGGTGTGATTTCTTTCACGCAGGACCTTCCCACCCGCTCGATTAGCGGTGAGGATCCCGAAGGCTCGAGACACTCCACACTGCGCGAGGCGGCCCCTCCACGTTGCGGCCCCTCCACGTTTGTATCCAGGCCTCAAGAGCCTCTCTGCCCGTGAGACAGAACATGGAAACGCTCCCCACGCTACGCACGGACATCCAACTGGTGCAGGCCCAGTACCAGGGCAGGATGGTGATCGCGGTCAAAGATGGCCTCTCCCCGCAGGATGATGTGATACTCCTGAACGCAGAGACTGCCCCGTTGCTTTCGCTCTTTGACGGCAGGCACAGCATGCGCGACCTTCAGCTTGCCCTGATGCGGGCGGGGGGCCATCGGATCGTTCTGGAGAGCGAGGTCCGTGCCCTGGTGCAGGAGCTTGACCGGCGCCTGTTGCTGCAGACCGAACGCTACGCGGCACGGCTTGTCGAGGCCAAGACTGAATTCGCCGCGCTGGCGGTTAGACCTCCGGCGCTGGCGGGGACCGCATACCCCGCAGACCGGGCCGGTGTCGCCGACATGATAGAGCGGATGGTGCCGACCGGGGGAGACCATACCCCAAATGGCCTGACGGTTCGAGGGATCGTTGCTCCCCATATCAATCTGTCCGTAGGCGCCAGGACCTATGGCAAGATCTACTCGCTTATCCGCGGGATGACTCCATCGCGGCTGGTGGTGCTTGGGACCGGGCATGCACTCGAACAGGGGCTCTTCTCGGTGAGCTCGAAGGCCTACGAGACACCCTTGGGCGGATTTGCCAATGACACCGAGGCTGTTCAGAGACTACGACAGGTTGGCCCCCCCGCCTTGGCACCCGACGACTTCGCGCACCGAATAGAACACTCAATCGAGTTCCAGGTGCTCTTCCTCCGCCACGTCATCCCGGGACCGGTACCTCTGGTGCCCATACTGTGTGGCTCGGTCTCTGAATGGTTGTCAAGGGTCATTCACCCCGCAGAAATTCCTGGTGTGGCGGCCTTTGTGGAGGTTCTCGGTGAGATTGTGGACGAACAGACCTTGGTGATCGCCGGTGTCGATCTCTCCCACATAGGTCCCAAGTTCGGCGACGATGCCCCGGCCTCAGTCATCGAGGCTCAGTCTCGAGGTCACGATGAGCGCCTGCTCGAGGCGCTCTGTGCGGGATCGGTGGAAGAGCTGTGGCGTGAAGCCCGTGAAGTCGGTGACCGGTATAATGTCTGCGGGCTTTCGACACTGGCCCTGCTCATGCAGCTGTTCCCCGACATGCATGGCCGGGTCATTGACTACCACATCTGGCATGAGGGGGCCACCCGGTCGGCAGTGTCATTCGCCGGCGTCGCTTTCTCGTAATGCCTCTACTCCATGCGGGGATCGAACGGAGTTAGGTATTACGCAGAGACGGCGTCGAGGCTGAGTGACCTCAGCTCTCGCGCAGCTTTTCCCGGGCGGTCCCTCGTGGCAAAGCTGCTGCGCAGAGCCGCGGGATACGCGTTGTCTGGGCTCCCATCAGGGAAGGCGCAGGACAATACCCGAGGACGTTGCTCCTTCAGCTCGCACCGCAACCCGATAGACCCCGGGTACCAGCGCGCCCAGAGGTACACTCTCCTCTGACACCGTACGGGATGCGCGGATGGTTCGGGCCAGGACCCGCCGGCCCGTCAGGTCGTGCAAGTCGATGTGTGCGAGCTTACCGGCAGGCGACGAGAATCTGATCACGACATGATCCCGCGAGGGAATCGGGGTAATCGACAGAAGGGTGACCCGGGGGTGTGGCGTCGCCTCAGGGGGCGCCGACGCCGTATCGCGAACGTAGAACCCAGTCCGCTCCACATTGACGCGGTGCGTAGCCCAGATCGGGCGGGTGCCCTCGATCTTGTGATCAAGGGCGAGTATGCCGGCATTGGTGCCCACCACGAGTTCGAGATCGCCATCGGAGTCAAGGTCGGCCAATGCCGGCGGTGACGACGGCGCACTCGGCAGTTGTATGGGAGAGGGGGCCAGCATGAGTCCATTGCCATCGAGGAAGTATGCCCTTCCCCCATCGGTGGTGCACAACAGCTCGGGCAATCCATCGCCGTCGAGGTCTGCGGCGGACAGGCCCGTGAGGGATGAGCCCTGCAAAGTCTTAGGCCATCCAGACACGTGAACTCCTTCGTGAGTGATCACGTGCACCTTCATGTCGCTGGTGGCAAAGATCGCTTCCAGGGTCGTGTCACCATTCATGTCCAACGCGAGCAGTGCGGACCGCACCAGTGGGGATCCGGTGTGCACCGTTGTCAACGTGCCATCCAGTTCCACCATGAACACCGAGCCTTTGGATGCGACGAGGATTTCCACGACACCGTCCGCATCGACATCGGCGACTACGGGCTCAGTCCAGACCTCACCCGGCAGCGTCACGGGCCAGCCGGGAGCCTGGGCTCCC
>JAFGKV010000273.1 GCA_016928395.1 Candidatus Fermentibacterota bacterium | reverse complement strand
TCCAGCCACAGCAAATGTGGGTTATTCAGCGGAATCCTCTGTATGCAAGGATGGGATCATGGGAGCGGTGAGAGGGCATTGTCCTGTGTTTCCATGAGGAGAGAACCCTTGAGGCCAGGCCGGCGCCTCGGCTCCGCGGGATTCTTGACAGACTGAGTGCTGTCTTTGTACAAAAGAAACACGACGCATCCTCAATGACGCGATTTCTTGCAGCTCCTGGGGAGGTAGCCCGTGACCGTTCGTTCCGTCTCATATGAACTGGCCGCCGGTTCTTCGCTGAAGGTCGGCTGGTGTGTCATGCTGCTGGCCATACTCTTAGCCCCTCTGATGATCATGTTTGTTGTCAGCCCCGTGGAAGACACCTCGTTCTGGCGAGCCTTGGCCAGGGGATCGGCTCTTGTGGCAGGTGCGATGCTGGTCGTCCAGGGTCTCCTGGCCGCTCGCCTGCGGTGCCTTGATCAGGCTTTCGGTCACGACGTCATCATGCGATTTCACCGAAAGGCGGGGTTTTTCGCCGTGGGATTGGCGTTTGCTCATCCGGTGTTCCTTGCCATCGACGATGGCAGTCTCTGGTTTCTCTCCTTCGATGTCGGATGGCGTATCGGGTTGGGGAAGATCTCGCTGGCTGCGTTGATGGGCGCCGCATTGGTTGTCGCGCTGGGTCGTTTCGATTACCTGCGCAGGCGGACGGTGCACGGAATGTTGGCCAGGGTTGCGACCCTCTCGGTACTAGGCCACGGCTTCGTCATGGGCAGTGATGGGTGGATCGGGGCGCTGCACGTCTTCTGGTGGGGGCTTGCCGGAGTCTTCGTCGTGACCGTGCTGTATGGCAAGATCTACATGCCCCGGTGGGGGAGAGGTCAGTATGTCGTGGCCTCGGTGCTGCGTCAGACCCATGATACGTGGACGGTGGAGTTAACCCCAAAGACCCGTGCGATCAGGGTTCATTATCCGGGCCAGTTCATGTTCCTGCGGATCGAGGCCGCCGGCAGACGAGAGGAGCATCCCTTCACCATCGCATCGGCGCCCAGAGCCGATGGCGGTATCGCCGCGACCATCAAGGAGTCGGGAGATTTCACGCGGGGCATCGGGTCGGTGAAGCCGGGAAGCCGCGCCTCGGTGGAGGGTCCATTCGGGAGGTTCTGCTACCAGTTCCATGCCCCCTCCTCTCTGGTGTTCATCGCGGGTGGTGTCGGTATCACCCCCGTCATGAGCATGCTCCGCCATCTGCGTGACACGGGCGATGCGCGACCGGCCGTGCTCTTGTTCGGCAACAAGACGGAAGAGGACATCATCTTCCGCGATGAGTTAAAGGCCCTGCCGGCCACTGTTAGGGTTGTCCACATCTTGTCGAACCCCTCGAGCACGTGGAACGGGCCTCTGGGATACGTTACCGCGGATTCTATCAGGGAGCATGCAGCCGATCTGCTAGCCGTGGCTGATGTCTACCTCTGCGGGCCTCCTGTGATGATGGACAAGGTCATAAGAGCCCTCCGCGATCTGAACGTACCCCGGCATCGAATCCACTACGAGCGTTTTGCGTTGTAGGACGAAGGGTTCGGGGTTCAGGGGGCAGGGGTCAGGGTTCAGGGTTCGGGGTTCAGGGTTCAGGGTTCAGTGCGGCCTCTGAGGACGCCGGGCTCCCTCAGAATTCTCAGGGTTGAGAGTACGGCGCATCCGGCATCATGCGCCCTCACCCTCACTCTCTCCCCCGGTAGAGGGGATGGTCTGTGCACCCACGAAGCGGAGTCGAACACCACCCCTTCTCCCCGCGTGGGAGAAGGCGGGGATGAGGGTGATGCGTGCCGCATGAAGTGAAGTTACCGTTCAGTTCATTCGGGCAACACTGTCAACCCAACCTCGTAGGGGCGACCGCCCCTGGTCGCCCGAAACCACGGGAGGGCAGAGACGCCCTCCCCTACGAACGGAACAACGGGAGGGCAGTTGCTCCCGCACCGGCGAATGCTGGGACAAGGCTCTCTCAAAAGGGCAAAACCCGCAGACAACTGACAACTACGCTGTAACTTCACAGGGGAGCAGAGGTTCCCACGCGGAGCATGAGATCGAGCCGTCGGTATTGCACAGGTGCGCGGGCAGCCGGCTTCAGCCGCGACACGCCACCCCTGTCGGGCCTGAAGGCCCTCCTACACTGCCTCTGCACGCTCCTCTTTGCCCGCTCGCTTGCTCTTCGATGGCGCGACGGCTCATCGCGCGAGGCGCTATGCCGGAACTCGGTACAGGTAGCGCTTGATCTTCTTTGTCGGGGTCTTGGCGAATTCCTCGGGGTACAAGTCGATCCGGGTGACGACGCTGTAGGCCGGTAGCATCTGATTCAGCGCCCTCCGGTTCTCCTCCATCTTCGCCTTGACATCGGCCTCCGAGAGTTTCTCCGAGTCCACCATCTCCAGATCGGGATACACCAGGGCATAGAGCTTGCCGTCCTTGTCTAGGACCAGCGATTCCTGCACATAGGGCATATTATTGAGCTTGGCCTCGATTTCGTCGGGGTAGATGTTCTGCCCAGAGGGGCCCAGGATCATGTCCTTGGATCTACCCTTGATGTAGATGAACCCATCCTCGTCAATGATGCCGAGGTCTCCCGTGTGGATCCACCCGTCTTTGTCGATAGCCTGGGCGGTTGCTTCCTCGTTCTTATAGTAGCCACACATCGCGTTCTCACCGCGCACGCAGATCTCGCCCACGACGTTGCGAGGATCTTCGGAATCGATCTTCACCTCCAGGGTGTCGATCACGGGGCCCACAGACTGGGGCCGATGCTCTTTCCAACCGGCATAGCTGATCAGCGGGCCGAATTCGGTCATGCCGTAGCCCACCGTGATGGGGAACTTGATCCTCTTGAGGAAGGCTTCCACGTCGGGGTTCAGTGCCGCGCCCCCGATAACCATCTCCTCGAAGTTGCCGCCGAAGACAAGGCTCAGCTTGCGACAGATTTTCCCGGCAATCGCCCCATCAACCAGCGGCACCTTGAGAAGCAGTTTCATGGTCGGCTTATCGATGACCGGCTTGAGTTGCTTTCGGTAGATCTTCTCAAGAATCAGAGGAACCGCGAGGATCAGGCGAGGATGGATGGCCTGAAACGCCTGAATGATCACCTTGGGCGAGGGGATCCTGCCCAGAAAGGTGACATGGCACCCCACGGAGAAGGGATACAGGAACTCGAAGGCACAGCCGTAGGAGTGGGCCAGCGGCATGAACGATACCATGGGGTCGCCCGAACCCAGCGGCAGGTGCTCCCGGGCGAATTTGACGTTGGCGATCAGGCTGTTGTGGGGGAGCATGACACCCTTGGAGAATCCGGTGGTGCCCGAAGTGTAGACGATGGCGGCCAGGTCTGTATTCCCCACCTCGGCCAGAGACAAGTTCTGCGGCGTTAGCGCTCCGCCTAAATCATCCAGATAGTGGCCGGTCGCGTGGGCACGCGCGTTGCCCAGGGTTCCATCCCGATCGTGCAAGACGGTGAAGTCAACAAGGGAGAGTATACCCCTCACGTTCGGAATGCGCTCGGGATCAAGCTTCTCGAATATCACATCGCCGGCCAGGAATAGCACCGAATCCGAATGATTCACGATGTGGTGTATGTCGTCGGAATGGAAATCGGAGAGTATGGGGACAATCACGGCCCCATAGGTGATCGTGGCGAGGTAGGTGAGCGCCCAGTTCGTCGAATTCCGCCCCACGATCGCGACCTTGTCGCCCGGCTTCACGCCCGCATCCCGCAGTAGTCTCTGGAACCACACGATTCGATCGGCAACCTGGGCGTACGTGATGCTGTCTTCACCGTAGTTGGAAAAGGCCGGGAGCTGCCAGTTCCTCCGCATGCTGTCCCCGAGGGTGGTGACGAAGTTCTCAGAGAGCATACTCGAACCCCTTTCAACTGACGGTGCCCCGCGGGCCATGTGCTCCGCGAGATCACAGGCATGGGGATCGCGGCACGGTATGTGCCGCTTCCAACGCGAACTCGCTCCGAAGGATGTCGGGAGTATGCGCCGTCCGAGGAGCTTGTCAATGCCCTGAGGTGATCCAGACGCAGGTCAAGGGGGAGAAAACCGTATGCGCCGAAGACAGAGTGACACTATTTGCTCTTGACAAATAGCAAAGCAGACCTATACGTATAGGAACATGATGCAACAGATAATCAGCGCCGTCAAAGAAGGGAGCCCCCGAGACATGACTGACGGTTTCATCCTCTCTCACGAGGAGTTCACGCAGAAGGCCGGCATGAGCGACGAGGAGATGGCCACGTGGCTCAAGCTTGGCCTGCTAGTGCCCGCCGGGCGTACGGCAGGGAAGGCAGCGCTGTTCTCCAGTGCCCAGGTGGAGATTGTCCAAACGATCCGCTCACTGTTGGCTCTGGGCTATGACGAGGACAAGGTGTCCCGGATCGTTCGCAAGGTGGGCCTGCCCGCCGCGGAGGGATCCGGCGGCGTCGTGCCCGAGAAGCTGCGGACCGTAGGCGAGCTGGCCCAGGCCTGCGAGGTGAATCCCCGCACCATCAAGCACTGGGAAGACAAGGAGCTTCTGGAGCCGGACGCGAGATCGGAAGGGGGATTCAGGCTCTACGGGCCGGCCATGGCGGATCGCTGCCGTCGGATCATCGACCTGCAGAACGTCGGCTACAGCCTCGAGGAGATACGGGCGGTCAAGGGCATTCTGGATGAGCCGGAGAACTTGGTCGAGGCCTTCAAGAAAGCCCCCACTCCTGGGGAGATCGAGATTCTGGAGATGCAGAGCAGCAGCCTCAAGGAGCGCATTGACCGGGTGACCGCCAGCGCGAAACGGCTGGACGACCTGATGAAGCGACGGGGCAAGGCGATCGCCGTCTGCCGTTCCCTGTGGAACAAGCACCAGAAGACTCAGCGAGATGGGAAATGACCGTAGAGACCTCACGCGACGCAGCAGAGGGCTGCAGGAGGGCACGATGAGTATCCAAAGGATCAAGGCTAGTGCGCGAGTTGTCTTCATCGAGCCCAGAGCGCCCGATTGCCACATCTTCAGCCTGTACCCGCTTCCACGGCTCGGCACCGTCATCTTGGCCACCATGCTCGAACGTGAAGGGTTCGCGACGGAAGTTCTGTTCGAGCAGATCGAGCCCGTGGGTGTGGAGCGGATCGCCGCCGCAGACGTCGTCGGCATCACCGCCACGACTTCGACGGCGCCCCGTGCCTATGGCTTCGCCGATCTTGCGCGGCGCTTGGGCAAGCCGGTCGTCATGGGCGGCCCCCACGTGACCTATGCACCCCAGGAGGCGCTGGAGCACGCCAACTGCGTCGTGCTGGGAGAGGCCGAGCGCATTGCGCCGGAGCTGTTTCAGCGGCTGGCCGTTGGAGAGCCGGTCGACGACATTCCTGGCGTCCTGACCGCGGGCTCGCAAAGCCCGCAACGGGCACCCCACCCGTCATCTCTGGATGATCTTCCCATCCCCGATCTGGGGCTTGTCCGAGGATTTGATCTCAAAAGGCGCGTTCTGCGCTTTTCCATTGCGCCGGTTGAGGCATCGCGGGGGTGCCCGCATGATTGCTCTTTCTGTTGCGTGACCGGCATGTTCGGTCGCAGGTTCAGGTTCCGAAGTGTGGAACGGGTCATGGAGGAGCTTCGCATTCACTACGAACGAAAACGGAGCGTGTTCTTCTACGATGACAATCTTGCGGCCAATACCCGGTGGTTCACCGATTTGCTGGAACGAATCGCCGCCGAGCTGCCGGGGCTCACGTGGTCGGCCCAGGTTCGCGTCGAGGTTGCCCGCGATCACGCCCTGCTTTCTCTCATGCGCCGGGCGGGTTGCATCACCGTGTTCGCGGGGATCGAATCCGTGAATCCCGAGACTCTGGATGCAATGAACAAGCACCAGTCGGCTGAGGAAATTCGGGATGCCATGGTGCAATTCAGGCGGCACAGAATCCCCGTGCACGGCATGTTCATCTTGGGCATGGATACCGACACTCCCGACTCGATCCGGTCGACGGTGAAGTGGGCAAAACGCGCGGGAGTCTCTTCGGCCCAGTTCCTCATCCTGGCCCCCTTTCCGGGGACACGCGTGTACGATGAATTGAAGCAACAGGGCCGTATCCTGTTCACCGACTGGTCGCTGTACGACGGCCACCACGTTACCTTCCAGCCTGCCCGCATGACGCCCGCCGAGTTGCAGAGCCTTCAGCTCGAGGCGCACGATAGCTTCTACAGCCGGCGCAGAGCGTGCGCCAG
>JAFGKV010000272.1 GCA_016928395.1 Candidatus Fermentibacterota bacterium | reverse complement strand
GGAGGCGGATGCCGGCATTGCGTGCGGGTTGTGCAGCACGCGGGTGGAGTGGAGCTGGCCGCCGGACAGTTCGGTGTGGGCATGGGGGGAGGGATCGGCTCATCCGGAGTGCGGGAGAAGGCGCGCCGGTAGGGGTGAATCAGGGGTAAAGCAGCGCCGGAGGTCCCGAAATGACCTTCACTTGGCGCATCTGAGCCTGGAACTCGGGGGAATCGAAACGGAAGCTCAGGCGCCCGGCGGCATGGGTTTCGGCCATCCACTGGATGAACTCATCGGCCGCATAGATGTCGATGACGGAGAAGTCGGGATCTAGAAAGAGAGTCAGAGCGCCGATCCGGTCGCGGCCGGAGATGTGGGCCCACACCGAGAGCCTCAGGCGCGAGGCCCCGGCCCAGGGCTGCAGCCGTACATCCCGCCCGTGGAGGCGATCGGATCCCATGGCCGTGTGTAACTCCTCAGACCGAGAGAACACGACATAGCTCTGCCACGTGAACGAGCCCTCGGAAGAACGGGTTGGCCCGTGGCCGTGGATGGATCGGGGATCAAGCACCACGAGAACCGCACTGTTCAGGGCATTGTTTGCGCCAGTCAGAAGGATCTCGTCATAGCCGTCGGCATCGATATCAAAGAACAAGACTTGGCTGCCCTCGACCCAGAACGCATTTGCGCTCAGGTGCCCCGCATGCCAGAAGCTTGACTCGTATCGCCCCTCGCTGTCGAGCAGAGCCACCTGGGTCGGGTAAAAAGGGGTATGGTGGAACACCGCCACCACCTCCCGCTTTCCATCGTGATCAAGGTCATGGACATAGGCGGCATCGCAACAGAATCTGCTTTCCATGCCTTCCGGGCAGAACTCCCCCGGCCGGAATCCTCCCTGGAATCGCCACAGTTCCCGGCCACGACTGTCGAGACAGTAGAGCATCCCCGGCGGCGAGTCGTTGGCCTGGCTGCCGAAGAGGATCTCGGGTTCTCCTCTACCGTCGATTTCGACCAGCAGGGGATGCCGTGTACTGGTCGAGTCGATGGGGATGCGCCGCAGGGTTCGCTCCCGGGAATTGAGCACTTCGATGCGATGGTGATCGCCCGCGAACCGGATTGTTGCCGGGGCAGTGTCAAGCAGAGTGGCCAGGTTGCCGATCACCAAAGCGAGGCCGGCCAGAAGCAGTCCCACAGCCACGGTGCCGGCCAGGCCCAAAGGGCGGGCCCGCCGCCGCAGACCGCTGATCGCCCGAGTTGGCACCGATCGGCTCCTGATGGCAACCCCGGCGGAGGTACCGGCATCTTGGAGATGGGTCAGGGGGATAAGTGCCAGGGGCTCGGACCGCACGAAAGGACTGGCGCCGTCCACAAAGCCTCGGTCCGCCGCGGGAAAGGCGAATCCGCGGGCTCTGGATGCCATGACGCGCTCTAGCTTGAGATCGAGATCCTGCACGCTGCCCACGGCCCCATGGTCATCGAGATCACCGGTCCACACGATGCCCGGATCCGGATGGACCGCAGCCGAGAGGTTGAACTCCTCGCCCAGGCACCGTGCAATCACTAGGGTCAGTGGCAGGAGGATAGAGCGGCCAGTGACGGCCGTCACGGTGAAGGGGCAGCGAATGTCCAGTTCCACGGTGAGATGGGCCCTGTGCCATCGGGCACGGGCAGATGGGCCGAGAAAGGCTACGGCCTGCTCAACGGCCTCGCGGACCAGATCCTTCAATTCCTCCCCTAAAGGCACATCTTCGCCCAGCGCATCCCGCGCCCGTACCGTGGGAGGTGTGGGCTGGCGCGTGCCCTTCACGGTCACCATGACCGACACTCTGGCCAGGTACGCCTCTCGGTACTGAGAAGGGATATCAGGGCCATCCACCAGCACGGTGAGTACCGAACCTTGGGGAAGGATCGCCGGGTCGCGGAAATGCCACGGAATCTCACAGCGCCCATCCCGCCATGAACCCAGCAATGCCGCCAGCAGGCCGTCAATATCGATATCGCCGTGGTTCTGACATCCCAAGGCGGCAGCCGCCGTGGCGCATTCCTCCTGTCGGCCGCGGATCGCCAGTTCCAGGATTCTGAGCGCGCAGACCCGCTGCCATGCTGCCCAGAGCCGCGGTACCTGTGCCATGACCCGTCCATTGAGTGTGGGCGCCAGAAGGTCACGCAGATCTTTGAGGAGCCCCATGTGCCCGGTGAACGGAGCCGGCGCCAGGACAAGATCGACCAACCGCGACACGGTGTCTACGTGATAGAAGAGTGTCTGGGGAGAGGCTTCTACCGGCGGCAGCCAGCGCGCGTGGAGCAACAGCCGGACTGCCGCGCCCTTGGCGGTGAGGGAGGGTACGGCCGCCAGCAACTCGTCATGGTGATCCTCGACCGTGCGGGCGGGCACGCGCAAGGGTTGGGAGTCAGACCATGTCACGGGATCAGTTCCGTTCACAACCGGTGCCGATTATGTCACGACCCACGCCTCGGCTCGTCCCGCCGCCCATGGCCCGTCGTTGCTAGTTCACGACAATGACGGGGATAGAGGCGGCCGCTTTCCCGTTGCGGACTCTCAGCATGTAGGTTCCGGAACCCAGGCCAGCCGTGTCCAGAGTCACAGGCCCGTGAACCTCCATGAGCCGCGACATGAGACGCCTGCCGCTCAGGGCATACAGCTCGAACCTGACCGATCCCGTCACGTTGAGCACATTGGCCATGATCTCCCTATCGGCCGGCACGGGATAGACGGAGACGACAAGGCGGCGGGGCAGGGCCGCATCTTTGCCCGCGGCGTCGGGATCCAGCAGGCTGCTTGTATGGGCGGCATTGCGCCCGGTCTGAGGCCAGTCTGCGCCGGCGAAGGGGACATTCACAGCCCACGCCTGCATGATTCCCGTGAGGCCGGGCAGCACGATTTCGGCGCTGCCGTCGCCGTCAAGGTCGGCCACCGCCGGCCCCGCCTGCAGGTGGGAACCCAGCAGAAGAGGCCAGCCATCGGCACAGGAACCATCGGCATTGCAGATCAGGATCTTGCCCTGCTTCGAGGCAACCGCTACCTCCTGAATATCGTCGCCGTCGATGTCGGCCAGCACCGGGCTGCCCCAGATCTCGCCTCCCGTGGCGCGCGGCCATCCCGGCAGGTTCACGCCTGTGCCGCTGAGTACATGCACAACGCCCGAAAGCGTCGCGGCCATGACTTCCGAGGCCCCGTCACCGTTCAGGTCGGCCAGGGCCATAGGGGACTGAATCCGGCTGCCCAATGACACCGGCCACCCCGGAAGCGGAGTGCCCGAGGAGTCAAAGGCATGGACCATACCCGCTTCATCCGACACCAGCACCGCGGGGATGCCGTTGACCGGCATCCCGATGACTGGGCCACTCCACGATCGTGCCGACAAGGGCTTCGGCCAGCCTGGTCTTTCCTGGCCTGCGGTATCGAAGACGTGGAGCATGCTGTCCATGGAGGCTACCGCGATATCCGGGAGGCCATCACCATCCAGATCACCTAGCGCCGGTGACGAGTACAGGGGCGAACCCACCTGTAGTGGCCATCCCGCCAGGGGGCTGCCGTCGGCCTTGAGGCAGGCAAGCTCGCCACTGAAGCTGGCGGCGATCAGTTCGAGGAGTCCGTCGCCATCCAGGTCAGCGGCTGCCACGGGGCTGGGCAGGCCATAGGTCGAGCCGTCAAAGGAGACAGGCCATCCCGGAAGGGAGGTTCCATCCTGATTGAAGACGTGAAGCATGGCTCCCCGGGTTCCAACGATGATCTCCGCCAACCCGTTGCCGTCTAGATCCGCCATGGTGGGTGTGGCCCAGAGCTGATCAGGGAGTTGGATCGGCCATCCAGGCCGAGACGATGCCGATGAGGACAGCAGATGCACCGCGCCATTGCGGTCGCTCACCGCCACGAGATTGTCGCAGACCACCGGGCTGCTGGCCAGCATTCCTAAGCCTGTCGCAGGCCAGCCTGCCACCGTGGGAGCGGCATCGGGGTGGACGAGAGTAAACTCCTGATAGGTCAGGGTGACGACGGTTGGCGAGGTGTTGAGCACAACCATCACCTCGGGATCCCAGTCGGCGCCGAACCGATCCAGTGATACGATGAGAGTATCTACTATGCTCCCATGGTCCACAACCTGCATCGCGACATCAGAGAACGGGTAGCGAACGTGGAGCACGTCCAGACGGCGCCACTGGTCATTGGGGCCGGTGGCGGCCCACTGCATGAGGCCTCCGTCTCGCAGCCGGACGTAGTCGACTCCCCAGCCCGCCACGGTCTCCGATGTCGAGGGTACCGGATAGAGGCCGTGATCCTGGGCGAAGGCGATTGAGACCGGAAGGTTGATTATCTCGTACCCGTACACTCCGCCGTAGAAGGACGGTGAGGGGTTGTCCAGCAAGTTGGCCAGGCTCCAACGCGCGAACAGTTCGCGGAAGTCCATGCCGAAACCGAAATGGGCCAGTGCATTCTGTATTCCCGCGATTCCATTGGCCTGCTCGGCCAGGAGCTGTCGCGTGAACGTGGTGCCTCCGAAATGGTCGTACAGGTAGATGGCGAACAATGCTGTGGCGAAATAGTCACCTTCATTGGGTTCCCAGTTTAGAAGCGAACCGTCAGTATGCTGTGCCCACGTGGCTGCCCACCCCCCGGCATTCAGGTAGCCCACCAGGAGTTCCGCCAGGCCGGAACAGCCCTCGTTGATCCACAGATCCTCATTGGCGTCTTGATTCCAGTTGATCATGTGCTGGAACTCATGGGCGGGAACGGCAGCGGCGAACGCGGATGCCCGAGGGTCGAGGTCGTCATCGTAGTAGAACATGTCCAACTCATTGCTCGTGGGCTCCACAGACGACGGATACTCGTTGGCGGGTCGGAAGTAGCCGCCGACACCTGCGGGGCCGATATTGAGCACGAGAATGTGAATGCGGTGATCATTGTCGATATCGGGAGGGGATCCGAAGGCCTCGACGTCGATCGCGTAGGCGCCCCTGGAGGGATCCGCGGCGGTGGAATCGTCGAACATGGTGCGCATCACCTGGAGTTTGCCCATGGTGATGGTGGAGCCCCACAGGGCATCCTCCGCCCACAAGTAGCAGTTCGTTCCCTTCAGCCGCAGGGTCGCAGGCAGCCACCGACTGCCGATGGACGAGTAGAAGGTCTTGGTATCGCCCTCAAAGTACTCGGCCCTGGGCACCGTCGCGCCGGCCTTGGCCCAGGCAGCAGGCCCCTTGCCCCAGAGGCTGTCGAGGCGTACCGCCTCCTCATGGAAGAGGTACGTTCCGCACCGGTTAAAGGCCGATGCGTGCAGGGACAGGAGGGGTAAGAGAATGAAGAGGACGGTGACTCTCATGGTGATCGTCTACTCCTTGACGTGCGGAACGGGAGGTTCGGGGTTCAGGTGAACGGACAGGTATGAAACATGGAATCCTACTCAAATGCGCAAGTGACGAAGAGGGGAGGGTGGCATTCGGGAATCATGGGTGGCGTATGAGGGAGTCAGCGGGCTGCATTCTATGCACCCTGGAATCATGCTGGCCCAGACCCGGGGCAGCACGACCACGGATGCGTGCGGGGTGAGTCGTCGTAACGGCCCGGATGCTACCGGCTCTCGTGGGGGGCCCGGGCCTCAGGCCGCCACCCGAATCGCCTAAGAGAGACTCGTCTGCGGACATCGAACCGCACGCCCTCCTCTTCCAGGAGGTGTTGTTGGTGATGCTCCCAGGGCGGCTCCCCCTTGAGGCTGATTTCTCCCCGGGCATTGATGACGCGATGCCAGGGGACATCGGAGCCCTCGGGGAGGGAGTGCAGCGCATACCCGACCTGACGGGCGTGGCCCCCGATCCCCGCGAGCCGGGCGATTTGCCCATAGGTCGCGACGCGCCCCGGCGGGATGGCGCGAACGACTTCGCGGATTCGATCATAGAGTGCGGACATGAAGGGTCTCCGACCGCAGAAGGCCTCTTCGGTACATCATATCCGCTCAGGTTGGGGAGTGGGTCGCAGTCTCGCAAGGTCTTCGTCTCGCGAGGAGGCTGCAGTTCATCCTTCACGGTTCTGTCCTTGACGGATGACCGCCGACTCCACCGGTCCGTCTCTGTCTGGACTTGCAATCGGCACCACAAACCGTAAAATGGTCCCTTTTGACGCTTGAGGGACACCATGTTCAGTTCCCTGGCTGCCAAGCTCGACGGCATTCTGAAGAAACTCCAGGGCCATGGCAAGCTTGATGAACGTACAGTCGATGAGGCGCTGCGAGAGCTCAGGCTCGCGTTGCTTGAGGCCGATGTAAACTACCGAGTCGTAAAGGATTTCGTCGCATCCATTCGTCCGAAGGCTCTGTCGGAGCAGGTGCTGGCCAGCATCACTCCGGGGCATCAGGTGGCATGGATCGTGCATCAGGAGATGGTACGGCTCCTAGGCGGCGAGTCGGCGCCGATCCACTGGAGCGGGATCGATCCGATGGTGATCATGCTGGCCGGCCTGCAAGGATCAGGCAAGACCACCACCGCGGCGAAACTTGCGCTGCTCTTGAAAAGGCAGCAGCGTCGGGTGCTTCTGGTGGCGGCCGATGTATACCGGCCTGCGGCAGTGGCGCAGCTTCGTACGCTCTCGTCACAGATCGGTGTCGATTGCGACGGCGGAGAGGGCGATCCGGTCGCTATCTGCTCTGCAGCGGCCGTTCGGGCGCGTCGAGAGGTGTATGATGCCGTGGTGCTGGATACCGCCGGCAGGCTGCACATCGACAGCGAAATGATGGAGGAGTTGGCGAGGATCGTTGCCGCCGTGTCGCCCAAAGAGCGGCTTCTGGTAGCCGACGGCATGACCGGTCAGGATGCGGTCAAGACAGCACAGGAGTTTCATGCCACGCTTTCTTTGACGGGAATCATCCTGACAAAGCTCGACGGTGATGCCCGTGGTGGTGCGGCCCTGTCAGTGCGGGCGGTGACCGGAGCGCCGATCAAGTTCGTCGGCGTGGGTGAGAAGCTGCAGGACTTGGAGCCGTTCCATCCGAGCCGGATCGCCTCGCGCATTCTGGGTATGGGCGATGTGCTGTCCTTGGTAGAGAAAGCCCGTGCCCAGGCGGACGAGGAAAAGGCCACAGAGATGCAGCGGAGGTTGAGGCGCGGCGAGCTTGGGCTCAGCGATTTCCTCGACCAGCTCCGGCAGGTGAAGAAGATGGGCTCTCTGGAGCAGCTTGTCTCCATGATCCCCGGCGCTTCCAAACTGGGGCTTGCGGACGCGCAGGTGGATGAAGGCGGACTTGCGCGCATGGAGGCCATCATTCTCTCCATGACGAAGGAGGAGCGCGCCAGGCCCGTACTGATTAATGGCAGTAGGCGCAAACGCATTGCTCGAGGGAGCGGGACGACCGTCCAGGAGGTGAACCGCCTCCTTCGTGAGTTCGAAGCGATGCAGAAGATGATGAAACGTGTCGGGGGGGCGAAACTCGGCCATCGGTTCCCCTTCGGCCGACTTCAGTAGGTACACAGGCGGCATACGCCGCGGGAGGTGAGAGTTGGTAAAACTCCGGCTCATGAGAATGGGGCGACGACATGCCCCGACATATCGAATCGTGGCTATCGACTCGCGCATGCGGCGCGACGGCCGGTTTCTGGAGATTGTCGGTCACTATAACCCTCGGACGGAGGGTGAGCCAGAGATCGTGGTCAAGGACGATAGGGTGAAGTACTGGCTGGGCGTAGGGGCACAGCCTTCTGAGACGGTCCGCAGCCTGTTTCGACGGTCCGGCCTTCTATCTCGCATGGATCAGGAACGCAAGGATGCATTCCTGCGTGAGGCATTAGAGCGGAGAAGCATCGAGGAACAGCAGGCAGCGGAGGCACCGCAGGCGGATCCTGAGGGAGGCCAGTCGCGTGAATGAGGACTTCAGGAATCTGGTTCTCCTTCTGGCCCGGTCGCTGGTTGATGAACCCGATGCGGTGTCGCTCTCCGAGGAGGATCAGGGTCAGAAGATCCTGTATAGGCTCAAGGTCGCCGAGTCGGAGAAAGGCAAGATCATAGGCAGAGGCGGGCGTACCGCCCGGGCGATCCGCGCGCTCTTGGGCGCGGCGGCGGCCAAGAAGGGCGTGCGTATTGAACTGGAGATTGTTGACGGGTGATCGCACTGGCCAAGGTGCGCCGCCCCCACGGTCTTGACGGTGCGTTCACCGTTGATCTGCTGACCTCTGATCCGGAGCGGATTCGAGAGGTCGGGACTGTGCGCTTGGGCCGTACCGACGAGGAAACCCGCGGCGATGAGTTTCACGTGCAGAGCGTGCGGAACCATGGCCGCCAAGTGATTGTGACCCTGGAAGGAATCGCGGACCGGGCTGCCGCGGAAGCAATGCGCGATATGCTTCTGCTCATACCGGAAGACGCGATGGCTCCGCTTGCCCGGGGAGAGTACTACCAGCACCAGATCATCGGGTGCACTGTGGTGGACGAGGCGAAAACGATGTTGGGTGTCGTGGCCGAGGTATTGGAGATGCCCGCGCAAGATGTGTATGTCGTTGTACGTGGCGACCACACCTGGTGGCTTCCCGCCGCCAAGGCGCTGATTATGGACATTGATGTCTCCCTGCAACGAATAACGGTGAGGGCTTTGGATGGCCTCCTCGACACGGGTCCTGCGCATTGACGTCGTCACCCCGTTTCCCGGGATGTTCAGCGCCCTGGATGAGAGCATTCCCGGGCGGGCGCAGATCACCGGCCGGCTTGTCCTGGCGATGCACAACCCGCGGGACGAAACCACCGATCCCCACAGGACCATCGATGATGCGCCCTATGGCGGTGGAGGCGGAATGGTGCTCAAGGCCGAGCCGATTTTCCGGGTGGTGGAGCGTATCACCCAAGAGCACGGGCGTGGCGAGATCATACTGCTGTCTCCCCAGGGCGAGGTTCTGACCCAATCACGAGTTGAGGAACTGGCACGTTTAGATCACTGGGTGCTCATCTGCGGGCACTACAAGGGCGTTGATGAAAGGGTGCGGGAGCACCTGGTCGATCGCGAGGTGTCACTGGGAGATTATGTACTGAGCGGAGGGGAACTGGCGGCCATGGTGCTCATCGATGCGGCCACGCGACTCCTTCCTGGGGTCGTTGGCAATCCGGCGACGGTCGCATCGGACTCCTATAGCGCCGGGCTGCTGGATCACCCGCACTATACAAGGCCGGAAGTACTCAGAGGGTGGAGCGTTCCCCCGGTTCTCTTGTCGGGGGACCACCGGGCCATAGCTCTGTGGCGCAGGCAGCAAAGCCTCTTGCGTACACTGCAGCGGCGGCGCGATCTGCTCAACCTTGTGTCGCTTTCCGAAGAAGAGAGACGATTTCTCGATCGGCACGACCGCTCGTCCTGCGATGACGAAAGTGACGGTGGTGCTCGAACAATGGAGGTGGAATGTGGACATACTTCAGACCGTGAGCCGGATGCAGATGCGAGATCCTGCAACGGTGGAGGAGTTCAACCCGGGTGACACCGTCAAGGTTCACCTGAAGGTTGTGGAAGGAGACAAGGAACGCGCACAGATATTCCAGGGAGTCGTGCTCCAGCGCCGTGGGCAGGGAGTCGATGCAACGTTCACGGTTCGGAAGGTTTCCGGGGGCATCGGCGTGGAGCGTGTCTTTCCGTTGCACTCACCGGTGATCAGCAAGATCGAAGTCTCACGTCGGGCCAGAGTGCGACGGGCGAAGCTGTTCTATCTGAGGGATCGCAAGGGCAAGGCCGCCCGTCTGAAAGAGAAGAAATCGTGACATCCCTGTAGCCCGGAGTGGACACTCCGAGGCGCCACCCATGGAACCAGCGGGCCTTGGCCGGCGGCACGTTTCCTGCTCACGTAGAGAAAGTCCTCCGCCCGACACTGACCACGAAGCAGTGTTGTGGCGGAGAGGTATGCGGTTCGTCGCCGGCCTTGACGAGGCTGGGCGGGGAGCATTGGCAGGCCCTGTTATGGTTGGCGCGGTGGTGTTGGCGCCATGGATGGTGGTGCACGGCGTGCAGGATTCCAAGAGGCTTTCTCCTCAGCGGCGGTCAGACTTGTTTGAGACCATCTCCCGTCAGGCTCTGGCGGTCGGTGTGGGCAGCGCATCCGCCCAGGAAGTCGACAGGCTGAATGTCTGGCGGGCCACATGCCTGGCCGCGAGGCGGGCCCTGCGCGCGCTGCCGGTGCCGGTGGACCACGTGCTGATGGACGGCAGTCTAGAGATCAGCGGTATCATCCTGCCGCAGACGGCCATCGTTGACGGCGATGCACAGAGCCTCTCCATTGCCAGCGCCAGCATCGTGGCCAAGGTCAGGCGCGACCGCGCCATGGCTCTCCTGGCGTACGCGTGTCCCCTCTATGGATTCCACCGCCACAAAGGATATGGCACCGCCGACCACCTAGCTCGAATCAGGCGGTTTGGCCCGGCGTCGTGCCATCGTGTGTCGTTTGCGCCGCTGGCCCAACAGGAACTCTGGTGATGTCATACGGTGACCGAAGCGGCGATATCGCGGAGGACATGGCCGTGGACTTTCTTCGCCTCCACGGCTATACCGTGCTCGCCCGGAACTACCGATTCGGCAAGGCCGAAATCGACGTGATCGCCCGGATTGGCGACACCGTTGCCTTTGTAGAGGTCAAGCTTCGGGACGCGGCTACCGCCGGCGCCTCGGCGTTTGAGGCAGTAGTGCCCAAGAAGCAGCAGCTAGTGGTCAAGGCCGCGGTGAACTATGCTGCGTCAAAGTTCGGCCGCGGCGTGAACTTGCGGTTCGATGTGATAGGGATAACCTGGGACCGGCCGGGGAGGAGCGCCAATCTCCTCCATCTGGTCAATGCGTTTCAGGCCGATTCGAGGTACTACTACTGAGCGTGGCTCAGAGGGAGGTTCCAATGAAAAAGGCAGTCGCTGCCCTTGTATGCCTGCTGATGCTTGCCTGCGCGGCCGGCAAGAAGGTGACCCGAGTGGATGCCACCACTACCACCGATTTCTCCGAGGGGTGGAATGACACGGACAGCCGCGGGGTGGCCCAGACCATGATCCAGGACTGTCTAAACCGTCCATGGATTGGCCGCCACAGCGCAGAGACCGCTGGCAAGACCCCTGTGGTCATCGTCGGCCCGATCCGCAACAAGAGCATGCAACACATTGCCATCGATACCTTCGTCAAGGACATCGAGCGGGAGTTCATCAACAGCAACCTGGTACGGGTCGTTGCGAGCCAAGAGGAACGCGGCGAGGTCCGCGGCGAGCGGGACGACCAAGCCCATTGGGCCAGTGAGGAGACCGCCAAGCGCATGGGCCGGGAGCGTGGCGCTGACTACATGCTGAGCGGGGTCATCAGCCAAATCGACGACGTTGGCTCCGGGGAGAAGGCGGTCTTCTTCCAAACCGATCTCACCTTGATCAGCATCGAGACCAATGAGAAGGTCTGGTCCGAGAGCCACAAGATCAAGAAGGTGGTCACCCGCGGGCGCTACCGTCCGTAAGACCCCGGGGTGAGTGTGGCGCCACTTTCCCAGGTGCCGGCGGCGCCGTGGGGCGCTGAGGCCGTACCCGCAGTGCATGATCGTGCGCGCCGCATACCGTTCCCCGCGCCACGCCGTCTGTCGGCTCCGCTGGCCCTATTGGCGGTCGTAAGCGCGATGGGGTGTGCGTCGTACGTCGACCGCATGGCGCCGGTCAAGGCTGAGCTTCGTCGTCACAATGTGCAGGCCGCCCTTGCCAGGCTGGATGCGCGTTTCGAGGGCCACGACGATGACTTGGTCTATCTCATGGAGCGGGGCCTGCTTCTCCGGCACGCCGGCCGCCTGCAGGAGAGTAATGTCACCTTCGAGCGTGCGGAGCAGCGCGCCGAAGACCTCTACACCAAGAGCGTGTCGCAAAACGTGGCCTCCCTGCTCACCAGCGACGCTATCCTCCCCTACGAAGGGGAAGACTTCGAGCGGGTGCTGATCAACTACTACCGGGCCCTCAACTACCTGGATCTGGGGCAGGTCGAGGGCGCCTTGGTCGAGTGTCGCAAGGTGCAGAGGAAACTGCAGTTCTACGAGGAGTTCCACGACGGCGACAAGAAGTACCGCACCGATCCCTTCGTGCACTACCTGATGGGACTCATTCAGGAGAGTGCTGGGGAGATGAACGACGCCTACATCTCGTTCAAGAAGGCCGTCGAGGGCTTCCAGGAGAACGACGGAGTGCTCGGAGTCTCGATCCCGCCGTCTCTGGCAGACGACCTGCTCACCGTCACGACGCGCCTTTCGTTTCAGGATGACCACCAGGAGCTGCAGCGCCGGTTCCCTGCCGCCAGGCTCCGGGCGCCCCCGCCGCCGGGGTCGGGGGAGGCAGTGGTGCTGGTTGAGGTCGGCTTCGTGCCGGCCAAGACCGAACTTGACCTCAGTATCCCCATTCTTGAAAGCGAGAGGAACGAGAGCAGTGTTACCCTCACGGGGAAACTTCGCGACCGAGCCCATGAGCGGCGATCGTGGCGAGATGTCCACTACTGGCTCAAGATGGCCCTCCCGGGATACCCCCCCGGAATCGTGCCGTTTTGGTCGAGCGTGGAGGTGGAAGGCGCCAAGGCAACCTTGGTGGAGAACCTCGATATGGTGGCCCGCGCCAGCCTGGAAGACCGGATGCCGCGGGTCCTGTTGAAGACCATTGCCCGCGCTCTGGCCAAGTACCTGGCGACCACCAAGAGCGAGGATGCCGTGGCCAAGAGGCACGGCGATTCCGCGGGCTCTGCGGTGGGAGCGATTCTGAACCTCGCAGCCCTCGCCACCGAACAGGCGGATCTGCGGGCATGGCTTGGCCTGCCGAGAGAGATCTATCTCGTCCGGCTTCGACTACAGGCTGGCTCGCAGGATCTGGCGGTTCGGCTGCGGGACCGGGCCGGAGGCATCGCCGCCCAAGGGACTGTTCCCGTCACCATCATCGAGGGCCGCGTCAACTTCATCTCGCATCGATTCTTTCTCTGACGCTGCCCGCTCCGCGAGGAGGTCGCCGGGTACGGTTCACAGGAGCAGCCCGCTCTCCCTCGTCTTCATCCATTCGTCCATTCATCCGGCCCCTCATCCCTGAGAGGACTGCTCTTTTCGCTCTGTTGCGAGGCTTTGATTTGCGGGACGTCGCGGTGTACTATGTGTACCTCTGATGGTTTCCCGATGATCTTCGGAGGTCGCCATGCGCAGATCGACTCTCGTTGCAGTCCTCGGCGGAGGCCGGGGCACGCGGCTATACCCCTTGACGAAGTATCGATGCAAACCCGCGGTCCCCTTGGGAGGCAAGTACCGCCTCATCGATATTCCGCTCTCCAACTGCATTAACTCAGGGTTGCGGGAAGTATACGTACTCACCCAATTCAACTCCGTGTCCCTGGCCCGTCACGTGAGTCGAACCTACAAGTTCGACGCCTTTGGTCGCGGATTCGTGGATATCCTGGCAGCCGAACAGACCATAAGCCATGATGACTGGTTCCAGGGTACGGCCGATGCCGTGCGGAAGAATCTTACCCGATTCCTCAGCGGCAAACACCAGGACATTCTCATTCTGGCTGCGGACCATCTCTACCGCATGGATTTCCGCGAAATGCTCGATACCCACGTGTCCAGCGGTGCGGATGTGACTCTGTCCGTTATTCCTGTATCCCCCGTCGATGCTAATAGGTTCGGCCTCATGCGCGTGGCGCCTGATGGGCGCGTCATCCAGTTTGTCGAGAAACCCCCTGATCCTGATGCGCTGGAGGGTTTTGCCATCGGGCGGGGCGAGCAACGGACCTTCCTGGCATCCATGGGAATCTACGCCTTTCGCCTGTCGGTACTGCGCGAACTGCTGGAAGGGCGTGAAGAGGAGGACTTCGGGCGCCAGGTCATTCCCATGGCCATGAACACTCATCGCGTCGTCGCCCATACCTTCCAGGGGTATTGGGAAGACATCGGGACAATGGAATCGTTTCACCGGGCCAACCTATCGTTGGCAGAACTTGATCCCCATTTCAGGCTGTACAGTGAAAGCAATCCTCTGTTTTCCCGTCCGAGGTTCTTACCCGCCACCGTGATCGACGGCTGCCTGATCCGGCAATCGCTGATCGCCGACGGGTGTATCATCCTGGCCAAGCGCATCGAGGATTCCGTCATCGGCATCCGTTCTAAGATTGGCATCGGCACAGTCATCGAGAACAGCTATGTGATGGGTGCCGACTTCTTTGAACTGAGGGAACCTGACGGCCCTCCCATCGACGGCCATGTGCCACGGCTTGGCATCGGCGATCATTGCCATATCAAGAACGCCATTATCGACAAGAATGCCCGGATCGGTGAGGGGTGCCGCATCGTCAATGAACGGGGTGCGCAGGACTTCGAGGGTGCCGGCTTTTCCATTCGCGAGGGTTTGGTGGTCATCGAAAAGAACGCCGTCCTTCCTTCGGGTGCGGTGATTTGATTCTCGGCCTGCCTCGCCGAGCCGAGGTAGGGGTATGCCTGGCTGCCTCTGTTCTGGTCGCCGCCGTCGGGGTTCGTTGTGCTGGACGGGGAGACAATGAACCCCGCCCGAGAGAAAGTCTTGCGACGCACACCGCGAGCATCATGATGATGTGGATACCTCCGGGCAGTTTCACCGCCGCCATGCCTTGGGATGATCCCCGGGGGGGTGAAGAGCCGTACCGCACGGTCGCATTGCGCGGATTCTGGATTGGCAAGTACGAGGTGACCCAAACCCAGTATGAGACCGTCATGGGGACGAATCCCTCCCGCTTCGTTGGGTGCGGCGGCCAGTGCCCCGTGGAGCAGGTATCGTGGTTCGACGCAGCAGCGTTCTGCAACCGGCTCAGCGAGTTGGAAGGTCTGCAGCCGTGCTATCATGAGGAGAATTGGGCCCTAGACCGGTTGGCCAATGGGTATCGGCTGCCCACAGAGGCTGAGTGGGAGTACGCCTGCCGGGCAGGCACGAATACGGCGTTGTACTCGGGCGGAATGACCATCGTCAGCCCGAACCACTCGCCTGAGCTGGGCCGCATTGCCTGGTACGGGGGCAACAGCTGCGTCACCTATGAAGGCGGCGAGGAGTGCGCGGCCTGGCTGGGCAGGCAGGAGCAGTGCGCTCGTTGCGGTACGCTGCCTGTGGGCGGACGGGAGCCGAATGCCTGGGGACTTCACGATACGCTCGGGAATGTCTGGGAATGGTGCCATGACTGGCTTGGGCCCCTTGCTGCAGGTTCTTTCGCCGATCCCATGGGTGCGGACACGGGAACGGTCCGGGTTGATCGGGGGGGCGCGTGGCGTTACCAGGCGGCGAAGTGCCGCCCCGATTTTCGCGATGGGCGACTCCCGGGGTATCGGGGCAGCGAAATGGGATTTCGCATCGTTCGCGGTACGCTCTGACGCGACCCGCGCGTGATTCGGGGAGTAGGGGGATGGTGGTGAGAGTTCAGTGGGCCTCGGGGTCGCTTCGCTCGCGGTTCTCAGTCAACCTCGGACTGGCGAGTGCCATCTGCCGCCTGCCGCAAGGGAGGGGTGTGTCCGTAGACCCGTGCGCACATCATACCACACGAAAGGGGGGCCGCATCTTCGTGCGGTTTCGATACTGAACACCGAACCCTGCCGATATGGTCTACCGCGGGACCTACCTTTGGAACCCTAATCACACTGCCCCTGAGCTCAGATTCACCCTTTCCTCTTAGGCTTCTGAAGCTGTTCCAGCAGCTGGCCGAAAGGATTGTTCGGGGGAGGCGAGGCGGGCTTGGGCGGAGGGGTGGGTTTTCGGGCAGGTCGCCGCTGCGGTTGCCGGCGCGTGGGCCGCTCGCCCGTAGTCGTGGTGCGAGGTCTCTCATCCGGGCAATGACGAAGAGAGAGGGAAATCCGTTGGCGCTCTGTGTCGACGTTGAGAACCGTGGCGGTCACCTGCTGGTTGACCTTGACTACCTCGTGGGGGTCGCGGACGAAACGATCCGCCAGTTGGCTGATGTGCACCAGGCCATCCTGGTGCACACCCACGTCTACGAACGCTCCGAAGGCCGTCACATTGGTTACCACTCCAGGAAGCCTCATGCCGGGTTTGAGATCGGCGAGATCCTTGATGCCATCCATGAAGGGCACCGGCTCGAAGCTGCGCCGCGGATCCCGCCCAGGCTTTGCCAGCTCAGCCATGATGTCACGCAGGGTCGGCATGCCTACGTCGCCGGAGACGTAGCGCGTCATATCCACCTTTTCTCTCCACCCGCCGTGCCCCATGAGGTCAGTCACCGTGCAGCCTGCGTCGTGGGCCATCGTCTCCACCAAAGCATAGCGCTCGGGGTGAACGCCTGACGCATCCAGAGGATTGCTCCCCTCGCGGATACGGAGGAACCCGGCGGCCTGCTGGAAGGTCTTCGGGCCGATTCCGCCCACCGCCTCAAGCTCGATTCGCGAAGTGAAGGGACCGTGGGTATCCCGATGGACGACCAGCGCACTCGCCAGGCGCTCCGACAGCCCTGATACGTAGCGCAAGAGCTGCGCGCTCGCCGTGTTGACCTCGACGCCAACTGCATTCACGCAACTGGTGACTACGTCGTCCAGTGCGCGGCGAAGGGCCTTCTGGTCAACATCATGCTGGTACTGGCCCACCCCGATGGCCTTCGGGTCGACCTTGACCAGCTCCGCCAGCGGATCCATGAGGCGCCGACCGATGGAGATCGCGCCCCTGACCGTGACATCGCGATCAGGGAACTCCTCCCGGGCCACTTCCGAGGCGGAGTACACCGAGGCGCCGCTCTCGTTCACCATCACCACGGGAATCGAGGTCCCGAAATCGATGGCGCGGCACACGGCATAGGTCTCTCTTCCGCCCGTGCCGTTGCCCACGGCGAGCGCCTCGATGCCGAATTGGCGGGCTAGCTCCTGCAGCCTGGTTCGAGCCTCATCGACCTTGCCGAAGGGAGCCAGAGGATAGAGCGTTTCGGAGTGCAGGAGCCTGCCCTGTCGATCGAGGCAGACCACCTTGCACCCCGTGCGCAGCCCGGGGTCGATGGCAAGCACGGCCTTTTGGCCCAGGGGTGGCGCCAGCAGCAGGTTTCGTAGGTTCTGGGAGAAGACGGCGATGGCTTCCCGGTCAGCCCGCTCCTTGATCTCCGCGCGAATCTCGTTCTCCAGTGATGGCCCCAGGAGGCGCCGGTAGCTGTCATGCACGGCGCTGCGCACCTGGGCAGTCGCCGGAGATTCACCGCGAAGGAAGTGCCGCTCGACGATGCCAAGGGCGTCTTCCTCCGGGGGAAGAATTCGCGTGGTGAGTATGCCCTCATCCGATCCCCGGCGGATGGCCAGAATGCGATGGGATGGTGCAGTGGCAGCCATTTCTTCCCACGCGAAGTAGTCACGGAAGTTGCCGCCCGTATCCTCTTTGCCCGAGACAACCTTGGAGCGAATAGTGGCCCGTTCCCGGAACAATGCACGCAACGAAGCCCGGGTGTTGGCGTCTTCGCTGACCCACTCGGCCAGGATATCCCTCGCCCCTTCAAGGGCGGCCTCGACAGAGGAAACACCCTTGCCCTCGTCAACGAACGCCGTGGCCTGCGCATCCGGATCGATGTCGCCCTGGGCCAGCAGCAGGGATGCGAGAGGCTCCAGTCCCTTCTCGCGGGCCACGATCGCGCGGGTTCGGCGCTTGGGACGGTGGGGGAGGTAGACATCCTCCAGGGTCGCCATGGTCTGCGCCGCCGCGACCATACCGGCCAATTCCTCGGTAAGCTTTCCCTGTTCACGCAGTGACTTCAGGATTGCAGCCCGCCGCGCATCAAGGGCTGTGAGCTGCTCGAGACGATCTCGTATAGCAAGGATGGCCACCTCGTCCAAACCGCCGGTTGCCTCCTTGCGGTAGCGGGCGATAAACGGGACGGTGGCGTCGTCCCCCAGAAGGGCGGCGGTTGCCTCTACCTGATGCGGAGCCACCGCAAGCTCGGCCGCAATCGAGTCGATGTGCGTGCGTTGGGCGACGATGAGTTCAGGCGTCACTGGGAAATCCCCCTTCTTGTGCGGGAACAGGCGTTCTTCATGGGTTGCGCCGGATTCCGAGTCGGCCCACTGACGAGCACGCTCGTGGTATGTCTGCCGCCTTGCCCCCCCACACGGGTTCCTTCAGCAGGGCAGGCACACGTGGGGAGAGGGGCCGATCCACCGAGGGCTGCATCATGCGCATGGCATGCAGGGACACCCCGTGATGCGGCCAACCTCAGGAGAGGACGCCTCGATGCACCGCGGGGAAGGGAGGTAACGCCCCGCCCCACGATACAGCAGTGCACGAGAGGATTTCGACTCCTGCTACCCGGCTCGTCGTACCAGAAGGTCAACGATGCGGTTGGAGTAGCCCCACTCGTTGTCGTACCACGCGAGCACTTTGACGAGCCTCCCAAGCACCATGGTCTGGTTCGAGTCAAAAATGGAGGAGTGCGGATTCCCTACGATATCGCTGGAGACGATCTCATCTTCGTTGTACTCGAGGATACCCTTGAAACGCTCCTGGGCCGCGGCCCGCTTCATTGCCTCATTCACTTCTGATTTGGTGACATCGCGCTGCACTTGGGCGGTAAGGTCTACGACCGATCCGTCGGGATTGGGTGTACGGAGCGCCATGCCATCCAGCCTGCCCGCCAAGTCGGGGAGTACGAGGCCGATGGCCTTCGCGGCTCCGGTGGAGGTCGGTACGATATTGAGCGCGGCGGCTCGTCCCCGGAGATGCTTGCTCTTCGGCCCGTCAAGGATGAGTTGATCCTGCGTGTACGCATGGATCGTGGTCATAAACGCCAGCTCAACCCCGAAGGACTGGTGCAGGATGTAGGCCACTGGAGCCAGGGCATTCGTGGTGCAAGAGGCATTGGAGATGATGGCGTGCCGGGCAAAATCCAACTGGTCATGATTCACGCCGAGCACCACGGTGATATCGGGATCCTTGGCGGGGGCGGTAATCAGCACGGTCCGGGCGCCGGCGGCGAGGTGCTTGGACGCACCCTCGCGGTCGATGAATCTGCCGGTCGCTTCCACGACGACATCGACACCACGTTCCTTCCACGGAAGCGCGCCCGGATCGCGTTCTGCCATAACGGGGATGGTCTTCCCGTTTACCACGAGAGAAGAGCCTTCGGCGCGACATTCGCCGCGGAAGCGTCCGTGAACGGAATCATACTTCAGCGAATAGGCCAGCTCCGCAGCAGCGAAGAGGTCGTTGATGGCTACGAACTCCAGTTCGTTCCTCCTCAACCCGGCCCGCAACACCAACCGCCCAATACGGCCAAACCCGTTGATCCCAACTTTCAGCGCCATATTGACCTCCTTCAGAGAGCTGTTGACTGACCCATTGTGCCGCGTGGCACTGGTGTTCACCGGCGACAACCGCGAAGCGAGAGGTCACCGAAGGATACGGTCACCCACCAGCAGGCACTTTCGCAGCAAGGTACGACAGAGGCCCTGCGTCTTCAACCCCGGCACGCCCTGACTCCCCAAGACGCCGGCGCTCTCTTGGAAGGGAACCGGCTTCAGGAACGCCCCATGTTCGTGGTTGAACCACAGCTGCCCTCGGATGCTGGGGCGTTCCGGGCCGGGGTCAGCGGTCCCTGGGCCAATCCCGCCACGCCACCCGCAACCACCGCCAAGAGCTGGAGAGAGTAGAGACCGGCGGCCCGAAGGGTGAACCATGTTCCCTTGTGGCGAAAGATGAACGCATACAACCGGGCGTTGGCCGCCAAAGACGCCGCGGCCAGGGCGAGGCTTGCCAGGGCCATTGGTTTCCACCACGCCGATGCCATTAGCGACGCCAGCGCCAAGGTAAGGAGAACCGAGGAGACCTTCATCTCGGAGCTGGCCGATCCTGAGTCTCTGAGAAGAGATCCTTCCGACAGGGCGAAACGGGTCCACGCCCTGCTCTTCCAGAATGCGTTGAAGATACTGTGTCGCACTGTGAAGTTGAAGATGTGGCGAACCTGAAGTGATGGGTCCATCACCAGGCGGTACCCACGTCGTCTCAGGAGATGGGAGAAGAGCACATCCTGGCAGCACCCATTGGCGAGCAGCAGGGAGAGCGCCTCGGGAAACCCCCCCTCCCGGAGAAACAGGGCCCGGACCATGATGAAGCAATGGGACGCAATGTAGTCAGGATCGGGGCGTCTCGTCTCGGAATAGTGCACATGGAGCGATTGGAGGCAGGACGCGAAACGGTGAGCATCGAACGGCTCAAGGGTATACGTTCCTCCCAGGACCACCTCTCCCCGGTATCGCGCCATAGCTTCCAGCACCCGGTCGATGGTATCCTCACACAGGCAGCAGTCATGATCGATGAACATCACCACATCGCCGGTGGCCTCCCGCGCCCCGGCATTGCGCGCCGCAGCCGCACCGGCAGGGGACTCCAGCCTGACGAGCTTGGCACCCAGCATCGTGGCCAGCTCCGCCGTATCGTCGGTGGAGCAGTCGTCGACCACCACGACTTCCATGGTTGCCGTTTCGGATCGCCGAATGCTGGCCATCACGGGGTGGATGAACCCGGATGCGTTGCGGGCCGCAATGACAAGGGATATGCGCGGTCGCGCCGCGCCGTCATCCGGGACTGTGCCCATACTACACTCCAGTTCTGGATTCTCGCAGAGGATCGATCAACTACGGCCTTGCCGCTTCGTGACGCAACGGCAACAGGGAAGAGAGCATAGCAGGGCAGTATTGCCTGCGGCGTGCAGACCCTCTAAGTTGGGCTCGCCCTTGCGGGTTTGAGCTCTTGATGATTTCTATGGTCACGCCCGCCACCTCTGTCCCCTGATTGGAGATACAGATGAACCGTGTTCGCCATGTGCTGGCTGCGGCAGTCGGCCTCGCGGTCTGTGCGGCAGCAGTCGGGGTGAATGCCACCGGATCCTCTAACGTGTACCGGGATTTGGAGCTGCTGGGCCAGAGTCTCTCCATAGTGCGCGATGCCTATGTGGACCCTGTTGACGTGTCGGTGCTTGTGGACTATGCGCTGCGATCCATGGTGGAATCCCTCGATCAGCATAGCACCTATCTTGACTCCGAGGACCTGGAAGCAGTTCGCCAGGAGGCGGAGGGCACCTTCGGTGGCGTCGGCGTTGTTGTTGCCAGCCGGGGTGGATTCATCACCGTTGTGGCACCACTTGAAGGGTCACCCTCCGCTGAAGCAGGCCTCAGGCCTGCCGATGTCATTGTCGAGATAGACGGCCAGACAACGCAGGCTCTTCCACTACGCCGGGCAGTGGCGCTGATGCGAGGGTCTCCAGGATCATGGGTTGAACTTACTCTGCGCCGCAAGGGTTTCAGCGATGATCTGGTCTTGAGAATCCAGCGGCGCATGATTACGATTCCCACCGTTCCCTACAGCTTCACGCTGCGGGGCCCGGACAACCGTCGCTACGGCTATGTCCGGCTGGCTTCCTTCACTACCACGGCGGTCGAGCAGTCCAGGGATGCGCTGCAGAGGAGTGTGAAGGAAGGATGCGCCGGGATCATCTTGGACCTTCGGGCCAATCCCGGAGGCCTCCTAGACAAAGCTGTCGGCGTGGCGGACTTGCTTTTCGCCGAGGGCGTACCCATCTGCTATACCATTGGGCGCCAAGGAAGCCAGCGGACAGACCACGCGAGCGTTACTCCCGGTATCGACAGCCTTCCGGTGGTCGCGCTGGTCGAGGAGGGAACCGCCAGCGGGTCAGAAATCGTCGCCGGAGCCCTTCAGGAGAACCGCCGCGGTATCGTCGTAGGGCGGCCGACCTTCGGCAAGGGCACCGTGCAGGAGATCCGTGAGTTGGGCGATGGCAATGCGGTGAAGATCACAACCGCGCGGTGGTTCACGCCTCACGGCTACTGCATCGATCGCGAGTTGGGAGGTGTTGACACGACGCGACTCGCGCCTACGACTCCGCCCCGGGTCGGCGTGGTGCCCAATATCCTGGTAGAAGAACCGACTCCCGCCTTCCTTGAGGCAGAGCTCGCCGATGCACTTCCCGTTGCGTGGATGGACTCCGTTGCCCGCGTGGTTCACCCTCCCCGGGGACCTACTGAGTTGCAGGTCGACGATAGCCTGCTTCGTACGGCCGGTACCTGGCTGGCGCACAACTCACCTCTGGCTGCATCGAATCCCGACTCGGCCGCCGCATTGGCCTCAGCCCTGCGCGACGGACATCCCGCGGCGCGGCAGTTCTTTGGTGCGGAGCTGGCTCGACGGTGGTGGCCCGACTCCGGGGCCTCGAAGTATCTCGCGGCTACCGACACGTTGGTGCATGTAGCACTGGCGTTCCTGGCGGATCCGGTCCGCTACGAGGCCGCACTTGATCTGCGGGCAGACGTGCGCCCTGATACCCTCGCGCATCTCGCGTATGATGAGAGTGAATAGATGCTCGGCCTTGTGAGTACGGCAGCATTGGAGCGCTGCTCTGATTCGGGCATCGGTGCGCCTCGATGGGCCGGCTATCGCGGCAGATGTGCGTCCCCCCTTCCTCGCCACGCTGCTCGGTTGCTTCGTTGCTCGTGATGCGCTACCGCAGTGATGAACCGGAGTCTGCGGACAGTGACGAGGGTGACGGCCGTGCAATGGCCGTCGACTACGGCCGGAGGCATCTGGGGATCGCGGTCTCTGATCCCTTGCGGATCATTGCCAGCCCCCTGCGCGCGGTCGACATCGAAAATCCTGAACATGGTATCAATGTTGTCGCGCGCCTCGTCCGGGAATTGAATATCACCGATCTCGTTGTTGGGCTTCCCCGGTGTATGCGAGGAGAGGAGGGAGCCATGGCGATGGAGGTGAGAGAATGGGCAACGAGACTCGGCGCCGTATGCGGTGTGCCTCTGCATTTGGTTGACGAGCGGCTGACCTCTGCAGAAGCGGCCCGGGTAGCCCGTTCCCGCCGGCGTCGCAGCCGTTGTGATGACATCGCCGCGGCCTTGGTGCTGCGCGTGTTTCTGGAGAGCCTGCGATGAGGGTGATGACTCTCATCGCAGCAAGCACTCTCCTCGTGGCCGTTATCAGCGTGGCAATGGTGTGGCGTATCATGACTACCCCTGCAGGGGCCGAACGGTGGGTGCGGTTCGATCTCTCCAACGGCGTCACGCTCTCTGAAGCCGCAGCCATGCTGGCCGACAGCGGCTTGATTCGTCACCCCGATGTGCTGCGCCTCTGGGGGCGGCTCAGCCGTAAGGACCGAGTCATCCAGGCGGGGCCATACCTTCTCAGCTCGGCCATGTCGCCCCAGGAGATCCTCGATCATCTCGCTCGGGGACAGGTCATCGCTACCAGCGTGACGCTGCCTGAAGGGATCATGATGGTGGAAATTGCATCTGCGCTGCAGGCTTCCGTGGGCGTTGATTCCGCGCAGTTCATGCGTATCTGCACCAGTGACTCGTTCATAGCAACATTGGGATTCTCGGCCGCGTCTCTGGAGGGTTACCTCTTCCCGGACACCTACTCGTTCCGCCTCAATGCCCGGGCGGATCGAATCGCTTCTGTGATGGTGGCCCGGCTTCGGGCGATGCTGGGGAGTATCGACTGGGATGAGGGATTGACCCGGCTCTCCTTTCATGAGATTCTTACTTTGGCCTCTATCGTTGAGAAGGAGACGAGCCTCCCCCGCGAACGGCCGATGGTGGCTGCGGTGTATCTAAATCGCATGGCCATTGGCATGAAGCTGGATGCAGACCCGACCGTCGCGTATGGCCTGGGTCTCGTCGGCAGGAGATTGACCTACGCGGATCTGCGCCGGCCCTCGCCGTACAATACCTATCTCAATCGAGGCCTACCCCCAGGTCCAATCTGCTCTCCGGGCCTCGGTAGCATAAAAGCAGTCTTGCACCCTGACCGCTCCTGTCGGGCCCTCTTTTTTGTCGCTCGCGGAGACGGCTCCCACGAGTTCAGTGAGACCTTCTCGGCGCATCGGGCGGCAATCCGCGAATCCCGAGCTGCTCGATCGGACGGGTCTTGACGCTACAGGTCAATGCGATATCTTAGGACAAATTAGCCTCATATCTGAATGCCGGGGTAGCTCAGCAGGTAGAGCAGCGGACTGAAAATCCGTGTGTCGGCGGTTCAATTCCGCCCCCCGGCACTCTGCTTCCCACGACGAGAGCGGCCGCGGACCCATCTCGTTGCTCCCTGCCGCTCTTCCTTCTCGATCACGCCCATCTTCACCAGCACGGCTCCGTAGACCAACAGACCGGCTGCGGTTCCCGTGGTTAGCGCCGTCCATCCGTGGAGCAGGTTGAGGACCCCCGCCATAACCGCAGCCTGGGCGATGCCAGCAGTGACCGTCTGGGCCATGGCCTGCCAGGGGAGGCTGATCTGGGCACGCCTAAGGACGTAGGTCACCAGAGCGCATACCGACACGGACTGCGTCACGCTATTCGCCAACGCCGCCCCGATGACGCAATTGCGCGGGATGAGTATCAGCGATAGCGCGATATTCACTACGGCCGCCGCGCCGGCGAGGCGAACGTTGAAATCCTGCCAGCCCGCCGCATAGAGCACATACGCCGTTGCTCTCGCCACGATTACCACAGGAGCCGCCGCACAGAGCACGCGGATCACACTGGCCGCAGGTGCGAAGGCGCTTCCGTAGAGGAGACGTATCAGCAGGGGCGAATACGCCGCCAGGGCTACTGCGATACCCAACGTCATCGCGAAGAGCAAACGGACACTACGCCCGTAGAGCGCGGCAGTGCGCTCCCGTTGGCCTCGCTGCTCAAGGCCCGACATCACAGGGAATAGGATATCCGTCAGCTTCTCCGGGAGTACGCGCATAGTCGTGCCAACCACTTGGTAGGCAATGTCGTAGAAGGCTATGGAGGCTGGGGAGCAGAAGATCCCCAGGAAGAACACCTCTGAGCGCTGCCACACGACCGCATCGCAGAGGAAGATGAATGAAAGGCTCCTGGTGTATCGCCCCATCATGGTCGAGGTCTGCTGTGTCAGGACACCGCCGCGGGGCACACGGCGGCCAAGGATGCGGCGGTACAGGATCACCCGGATCACCGCAAGAAACACTTTCAGGATCAATAGCTCCGTGATTCCTCCGCCCAGCCCGAGTATCGCAATGGCTGTCACCAGCGAGGCAGGCACCAGGGCCAGGTTAATGCGGAGAAGGGTTTCGTAGGCCAGCATGCCTTCGAATCCCGCCTCGTACGCCAGGGTCAGACTGTCGGGCAGGATGGCGAGAGCCGCAATGAGAAACAGCCATGCCGGGGCACCCTGAGCCACGTGCGCCGCCAAAGGTCGGGCCAACATGGCGCAGGCCATCGTGGCGAAGGCACCCAGGAATAGCTCCCGGCGAATCACGTATCCCAGCACCGCGCCGGCGCCGGCATCGTCGCCGTCGGCGCGTCGTTGGGCCATGAAACGCACCAGAGTGCTGGGGAACCCAAGGCTTACTACCTGGACCCCCACCTGGATGACGTAGAGCAAGACCGAGTAGACACCCTGGAGTGACGGCCCCAGCGCCCGAGCCACCACTACCGAAAGCACCAATGATCGCAGTACCACCACAAGGGTGTTCAGAACATTGCAGACGCCCTTGCCCGCCAACGTGCCGGCCGGGCAGCCAGATTCAGGGTTCGCCGGGAGGAGGCTCACCGGCTACGCGGTGAAGGCCTTGCGGAGAGTGACCGTGGTGCCACCCCCTGGCCGTGGGCGGACGCTTACGGAGTCGGTAAACGCGCGCATGAGAAAGAGACCACGCCCGCACGTCTTCAGGAGATTCTCCGTGGTCGTGGGATCACAGAGCTTGGCAGGATCAAAGCCCTCTCCGCGATCGCTCACGCTTACCGTGATCCATGCTCCCTCAACCGTGAAGCACAGGGCCACCGGAATCGATGGATCCAAGCGGTTGCCGTGACGCATGGCATTGCCCACCGCTTCTAGAGCGGCGTTCCCCATGGCCTCGGCGTCGTCCTCGGGCACACCCAGAGCGTGAGGAATCTCTTTGGAAAGGCAATGAGCTAACTCCAGCAGGGATATGTCGCTGGGCAACTCAACGGTTACCGTGCGGTTGCGGGATTCCCCGGTCATTTGCCCCTGAGGAACAACACCACAATGTCATCTGCCGGGGGCTTGGTTCCCAGGAGCTTGGCCAGCTCTGCATCAAGAGCTTTCGCCATCTCCTCACATGATGCGCCCGGATTGTCCCGCACGAGCTTCTCGAGATGATCAGGCGAGTAGAGCCCGCCAGCAACAGGCACAGTGAGGAGGCCATCCGAGAAGAAGATCAGGAGGTCTTTCGTCACGAGCTGGATTGTCGCCACATCAAATGACCGTTTTTCGTCCGACGGCGTGGTTCGCAGTGGATCACCCGGAGGGAAGACTCGTTCGAATCTTCCTACCAAGGCACGGTAGAGGAGCACGGGCTGATGGCCTGCTCTGACAAAGGAGAAGGTCTTGGAGCGGCGGTCCAAGAGACCATAGCTCATGGTCACGGCCTCACCGCCGCCGTTCCACGTGGCACCCATGAGCCGTTCCACCTCTGCAGGCAACGATGCCAAGTTCTTGGTGTCGGCTGCAGCGGACAGTACCGCCACAGACAAGATCGAAGCCTGAATGGCGCCGTGGACGCCACCTTCGGGGACTTCTCCCATGACTACCCCGAGCCTGTCGCGGGTAATGCCGATGATCCGGCAGATGTCGGCGGCCGGAGGATGGGCTCGTCGCAGAGTGCAACCTACCTCGATACCGCGTTCCTGAGCTGCAGCGGTGACGCAGAAAGGGGTCTGTAGATCTGCGGCCAGAGTGGCAAGGTGAGTGTGGAGGGCTTCCCCACGGATCTCCTGGATATACGCGGGTAAGGCATCATCGGTCGAGGGCGGTGCCTCTGCTGACGCCCGGCGGGCCGCGAATGCGGGCGCCACGACACAGGCAATGAGAATGGCGGCCGTGCTGCACATTCCATTGAGGAGTGAGGTCGCCAGCCCCGGGAGTGCGAGCAGCCCGGTGACGTAGACGGCCAAAACCACCGTCGATGCGCCACGACCGTTTCGTTGGGCGACGAGGCCGGAGGCGACGCCTGACAGAGAGCCAAAGATGAACGCCCACAACCAGGGGCCGGGAATGAGAGGGGTCAAGATGAGACCGGTCAACACACCCACGATACTAAGGCGAAGAGGGGACCCTGCTGAAGAGAAGGCGGTCTCGGCAATCGGTCGCACGCCCATCTCGATGCCCACGCCGCAGCTCATGCCAAGGAGGATGGCGGCCACCGCCGACAACCCCGTCACCGTAGATCCCGCCACGGTGGGCGCTGCAGTCAGGGGGAACAGCAGGCTGATGGAAGCCATGCCCAGCGATGCGCCGGCCAGAGTCCACCCCACCCGGATCTCATGGCGTAAGGACCGCCCGCGCAGTGACGGCCGGCTGGACACGAGCATTTGGCCCGCCGCCACCACCGCCCCCAGGGCGCTAGCCACGGCAATAATCGCCGCGACCGGGGCGGCCGGTTCTCCTCGGGGAAGGAACAGAGCCGCGCACCCCAGGAGCGCCGTCGTTGCCGCGGCAATCCCCAGCGGTGCAGCCATGCCGGCGTGCGCACTTCCCTGGAGCACGGTATTCCACAGGAATGGAACGGCTAGAACCGCCATCGTCGCCAGGGTCACCATGGCACCGACAAGCGGAAAGCGCACCGTCGAGTGCATTCGGGGTACGCCGCTGTCGGGAAGGATTTCCACTGAAGTAGCCAAAGCCGTGCGGGCCGCTCTCACCGAGAGAATCACGCCGTCGGTACGAACAAGTGACCCCTCGATTGCGTCCCCGGCTTCCCTTGATGAGGTGAGGCGGCCGACGTTCGGGGGCAGTGATCCCGTCAGCGACTGGAGCCATCCCCACATGGCATCCGATGGCACATCGGCGGGAAGCATCGCGGGGACCCGGCGGACGTAGATCAAGCGTCCGTCCGGCTCCAGGGCTACCACCAGCGATCGCTCCTCGGTATGGCTCTTTGCGACCCACAGGGGGCGGGCGACGTCAAGCGTGGGATGTATCGAACGCGCGTCTTTGTCGCCCAATGCCTCGGCTACGGCTATGGCCTTGGCTCGCAACGGCGCCCGGCCAATTCCCCACGCTGCCTTCGTACGGGGATACCATTGCAGGAATGCCGCAGCCCCTATCGCGAGGCACACAACACTCACCCCGAGCAGCCTCAGGTCGGTCTTCCCGGGCACGGCATTACCCTGCCTTTCTGCGCGATGACTGCTGGTTCTTTAGGACTGTAGCGTGGCTATGGCCTGTTCTTCGTCGTCGTAATCCTCCAACACAGTAATCAGTTGGGTGATCACCAGGAGGCTGTGGATCTTCTTGGTGAGATGGCAGAGTTTGAGATCCCCATTACTCTTCTTCAACGAGGTATACCCCGAAATCAATGTTCCCAAGCCCGTGGAATCGATCCAGCTCACGCCCCCCAAATCCACCAGGACCTTTGTCTTGTCCTCGGCAATCAGGTTCTTCACGGTCTCCCGAAACTCAATGGCCTCCGGGCCGCCGATCAGCTTACCTTTCAGGGTCAATACTACGACATTGCCCACATCACGACGAGTGATTTTCATCATTGCACGCTCCGCAGCAGAGGGAATCCTTGAGGGAGGGAGATTCTCAGTGCTCATTGTAGGCCGGTGCCCTCTCGGCGTCAAGGGTTGCGGGGCTGGTGTGCCGATGCGATGTTGCTGGCATGGAACGACTCATTTCTCTGCTCAAAAGGCTTCGCGGCCCGGATGGGTGTCCATGGGACCGGGCCCAGACCAGCGTATCTCTCGCGCCATTCCTGCTTGAAGAAACCTACGAGCTGCTGGAGGCTATCTCTCAGTCAGATGATTCTCGGATCATGGAGGAGTTGGGTGATCTTCTGCTCCATATCGTGTTCCAAGCGCAGTTGGCACAGGACCGCGGGTCATTCGGGCTGGAGGAGGTGATCGGGCGTATCACTGACAAACTCGCTACCAGACACGCGCACATCCTCATTGACGCACCGGCCAATCCGGCGACAACGTGGGAGACCCGAAAACTCCAGGAACGCGGGCGTACATCTCTGATGGACGGTATTCCCCGTTCCCTGCCTGCACTACTCCGGGCCTGGCGGTGCCAGCAGAGAGCCGCCGAAGTCGGCTTTGACTGGCCGACGGTTGAAGCCCGATGGGAAAAGGTGAAGGAGGAAGTGGGGGAGTTGGAGGCCGCCATGGGCGACGCGGACGCCGCCGCGGTGGCTGATGAACTGGGCGACCTCTTCTTTGCACTGGTGAGCTTCGGCCGACACATCGATTTGGTTGCCGAAGACGTCCTGCACAAGGCGGTCACCCGGTTCTCGATGAGGTTCGCGGACATGGAGCGGTTGCTGGCTGAACGAGGCATCCCCGTGGGTGCGGCCGGTCTGGCCGAGATGGAGGTCGCCTGGCGCGAGGTCAAGAGCCTGCGGCAATCCGAACCAGGGGAGAGTAGAGGGGATCATCCCTCCACATCAGATAATCGCGCAGGATAAGCTCGTGGTCGAACGCCAGGGGTGACGGCCAAGGCGGGGAGAACACGTCCGCTTCGGCGGCATCCGACCCCGCCTTCGCCGACCCGGCCGCCCGGGCGATGAACACTGTGCTGACGGTGTGATGGCGAGGATCCCGGAGGGGGTCAGAGTACGTGTACAGCTGACGACGCAGCGTCACCGCCAGTCCCGTTTCCTCAAGGGCCTCCCGGATCGCGGCCTTCTCCAGACTCTCGCCATAGTCCACGAATCCTCCGGGGAGCGCCCACCCCAGTGGCCGTTGACTTCGGCGGATCAGTACGATCCCTCCGGGTACTTCGATGATGATGTCAACCGTGGGCTTCGGGTTTTGGTATTCCTTCATGGAACCTCCTTGGGAGCAACGATGCTCAGGTTCGGGGGTTCGGGGTCCAGAATTGTGCTCGCGAAAGCTCCCATTCGAAACCCCATAG
>JAFGKV010000271.1 GCA_016928395.1 Candidatus Fermentibacterota bacterium | reverse complement strand
TTCTTTCCCTCTTAGCCCCTTCACCCCTTGACTTCTTCATCTCCTCACTCCTTACTCCTATCTCCTCACTCAAAAGACACCTTCACCCGGGGCCGTGATGAACACGATCGGATCGCACATCCTCCACTCCTGCTCGCCGCGACGATCCTCGGCTCCCGCCGAGGGCTCCGGCTAAGACTGGGCCGACACTGACCGCTATTCTCATGTTAGAATAGTGCCGTCCGAACCTGTTCTCGGTCCAGCCGCGGCTCATTCTGCCGACCCTCAGAAGCCTTGTGGCTCAATACTCTGCCACGGGTGCCGGTCCAATCCACGGCCCTCGATCACAACTGGATTGTCACATGCCAAGCCCTGGCTCCGCGTGGTTCACTGGTAATGCCTGGGCGCACAAGTTCATACGTGCGGAGCTCGCATTCCATGTCCACAAGGTCACCATAATCCTTCGCCGGCGCAGGCTTAGGGCGTCAGGAGACAGTGCCGCTGTACGGACCGCCGTGTGCGCGGAACGCACCTCGGTGGCCAGTGTCGACTGCGCCGACCACGGTGTGGCTAGGCCACGGAGGCAAGGATCAGCGAGGGCGGCACAAGGAGGAAATCCTAAGCCCGAAACCCAGCACCCAATGGCTGACAATGGCGAGTGAATGACCCAACAGTGCCTCTTGGAAGCCCGTTGCCTCTGGATGCTGGACCACGTTCGAAATCAGGAACGAAAGGTAGGACGGCTGGACACCACTTCGAGCAACCAGCTATGAGCGGCTTCTGATCAGTCGCTCGTATTCATCGTGGGAACCGACCCAGACCCAGATGAAATCCTCTCCGTTGGGGACCGCGAGCGCACGGTGGGCCGAATCGATTCGCGCAGACCAGAAGTCGCCAACTCGCTTGAACTGCAGGGACGGATGCCGCGGATTCGCCTGGATGAGTTGGAAAGCTTTGTCAGCAGGGGTTTGGGTGTCCGCGGGTAGCGCACGGTAACGGCGCCAGAATGCCTCTGTGGCCCGGTGCGTCACAGGGGGGTCAGGGTCCCTTGATCCTTGGCGTCCTGCGCCTCGCGGACGAGGAGCGCGAGCCGTCCGGCCTTCGAGTCAGACTCTATCTGACGATCCCATTTCGCCCAGTCGTACGCGCGGAACCATTCCCGAAAGTCGCCATATTCGTCATCTTGCAGAGTCTCAACTGCGGTCTCGATCTCTCGGAGTCGAGTCAAGGCAATCCTCCTGTCTGTGTATGTGTCCACCGTATAAACTATCTCCGCCTGACAGATCGTCAAACCTCAGTGATCACACGCGCGGACTGCGGGGCCGCCGGCATGCGGCAGATGCTCCAGGCCAACGTCGTGGACCTCGATGTTCCCTCTGGATGAGCCGGTTTAGAGGAGCAGCCCAGGGAGCGGGGCTAGGGACGTAGGTAAAATATCAACTTACTGAGCGACGGAGCCGCCAGATAAGACTTCCGGACCAGTTGAAGCAGGCCGAATGTTACTCCGTGACCCAGGTCGGCCGAGTGGGATCGGTGTGGGGACGTGGTCAAGTTGTCAACTTTCGAGCTGAGCCCGACACGGTCGAGCGCGCCGATTGATGCGAACCCCGATGTGCTCGCTGCGCGAAGAAGCAGTGTGTCCCAGGCTCCGCCAGAGCAGCGAGTTGCCACACACCATAACGCTGGACGTTTAACGTCTCGCGTTATATCATGCACTGATGATCAAGTCATTCGCCGATTCCGAAACTGCGAAGATCTTCAATCGCGAGTTTTCTCGGAGGCTGCCGGGAGACATCCAATCGGTGGCGCTTCGGAAGCTGCGCATGCTCAACAACGCGCACTCCGTGAATGACTTGCGGAGTCCGCCGGCGAATCGCCTTGAGAAGCTGTCAGGCAGCCGTCAAGGTCAGCATAACATCCGCATCAATGATCAGTGGCGGGTGTGCTTCGTCTGGCGGGACGGCGACGCCTATGACGTCGAAATCGTGGACAACCACTGAAGGGATACCGACCATGACACAGCGCAAACTCGCTCCCGTGCACCCTGGCGAGGTGCTGTTGGAGGAGTTCTTGAAGCCGCTCGAACTCAGCCAGAATCGACTGGCACTCAGCATCGGCGTGCCGCCGAGGCGTATCAATGAGATCGTCCTTGGCAAGCGCCGGGTGACCGCTGAGACCGCGCTCCGACTCGCCCGGTACTTCGGCACCACCCCGCAGTTCTGGCTCGGACTACAGGCAGACTACGATCTGGACGTAGCGACGGATGAACTCGGCGGGAGACTGGACCGGGAAGTTCGCGCGCACTCGGTTGCGATGTAGCTTTCGTTGCCTCATGTCAGAGCGGGTCTGGGGATATTCTATGTCTCCAGTCATCAAGTGGTCCGTGTGACGGATACACTGCTGCGTAGCATGTAGTTCTCCGTCGTCGGGCGGTGTCCGTGGGGTCACCCATTAGAGGGCGGGTCAAGGGGAAGAACGCCTCTCCTTCCGAAGACAACGGTCTGCTTCCGCGACCTCCTCTACTCCAGAAGGTAGGTTCGAATCCCTCGTCGTTCATCGCACCCGTACATCTCTCAGATGGGGTAGCGATCAGCTTCTGCTGATCCGCGCCAGTCACCCATCGAGCTCAAGGCTCGTATAGGGCGATATGGCTCTCCTCACGGCCCCTGGTCTGTCTGGACCCCAGATGATCATCGGTTCCATGCCGTGGCCCAGGTGGTAGTTCAGATCTCATGGTTGTGTCCCAACCCTGGTGTGGCTCGCGGCATAGACGAATCAGACACGAGAGAATCTCGCCTCCTCTCTTGCCTAGAAACCAATCTCGGCCCTACCCACCGACCTGTCACACCGAAATTGCCCTCTCTATGATTATCAAACCTTGAATCCATAATCTTGGGACTGCTCAGGCGGGCCGCTCGGGGGCGGCAGTCCGGGCAGTGGGTTCGCCCACTGGCCGGTCGCCCGTCGCTTTCGCCATGTGAGCCCGACAGCGCACGGGCTGGCATATGACGTTGGTCAATGTCAAGTTACCTCTCACCAGTGAGAGCAGACTCGCTCGTGCGCGGAGTCTCATCTCCGCCTTCGTTGACATCTCGCAGACTACCCTCGCCACTTAGCCACTCGTCCTTGACGCTTCCGAGTTACACGTGTAGTATACGTGTGAGGCTCTTGGAGAACTCCTTCGGACTGCACGGAGGTCGCCCCACCATCCCTGGTATGCGGGTTGTCTCGCCTGTCTTCTGGAGGACTGGGTTTGACCCCGCACCTGCGGGTGCGGGGCTTCGTTCCGACCACCCGATGGAACGGGCTTTGCACGAGGCGCGTGTTGCAGAGCGGAGGTGATGCCATGCAGAAGAAGCTGACCTTGACCGTGTCCGAAGAGGTCTATGATGGGCTGAAGGAGGCAATCCCCCCCCGGAAGATAAGCCGGTTCATAGAGGACCTTGTGCGGCCACACGTGGTAAGAAAGGACCTCTATGAAGCGTACCGGGCGATGGCCGCGGACTCGGTTCGCGAAGCGGAGGCAGAGGAGTGGTCAGACGCGACATGCCAGGATGTGCACGATGAAAAGGGGTGAAGTCTGGTGGATCGACTTCTCCTCTTCCGTCGGGGGGGAGATCCGGAAACTGTGTCCTGCGGTGATTGTGAGCAACGACGCCTCCAACCAGTTCCTTAACCGCGTTCAGGTCGTACCGCTGACCGGCTCAACAGGGAGGCTCTACCCCAGCGAGGCCTATGTAACCATCCGCGGAAAGCGATCCAAAGCAATGGCCGACCAGGTGACAACGGTCAGCACGAAGCGGTTGATCAACAAGGAAGGTGTCCTGACGTCGGATGAGATGCAGGGCATCGGCAGGGCGATCTCCACCCAGCTCGATCTCTGAGGAAGGAGATTGCTTTCGGCGAGCATTCGCGTGACCTATAGATGTTGATCACTTGCGCGTACTCGGCGACTCATCGGCCACCCTAACCGGAGTAGATCTGAGGTAGCAGGATCACCCATTGGCTCTGGCATTCCCTGGGCGCGAGACCGGCTGAAGCATCATTGGGAGATAGAAGTGAGGAGACAGGCGGTACTGAGGACCGATGACTGCGAGCGCAGCGTGAACTACGTTCGTACAGGATCTCCGACGGATAGGACTTGACTGAGATCAACATAGCAGGCACAGAGGTCACCGAGAAGGCAATTCACCACAAAGACTCAAAGGACTCAAAGGAAGGCCGGAGAGTGGCGAGAGAATGGGAAGGATCCTCATTCTCTCGCCACGGTGTGCCTTGCCCTGCGGGGCCGAATCGGTCGGCAGTCGGCAGTCGGCAGTAGCCAGTCGGCAGCCCGGGCTGAACCCCGAACCCTAAACCCTGTCGCCTGCGGGCGAAGCGAAGCTGCATTCTCTCGCCACGGTGTGCCTTGCCCTGCGGGGCCGAATCGGTCGGCAGTCTTCTGATCGTGGAATGCCGAGCACGTTGCACCACAAAAGAAATCCCTCTCGATCCTCCTTCACCAAAGGGGGAGGCCGACTGTGAACAGTGAACAGTCAACTGAGGACTGCGAGCGAAGCACGCCTTAGATCAGGTCGTGGAATTCGGCGCAGTACTCGGTGCGGCCGCATTCGGGGCAATGGGAGCCCATCCACAGTTCATCGAATTGGTCCATGATGGCCTGCACGAGGGATGCCTCGGTGGTGATGAACCCCGCTTCGAAGTTGCGGCGATGATCGCTTTTGGCGCCCATGCCGGCCCCGGTCAAGTTCGCGCTGCCGCAGTATGCGATGCGGCCGTCGACCACCACGGTCTTGAAGTGCACCCTCGGACACAGCATGCGCTCCAGTCCTTCGATGAGCGCTGGGTACCGATCAAAGTCCTCCCGGAATGCCGGCCCGGGTTCCTTCGCGTGGACCAGACGAACCGCGACGCCTCGCTCGATGAGATCGGAGAGGGTCTCCAGGAAGGGGACCATTCGGTTCGTCTTGGCGACGTGGAGATCCTTGAGGTCGGCGGTGGCAATCCAGACGAAGTCTTCCGCGGCGGGAATGGCCTCCCGAATCATGCGCTCATAGATCTGGCGTCCGGTGACGAAGTCGGTGGCCATGTCAGGAGGGCTTCGGGTGCTCCGTGATGTGTACCCCGCCGGATGACAGCTCAACCAGATCGTGCACGAAATCGTCGATCAGGCGTTGAGGGCCTTTGGCAAGGAAGACTACTCCGCGCTCGTCGTAGCGCTCATCATGGCGCTCCAATGCGTACTTCTGAAGAAGGTTGTACGCATTGCCAGTAAGGGAGAAAGTCGCGCTGACTTCAACCTGTTTCTCATGCTCGAAGGGCCGGGTTGAGGCCTGCTGAAGACAGGCAGAGGTCACCCCGCCATAGGCGCGAGCAAGGCCGCCCGCACCCAGCTTGATGCCGCCGAAGAACCGGGTCACGATCACCATGACCTGATCGATGTTTCGGCGTTCGATAGCGCTCAGCATGGGCCTGCCTGCGGTGCCCGCGGGTTCGCCGTCATCAGAGAACCGATATGCGGGGCAAATCCGGTACGCCCAGCAGTTGTGGGTCGCCCCGGGATCACGCACCCGTTCCAGGAAGCTCATGGCCTCGCCGGGACAGGAGGCCGGAGACGCATGGGCGATGAACCGGCTCTTCTTGACCTCAATCTGAAGCGTCGCCTCCCCCGTCAAGACCAGGGGGACCTTCTCATCACCGGACTGGGCCACCGACATCAGCCCCCGGCCACGGGGCGCGTCACCAGATCCCGGAGACGACTCCCTCCCTCGTCAAACCATTCCTCCACAAGCCTAAACCCCGCAGCAAACACCGGAGGCAGCGAAAGCCGGCCGGACATGAGACCCTCCTCGATCTGCTCTCGAGACAACCAGCGGGCATCCTCCAGTTCATCAGTATCCACGGTGATATCCCGCCCCACGGCCCGTGCCCGGAACGCGATCATGAGGCTCCGGGGGAATGGCCATCCTTGGGAGAACCGGTAGCGAACGTCCTCGACGAGGATGCCGGTTTCCTCTTCGACCTCCCGAGCGGCGGCATGCTCGCAGCTCTCTGCCGGCTCCACGAAACCGGCCACGGCCGAGTATCTCCCGGGGACCCAGATTCTCTGACGGGCGAGCAGGCACTCCTCCCCGGCGGAAACCAGGACGATAACCGCGGGGTCGGTGCGCGGGAAGTGGAACTTGCCGCATGAGCCATTTGTGCACATGCGAACAGAGCCGCCCTGGGCACTCTCAGTGGCGGCGCCGCATATCCCGCAGAAGCGGTTGTGGGTATGCCAGTACACCAGGGCCCTGGCGCAGCCCAGTACCTCACCTTCCCAGGTGTGAAACAACGCCCCCATCTGCCGGAGCTCGACCCACCGGCCGTCCTTAGCCATCACCGGCGGCACCCACGCTTCGCCAAGGCCAACGGCGACATAGGCCGTATCGTTCCTCGTGCCCAGGAGGACCACAGGATCGGCCGTGGTCATCCGTTCTCCCAACCAGCCCAAGGGCACGAACACGGGCCGTGATCCGTCCTCACTCGCCAGGACCTTGCCGTCCGCCACCAACACTGCCAATGCATGAGGTGATGCAAGGCACGCCCGTACCCATTCGTCGTTCCGGCGCAGCAGCTGCGCGCGGTTTAGGGCCATCTCTCGAGAGGGGCTCACACATGCTCCTGCAAAGATGCTGAGTCGGAGCCCGAGCGGTGAAAGACCAGAAAGCCGGACACCAGAGGCCACAACGTCTCATCCGGGGGTGAGACGAGGGAGGCGTGAGGGACCCTCGCCAGCACACGGGCGGAATTGGCCATCACGGCCTCGACGACTTCGGGCTCCCGGGAGAAGTTCAGCACGCAGCGCAAAAGGCGCGGCAAGGCCAAGGCGCGTGAAAGCCGCTCCAGCCGTGTCGGGCCTCGGGAGAGGAAGAACAGGCCCGCCAGGGGCAGGCCGCGATTGTACCCTCCCTTTTCGAACAATCCCCAGAACGGGCTTCCAAAGACCGAGAATCCATGGCCTTGCGGCCTGACGGGAGAGAGTTCATCGGTCAGATGGGTTCCGAATTCCATGTGGGAAAGCTCTGATTTGCCGCTTTCCGTGGGCCCGGCGAACACCGCGCCCCGGCCGTCGATCCCTACCGCCGCCGCGTGGAGCAAAAGCCCGCCCCGCCGAATGAGCACGATGGAGTAGAAGATGCGGAGGAGGGCATCCAGGGTGTAGACCAACGTGCGCATCTGCACGGCCACATGGCCGAAGGAGGAATCAGTTTCCGCCACAAGGTCATTGCGCCCGAAGCGAATGTCATCCGTAGCGCACCGGGCCCAGGGGACCCCGGCATCGACGACCGGCTGGAGACGCTCGGGGAAGGAGACAGCCATGACCGTGTCGGGTTCTTCATTGCTGAGGAACCCGCCGTAGCGATCCCGGGCAGAGGAGATGAGGCTGTCATCAGGGAAGATCAGCCGGATTCCGTGATCGGCGATGCGCAGGGTCAGGGAGTTCATGGTCTCAAGGGGTTGCGGGACGAGTCGAAGCTCTGTCTCTGCCGTTGTCATCTAGCGGGCCACCACCAGCCTGCGGGTTGCGACGCGACCCTCGGCATGAAGCATGCAGAGATAGACGCCGCTGGGCGCCAAAGCGCCGGAGTCTGTCAGCAGATCCCACAGGGTTTCGTGCCGGCCCGCTTCGGCACTCCCTTGCAGCAGCAGGCGAACCCGGCGGCCAAGCAGATCGTGGATCTCGATCCGCACGGCCGGACACGGCGAAGGGAGTGAGTAGGAAATGACCGTGGCCACGCTGGCGGGATTGGGATGATTCTGCGCCAGGGTTATCCGGGAAGGAACTGGCCGAGCCCCCTCTCCCGCCATGGGCCATGTTCTGGCATTCACGAAAATCCTGGCCGTGGAGGCGGGAAGGTTATACACCGGAGAGTAGCCGCCCTGTACCTCCAGGGAATCGTCTTCCGTGAATTCGTACCATGTGCCGCTGCCCGGGAACTCGATGCCGATGAGGTGGTCGGCGGTGTCGAAATTGGCTGCCACCACGATCTGCTGTTCTGTACCGGCATCACCCCGCCAGAACACGATATGCTTGGTGGTATTGCTCCTGGACGTCACTTGGAAGCTGGGGCTTCGGATGATCTCATGGGTGGCCCGGAGCCAGATCAGCCTGCGATAATGCTGGAACAGGGCGTAGCCCGAGGGAGTACTGAGATTCTGCCACTGAAGGGGCTGGGGAATGATGCCGCCGTCGGGGTTTCTGCTGGTGGCGTTCTGCGCGAACTCCTGGCCGTGGTAGATCATGGGCGTGCCCGTTCCCGTGAGAAGCACGGCGGCGCCGAGCCGTGATTTCTTGAGGGCGGTCGGATAGTCCATCCCCTGGTAGGTCATGGCCTCGTAGATGATGCGGGTTTCGTCGTGGCTCTCGACGTAGTTCAACGGGCCGTAGCATTCCTGGAAACCCTGGCTGGAGTATGACAACTCATTGGCCAAAGCGATCATGTTGCCCCAGGTGTGCCCCGAATCGTTGATCTGCTGGAGGTTGGCCTTCATGGCGTGGAAGTAACTGAAGTTCCAGCCGGCATCGGCTTCGGTGGAGTTCACCCGGGAGGCATTGTCTTCCTCCACGATCTGGATGAGGCCCGGGTCCAGTTCACGCATGTACCAGGTGTAAAAGGACATGCCGTTGGCATTGTAGCCGTCCCACCCGACCCCCCATGAGGCATCGTAGCGGAACCCGTCGATGTGGTAGTCCTGCACCCACGTGCGCAGAGCATCGGTCACATACTTCCATGTTCGATACCTCCGGCCGCCGACCTCTTGCCAGTGCTGCAGCTTGTACCCCCACTGCGAGGCTTGATCGTGGAAGTAGGGGCAGTTGGCGTAGTCATGATTCTGGTAGTTCCAGTCTCCCAGAGGCTGGTAGAGCTGGAACAGCGGTGCACTGCCCCACATGTGGTTGAATACCACGTCAACCAGAACCGCGATGCCGTGGGCGTGGAACTCGTTCACCAGAGCCTTGAGCTGCTCGGGCGTGCCGTAGGTTGTCTCAGGGGCGCCGTAGAACGAAGGGTTGTAGCCCCAGGAGTTGGCGCCCTCGAACTCGTCCACCGGCATCAGTTCCACCGCATGTATCCCGAGGCTGTCAAAGTAGCCTTCAGCGAGCTTGGCCATGACATCGGCGTAGACGCCTATGCCGCCATCGGGCAGGCCGGCGAAATCACCCACGTGGAGTTCGTAGACCACGATCTCCTCCACCGATGGCCGCACGAATCCTCCGTCCGTCCAGGGAAAGGGCGAAGCGCCGACACTGAAGCGGGTCTTGGCATGCTCATAGCTTCCCGACTCGCTCTCGGTGCCGGGAGACACCCAGGTGACATCCCTGCTCCATGGATCGGCGATACACTTGATGCCTTCAATGTTGTACTGATAGAGGTAGTCGCCGGGCGAGAGCCGTTTGGCTGCCCACCATAGGGTGTCGCCGGAGAGGTACATCAACTCGCCATTGGGATACTCGCGGTTGAACGAGCCCTTCAGTGCAACATAGTCCTTGGCCGGAGCGTACAGGGCGAAGCTCGCGACAGCGCCCACGACCGTCACCCCGTCGGTGATGCCGGCGGGGGCAGCCCGCGAAATCACCACCGGCGGCACCGTGACGCCGACGCGGTCGAAGGAGACCCTGCCTTCCGTGCCGACGCCCTTGGCTGTCACGGTGACCGGTCCGAAGGTGTGGGGACTAGGCACCCACGAGACGGCGTAGGGCGGGGCGGTGAAGGTGCCCAGGGAATCGGGACCGCCCCAGATTTCTACAGCGTCGGCATCTGTCGCGTCGACGAGGATATCCGTCTCGGTGATGGAGGCGCCGGGTTGGGGGCTGAGAATGGAGACCACTGGATCGCCGGATAGGGGAGTATGGTCTGCGGTGATTTCGAACAGGGTGGCGTCGTGGGTGCCGTCAGCCCACAGAATCTTGAATTTGACCGCATCCACCACCTGGCGGGCGCTGGTAAAGGGACCGATGACGGCCCGGTACGTACCATCAGGATGAGGTCCGCTCAGCGGCGTGGCCACGGCTTCGTCATCAGGGGTGGGCGAGGAACCCTGCGGCCAGTACTGGGGAATGGGCGGCAGGGAATGGATGCCCGAGCGGACAAACCACACGATGTGGCCGCCACCGGAACGAACGACAATCTCCACCGAGTCGTTGGGATTGGGCGCGAAGGGTATCCATGAGCAGATCAGGCTTATGTGCCAGTCAATGCCGATGCCGCCATTGTTGTCCCAGTTACCCTGAAGGTCGGTGAAAACGAAATCGATGACGGTGACGTCCGCCGGTATTGGGTAGCGGTAATACCACCAGCCGGTAGCGGTATCGGGCGCCATGGCGTGGTCATGGACGTCTTGCCATCCGTTTACGCCCAGATGAATGTAGACGGGATTCGTATTATCGGGAAGCGTTCCCTCGATCACATTGTAGAAGATGGTGACGGTACTTCCCGGAGCAGGAGCGGGAGGATCCCAATACACCACCAGAGCGGATGCCGGTGCGCACAGCGAGGCGACGAGGAGAATGCGGATGAGTGGCATGGATGAGAGCCTTTCCACATGGGGATACTGTCGGAGCAGAGGCAGGGATCATACGCGTTACCGGTCCGCTGTCAAAGGCTTGTCTGCTCCCACTAGGCATGGAGGGTGTGCGACGGCCTTGAATACGACACCTCGAGCGCACACCTTCTCCGCGGAACTGGTACGTTCCGCACGTGCACGCAGAATGGCCGATGACTCATCGCCGACTTCAGACAGCGCCAGACGCTCGCGTTGCGATGACGCTCTGGCCATATCTCTCGATCAGGAACGGGAGCTTTGAGTGGGAAGGATCTTTTGCCTCAGAGGAGCCGCGTTGGTGGCGGTGATTCTCGCCGGAGGATTGCTTGCTCCGAGGCTCGGGTTGATGACCATCCCCATGGTAGTAGCCCTGTTCGGCGGAGTATGGATCGTCGCAGATCCCGACCGGGCGCTGATTGCCTATCTCATTGCCATACCGCTGTCCTCGGCCTTCATCATGATCGCGGGAGTGGAGCTGGCGAAGCCAGTCTTTGCGGTGCTAGTGGTGGCCTGGCTTCCCACGCTTCGGAGGTGGCGGCCGCTCAAGAGTGACATCCCTCTCTGGGGGTTGGCGTTCGTGGCGTGGTGCGCCATCTCCGGCCTGATTAGCCGCTTCCCCATGGCGGCGTTGGGCAATGCCTTCCGCATCTTTGGCTACATCATCTTCCTCATCATCGCCGCAGACCGATTGCGAAACGCCTGCATGCTGCGCCGTTCGGTGGCCGCGGTGCTTGCTCCGTCGGTGGCAATGGCGGCTTTGGGCATCTACCAGTTCCTTACCGGAACGACCATCCTCGGGCTGGGCCTTCACCCTGCCACGGGTACTTTCGTGACGTGGAAAGGCTATGTGCAGGCCAGCGGTGTGTTCGATCATCCGAATGTATTCGCGACCTACATGTTCGTGTACCTATGCCTGGCGTTGGGGCTCACCCTGTTCGTGGATTCGCGCCGGGTCAGGCTGCCACTGCTGGTGACGGTGTTGGCCAGTTCCGCTGGGCTGGTGCTCTCGTTCAGCCGTTCCGGATGGATCGGATTCATGGCGTCGGTGGTGCTCTTCGTGCTGCTCTATCCCCGTTTCATCAGACTGGTGCCGGTGGTTATCGGCGTGGTCGTGGTCCTGATACTCGTGCTGCCGCAAGAACAGGTTGAGGGCCTTACCCGTCGAACGACGCCCGAGATGGATTCATCCCTGATGGCCAGGGTCGGAGCCTACAAGACCGGATGGCGCATGTTCACTGAGAATCCGGTGCTGGGAGTAGGCTTGGGGAGCTTCTATCGCCGTTTCCTCGACTACAAGGTTCCCGGCGCCCGCTTCCCCAAGAACTACATACGTGGTTCCGAGTCAGGCATGGAAGCTCACAGCACATACTTGCAGCTCTTGGCCGAGACGGGCGTGCCGGGTCTGCTGTTGTTCCTGGCCTTCAATTTCGCGGTGGCGCGGCAGATTATCCTGTTGCTGCGCCGCGGCGGGAGGGGTTTTGACCGGGGCCTTGCCATCGGGCTGGCCGCTGCCTTCGCGGCCTTGGTGGTGCAGAACGCCTTCAACAGCCAGGAATACCTCAAAGCCTACTGGCTCGTTGCGGCGCTGGTGGCCGGGGCCGCGGAGTCAGCGCATCGTTCGGCAGAGGAGAGCGGACAGTAGGCGGGGTGTTCATTGCCGCTGCAGGCCTCCGGCGCTCCGCATCCAGCGGAGCGGGGCACCGTTGCGTCTAGAGCAGATTCCAAAGGGCGAGGCCGGCCAGGGGGAGCAGCAGATTGTCCAGGCCCCAGGGAGCGAAGGCCTCCACCATCGTTCCCGCTCCCGCCAGGAGGAGCGATGCCTGCACGGGGAGCCCCGCCAAGGCGGCGCCCAGCGCGGCCACTATGAAGAAGGCCGCTGATCCCGCCAGGGTCTTGCCACTACCCGGCACTTGAACTCCGCCGCACCGCCGGCCCACGAGAGCGGCGGCCGAGTCGGCGACGAAAGGCTGGCACAGAATGGCCCAGGCCCACGGTCCCCGCACAACCAGGAGCACCGAGGCTGCACCCAGAGCCAGCAGGAGAGGCCCGACATCCCTGCCCGCTCCCCGTTCCCCCAGACGGCGGACACTGCGCCACAGAGGAACTCCGCCGTGGGAATGCCTCAGGAGATGGAGGCCTTCCACTGCCGCCAGAGCCAGAAGCCCCAAGGCGCCGATCTGGCCAAACGGCACGAACACGAGCCCCAGGGTTTGCATAGCCTTGCGCCTGAGCTCCAGGCGCAGACTGAGTTCCATCTCAGGGGATGATGATGACCGGAGATCGCGCCGCCTGCGTTTCCGTGCGGGCGACCAGCAGGTACGCGCCCGGGGGGATTCCCTCGGGCATGCCGAGTGAACTGACTCCCTCGGGAAGCACACCCCTGTGCACCGTGCGCGCCTGCCTTCCCGCCAAATCGTACAAGGCGATCTGCACAGAGGATGCCGCGGGCAACCACAGACTGATGCGTCCTGGACCACGCCACGGGCTGGGCGACCAGAGGGTGAACCGGGGCGCCGGGACGGAGGATACTCCGGTACCGGGGCCTTCCAGCCAGTCCGCGACTCGACGGATCATCTCTTCCCGCGAGGTGAACTGTGACTGAGTCTCGTTGAGCGCCTCGAAGCCGAAAGAGAATACGACAGCTCTTCCACGATCTGCGGCCCGTGCTGCACACACAAAATCGGTATTGCGATAGTAGATGGCAGGGTCTGCACCCTCCAGGGGCGCAATAACGGTGAGTGATGTCTGGTTGTCGGCCCCTCCGCTGCCCTGAATCACGCCCATGACGCCATTGCCGATGGGATCACCATCGATGCCCATCACCGCCCGGGTGGTGTTGCAGGAAAGATCCACGACGCTGACCTTGAGGTAGTCGTTCAAGAATGCCTGGCCGGGAAGTGACAGGGGGAGATCATCCACCGCGTTCTGCCCGGTCAAGAACAGCGACCCGCCGGCATCGAGCAGGGCTTTCAATGCCTCGATCTCGTCGTCATCTAAGGCCGAGGAGGCGACATCACCCGTGAACCAGGTCACCATGCCCCGATCGGCATACTTGCTCAGACGGGCCGGAGAGGGGCATCCCTGCCGGTGCACCGCCCAGAGCTCCCGGTCGTGCCCGTCGGGCAGGGTGTCCAGGGCAGCGAGGAAGTATGGGGCATAGGAGTCGCCGGTGCCTCCATCATCGACCAGGAGGCGGATGGCGGTCCCCAGGTGCAGTGTAATGGGTACGGAGATGAGTGCGTCTTCTTCCGTGATCACGCGGAGTGATGCCTGCATCGTGTGGGCCACCGAGGGGGATGCCTGGATCCTGAAGGGGTCCGAGATGGTGGTCGACACCGAGCCCCCGGCCAGAGAATCCAGCGTGACGGTTCCCTCAATGATGGCGATCGCCGGATCGTCACAGACGAGTTCGATCACCACAGCCCCCAGTGTGCTGAAGGGATTCAGGATTCCCACGAAGATGTCGGCGGTCTCGCCCGGATCGAGGCCGCCGTCCATGTCACCGTCGTCAACCACCAGCATGTGGTCCAGAAGGAGCCGGTCAGAGGTTGACATGCCAAGATTTCGGAACAGGAGGTCGTGCTCCGGGTCGAGCCGGATGTCCGTGACGGGGCCTTGTACTCGCACGCTGCCCACCTGAACGGGTAAGGAATCCAAGAAGGTCATCCAGACTGTTGTGTCAGCGCAGTCAACGGCGCACCGGAATGGAAAACGAAACACTGGGCCGATGTCCTGCAGTTGCGAGACCTCCAGCTCAATTCCCGTGTCTCCATTGAGGAAGGGATAGGTGGTGAGGCGAAACGCCAGTTCCGGATGACCGGGGCTTCGAACCCATTGGTCGAAGAACCACTGGAGGTTGAGGCCGGCAGCCTCCCCCAGGGATAGCTCGAGGCTGTCGACGGTGGCGTTGCCATACTCGTGTTGAGCTCGGTATGTGGCTAGACCCGAATAGAAGAGACTGTCACCCAGCACCTGGCGCAGCATGTGCACCACGCACGCTCCCTTCTCGTACGTGGCGTTTCCCCACAACACGTCAGGCTCGTTGAGGGGAAAGTAGTCCTCACCGCTGCCCAAGTACTCCTGCATCATCTGATGCACTGAGGCCACGTAGGCGGCGTGACCATCGATCTCCTCGGCCCACAGCGCTTCACTGTAGGTAGCGAACCCTTCCGAGAGCCAGATCTGAGTCCAATCCTGGTAGGTAACGCAGTCGCCCCACCATTGGTGCGACAGCTCATGCGCGATGAGCGTTTCCCAGGTGAGCAGGCCGTTGATGGCGAACGACCCCAAAGTCACCATGGTCTGATGTTCCATCCCTCCACTGAGGTTCGAAGAGACATAGCCGAACCGCTCGAAGGGATAGGGGCCGAAGAGGCGGCTGTAAAGCTCGATCATCTGAGGCACATGGATGAAGCTGGCCCGGGCCCGATCAACTTGCGAGGGAAGCACATAGTGGCGGATGGGTACGGTGCCGCTGTCGGCTACCTCCACATAGGGGCCGGCGGCGATGGCCATGAGATAGGTGGCGATGGGAAGCTCCGTGGCCCACCGCATGACCCGGGTCGAGCCCTCCAGAGAATCGGAGACAATGGCGCCATTGGCGATGCCAAGCCATTCCGCCGGCACGCGGAGCGTGATATCCGCTGTCGCCTTATCTCCAGGGACATCGTGCCCGGGAAACCAAAAACGACCCATCGAGGGCGGATCGGCATAGAGCCCAACACCGACGGAATAGGCCATGTTCCCACTGAAAAAGAACCCGCCCCAGGGCGAGGAACCGCCCTCGTTGCCGGGAAGGCCGCCATACTGCAGGACGAAGGTTCGGGGCTGTCCCGGTTGGAGTGGGACCGCAGGTTGGAGCAGCACGCCATCATCCGTTGTCGCAAAGGGGACTATCTCCTCGCCCTCGGTTACGCCTTGCACGGAAAGAACCGCCAAGTCAAGGGGGATTTCTCCCAGTTCCTCACCCAGGGCCCGCATGGTGATGGAGGCAATCCCGTGGAGTTCTCGCGTCTCAGGAAGGAGCGCGATGTCCAACGCATAGTGCAGCACATCCAGCGTGGGTGTGCGATCCTCCCGGTGGGTTGGAGGGGGTGAGAAGCTGTGGATGGGGGCCCGCGGACCGGCATACGCGGTCGCGGCACAGAGGAGGACGACACTGAGTGCGCGAATCGATAGCATCGAAGTACCTCCGGAACGGGTTACCGCCCAGCATACTAGATGAGGTGGGCTGTGTTCAAGATCCTTGGAGATCGTCCCCTCCCCTTGCGCACTGCGCCCCTGGTGCTAAAATGCGAGGGTTCAACTCCGCTCGCAACGGTGTGCGTGATTTTCTGCGCGGCAATCCAGGGCGAATCCCGTGGTGGTGAGGTAGGGACAGTGCGTCTGTTCAGGAAACGGTTAGGTGAGATGCTCCTGGAAGATGGAGTAATCTCGGGCGAGGATCTGGAGGCAGCACTGGAACACTCCAAGCAGCGTTTGGTGCCCGTGGGCCGCGCGCTTCTGGAGCTGGGCCGGGTCGATGAGGCCCTGCTCAGCGTCTATTTGGAGAAACAGCTTGGCGAGTCTCTGGTCGAGCGGGGTCTGTTGAATCATGAGCAACTGGATCGCATCGTCACGAGATCACAGGCATTGACCGAACCACTAGGGAGCATGGCGGTACGGTTCGGCTATCTCACCGACGAGGACCTGGCCCAGCTCATGGCGCTGGACTACGGCCTCCCCTGTCTCAGGCTGCGCCAGCTCAAAGTCGACCCCGACACCGCGCGTCTGCTTCCCCCGGAACTGGCACTGCAGGCGCTGTTCTTGCCCATAGACATCACCGGCGACGTCCTGAGTGTTGCCACGGCGCGGCCCTATGACGAGATCATGGTTCGCGATCTCGAGGAGTCCACCGGGATGAGTGTCTCTCTCGTTGTCGTGCCCGAGCAGGAGCTGCGCGCAGCCATCCGTCATTACAACCCTGAGGTGAAAGAGACACCCGACGAATCATAGGTGATATCTCAGCGGCGGGTTCGGGAGGCGTGATCAGGGCCACGGGGTGTGCCGGGCACAGCGTATTGCTCACGGTTTCGCTCGCAGTTGGAAGGGCTCCGAGTTCAGGCCAGACTGCCGGCTTCGCTTCGCTCGCAGGCTCCAGGGTTCAGGGTCGGAATACTGGAACGATGGAATGATGGGATGAATGGACGAACGGAAGATTGGATGGGCCTTCTGGATTCTGGATACTGCCCAAGGCTGGCCGCCGCCCATCTCCTCACTCCTTACTCCTATCTCCTTACTTATCCAGGCGACTTTGCGTGAGACCTATCTTCTTCTGTACCCTCTGTGCCTCTGTGGGAAGCGTCGCTTCGCTCCACGTTGCCAGGCCCGAGTAGTTCAGATGGATCCGGTAACGGGGGGCGTGACCCCTGTGGGGACCCTAGTCTGAGAAGCGACGTACCCTGGCGTGGCAGTAGGGGGTCGATCCCTTGTGCGTGTAGTAGTCCTGGTGATAATCCTCGGCCCTCCAGAAGGTCGTGGCAGGTTCCAGGCGGGTGGCGACGTTGTATCCTCTCTCCTCAAGCCGCGCGATCAGTGACTCGGCAACCTGTCGTTGCTCGTCTGATGCGTAGAAGACAACTGAACGGTACTGGGTTCCCACGTCCGGGCCCTGCCGCTCGACCTGGGTCGGATCGTGGATCTCGAAGAACAGCCTGGCCAATGTCTCATACGAGACCACCGTCGGATCGAAGGTGACCTCCACGGACTCGACATGACCAGTAGTGCCGCTGCACACCTCGGCGTAACTCGGCCGCTCTGTTCCCCCGCCCATGTAGCCGGACACAGCGGCGCTCACTCCTGGTTCCTTCTCGAACCAAAACTCGACTCCCCAGAAGCACCCTCCTGCGAAGTAGGCTTTCTCCGAAGGAGGCGAGGCGGGTTCGAAGGTCATCGAGATTGAGTTTACGCAGTGGCGTGTGTCAGCCGGGGTGAGCCCCTCACCCCTGAAGACATGGCCCAAGTGGCCACCGCAGGCGGCGCACACGATCTCGGTACGCCGTCCGTCAGCGTCAGGCACCTCCTTGACGGCTCCGGGCTCGGCGTCATCGAAGCTGGGCCAGCCGCATCCCGAGTCGAACTTGTGACCGGATGAGAAGAGGGTAGCGCCGCACTGACGACATCGGTAGGTGCCGTCTTCGTGGTGGTCCCAGTATTCGCCGGTGAAGGCTCGCTCGGTACCTTTCTGTAGGATCACTCGTGCCTCTTCGGCAGTGAGCTGTCGCATGGTCTCTTCCTCTCCATCAACCATCGTTTCTGCCTTGGCCATCATGAGCACTAGAATGGCTGCGCCTGCTACCAGTACCATGACCAGAGTGTGGTGTCGCATCATCATGTACTCCTCATTGTCGCGTACCGAGAGAACCCTACGGGATTCGTCCGGCCTCTCGTGGTCCTGACCGGCTCGGCATACAGAACTTCATCGTACACACCGGGTGGGTCGTCCCGCAACTGCGCTCCAAAGTCGGCCGGAACAAAGGCCTACGTCGGTGTCTCGCGTACCACTCGTAGGCCAAACACGCAATTTCCGTTCCGAGACTTCGACGTCCCAAGATGTGCTCTAGTTGCTGATACCAGGAGAGCCAGCCAGAGCACGGGCGGGAAATGAGGCGGCCAAGGGGGCGCCTGAAGGACAAGGAAGCACGAGCCATACGCAGCGAACTCCTTGCGAAACGAGCCCGCTCTTACCACTTGAGATACTGAAGCTACCCCCATATACTTGTAGGGTTTGCGGGCATTTACGGATGGTAGTCCGTTCTATGCAATCATCGCCGATGCGGTGGGTTGCATCACGGACCTCCGTCTGCAAAGCCCCAGATTCGTTGCGGCATATGCCGCGGGCGGATGCTACGAAACGTGGCCGGTGCGGTTGCGGGTTTGCGCTCGCTTCGGCATCGGCTTGAATTCTGAAATCGGCAGGCCTGCATGCCGCCGATTCCGTGGCGAAGGGATCCGACGGCGGTGCTCATGAGGCGTTGCTCCCGTCGCCCGAACAGGAGAATGTCGAATATCAACCGTAGAAGAAGGTGGTTCCGGGCGCCGTGTTCCGGGCGCGGGCTTTCGGAGCGGACGGGACTGCCGATTCGTCCCCGACCCACCTGGTTTTGCGCACCGGGAAGGAGCGAACGCCGCCATGGCCCAGGAAATACTCGTAGTCGATGATGATCCGGATCTGGTTGAAGCAGTCAGGATCACTCTGGAGGCGGAAGGCTATGATGTCACCGCCGCCCGCGATGGGAGCGAGGCCCGCACAAGGATTGCCCAACAAGCGCCGGCCTTGATTCTGCTTGACGTGATGATGGCAACGGACACGGAGGGTTTCGACCTGGCGTACGAGCTGCAGAACAGCGAGGAAACCAAGGAGATTCCAATCGTGATGCTGACGGCAATGTCTCAGTCGAAGGATTACGTGGAAACCTTCCAGTATATCACCGACAGGCCCTGGCCCGTCGACATGTTCCTGGAAAAGCCCATCGCACCGAAGAAACTCGTCGAGACCATCCGCAAAGTTCTGGCCCAACGTACACGTTCCTGAGGGAAGGCAATGGCAACGATACAGATCAAGCTTAACGGGAAAACGGTGGAATGCGAACGAGGCCAGACCATCCTCGATGCAGCCGCTGCCCATGGCGTGCGGATTCCGACCCTGTGCTACCATTCCCAGATCAGCCGCACCGGCGCGTGCCGTGTCTGCGCCGTGCGCGTGAACAAGACCATGTACAAGACGGCATGCACGGAGCCGGTGGCGCCTGGGATGGATATCGTCACCGTGGATCCCGAGATTCTCGATATGCGCAGAGGCATACTGAACTTCCTCCTGGCCGAGGGTGATCACAACTGCCTGTACTGTGAGGCCAACGGTGCGTGTGAGCTTCAGTCGCTGTGCTTCGAGCACGGCATTGATGTGCCTCCGCCGAGCAGCGCGCCACGGAATCTTCGCGTGCGGGATGTCAGCTCCAGTGAGGGTCTGCGGCGGGAGGAGAACCGCTGCGTCCTCTGCGGACGCTGCGTGAAGGCATGCGAAGAGATCCAACTGAGCAGGGTGTGGAATTTCGCCGGTCGCGGCAGCCATACCCATCTGACCACTGGCATCAGAGACCTGCTTGGCGAGTCGGAGTGCGTGCAGTGCGGTCAGTGCGTGCAGCTCTGCCCAACCGGCGCACTATCATTTCAGACGGTCCTGGGTCGCGGACAGGCCTGGGAGCTCACCTCTCGCAACAGCGTGTGCGTCTATTGCGGTGTCGGCTGTCAGATCAACTTCTTCACCAACCGCGAAGGACAACTGGTGAAGGCGGAGGGGTCGATCCACGGCCCGAACCGCGGGCACCTGTGCGTGAAGGGACGCTTTGGCTTCGATTTCGTACAGAGCCCGAAGCGTCTGAAGACCCCGCTGATCCGCAAGGAAGGCCAGCTCGTCGAGGCCACATGGGATGAGGCCCTTGACTATGCGGCGGGTCGCCTGGCCACGATCAAGGCCGAGCATGGGCCTGATGCCGTCATGTCCTTTACATCGGCCAAGTGCACCAACGAGGAAAACTACCTCCTCCAGAAGTTCATGCGCGGAGTGATCGGCACGAACAATGTTGATCACTGCGCACGGCTTTGACACAGCTCAACGGTCGCCGGTCTGGCGGCCACGTTGGGCTCGGGCGCCATGACTAACTCCATCCGTGAGATTCCGGTCTCCGAGGCGTTCTTCATTATCGGCTCGAACACCACCGAAAATCATCCGGTCATCGCGTCCATGATCAAGAAGGCGGTGATCCACGGCGGGAAGAAGCTGGTGGTCGCTGATCCCCGGAAGATCGAGATGGCGCGATACGCGGATATTTTCCTTCAGATCCTGCCGGGTACGAATATCGCCCTGCTCAACGGGCTGATGCATGTCATCCTGCGCGAAGGCCTGCACGACGCAGCCTATGTTCAAACCCGCTGCGAGGGATTCGAGGCCTTGGAGCAGACGCTGCAGAAGTACACACCGGAATACGTTGCCGGGATCTGCGGTCTTGCCGATCCCGATCAGATTGTGGCGGCTGCGCGGTTGCTGGCGGCTGCGAAACCCATGGCACTCTACTATTGCATGGGCATCACCCAGTTCAAGTCCGGTGTGAACGGTGTCAAATCGGTGGCCAATCTGCAGATGCTTCTGGGCAACCTCGGCGTCGCGGGAGGAGGAGTGAACCCGTTGCGCGGCCAGAGCAATGTGCAGGGCGCGTGCGACATGGGCGGTCTGCCCAATGTGTTCCCTGCCTACCAGCCGGTGACCAATCCCGATGCCCGCAAGAAGTTCGAGCAGGCATGGGGCGTACCCTCCCTTCCGGAGACGCCCGGTTTGACTATCGTGGAATCCCTGAATGCGGCCATCGACGGCAAAGTTCGCGCGCTCTACATCATGGGTGAGAACCCGGTCTTGTCTGATCCCAATCAGCATCACGTCATCGAAGCGCTGAAGGCCCTCGACCTGCTCATCGTGCAGGACATAGTCCTGACCGAGACCGCCGAATACGCCCATGTGGTGCTTCCCAGCTACTCTTTCCTCGAGAAGGAGGGCACGGTATCCAATACCGAACGGCGTGTGCAGCTGATGCATCGCGTGGTGGAGCCGGTGGGTGACGACCGCGAGGACTGGTGGATCACACAGGCTCTGGCGAATCGGCTGGGCGCCCAGTGGGATTATCGGGGCGCCGAGGAGATCTTCGACGAGATGCGGGGCGTGACCCCGTCGTATGCAGGCATGACCTGGGAACGGCTCGACAGGGAACTTCTGCAGTGGCCATGCCCGACTGAGGGCCATCCGGGTACCCAGTTCCTGCACAAAGACCGTTTTGCCAGGGGTCTGGGCCTTCTTACACCCATTGACTACACCCCACCAGCGGAAGAAGTGGATCCCGAATACCCCATGGTCTTGACCACGGGCCGGGTTCTCGAGCATTTCCACACGGGCACCATGAGCCGAAACTCAAGAATCCTGAATGAGATAGTGCCCGGTCCCTACGTGGAGATCGGCCCCAACGATGCCAGGAACATCGACGTCAGCGACGGGGAGATCGTCTCGGTTTCGACTCGCCGGGGCAGCCTCCGGCTTAAGGCCTTCATAAGCGACCGCCCCAAGGCCAATGTGGTGTTCATTCCCTTCCACTTCCGGGAGGCGGCCGCCAATGTGTTGACCATCGATGCCTTGGATCCGGCCTGCAAGATCCCGGAGTTCAAGGTCTGTGCCTGCAAAGTGGAGAAGGTGTATCCCCGGGAGGATGTGCGATGATCGCAAAAGACACTATCCGCTCGGTCGTCGAGAAGTTCGGGAGCGAGCGGGAACACCTGATGGCGATCCTGCGCGAACTGGAGACGCTCTCCGAACGCAATGTCCTGGCGCCGACCGTACTGGAGGGGGTTGCGGAGGAGATGAATCTGCCTCCCAGCGCGCTGGCCGGTTTTGTCGACTTCTACACGATGTTCAAGACCGCTCCCAGGGCGCGGTACGTAATCAGGGTCTGCAAGTCAACGCCGTGTCACACCTCGGGCGCCATCAATGTACTGGAAGCCATCGGCCGTCTCCTGGGCATTAGGGAGAAAGAAGCCACTGCCGACGGCATGTTCTATCTGGAAACATGCGAGTGCCTGGGCGCATGCTCGGTGGCGCCGGCCATGATGGTGAACTACGATCTTCATGGCAATCTCACCGAGGAACGGCTGGCCTCCATCCTGCAATTCTACCGGGCAGGTGCATCCGGCGACGGTGAAGGGTGCGGGCCGGAGACTTCCGCGGCTGCCACCATCATCCACGATGAGCGGCAGACCGCGCGACTGCTGGCCCACATAGGCCGCGTGGATCCGGGCGAGATCGCACGCTACCGCGAGGCGGGCGGCTATACCGGCTTGCGCCGCGCGGTGGGAATGAGCCCAGCGGACGTGGTGGCCGTCGTCAAGGACTCCGGGCTTCGCGGCCGCGGAGGCGCGGGGTTCCCCGCGGGCCTCAAGTGGTCGTTTGTGGTCAAGGGCCCCATGCAGAAGTACGTCATCTGCAATGCCGATGAGGGAGAACCCGGGACTTTCAAGGACCGGGTGCTCATGGAAGGCGATCCCCACCTGCTCTTGGAGGGTATGGCGATCTGTGGTTTCGCCACCGATGCCACCGTCGGGTATATCTATGTCCGGGGAGAGTATCGCCGGTCCATCGACATCCTGCAGAGGGCCATCGACCAGGCCCGCCTGGACGGATGCCTAGGGGAAGACCTGTTCGGATCAGGCTTCAGTTTCGATGTGTTCATCAAGGAAGGCGGCGGCGCCTATGTGTGCGGCGAGGAAACCTCATTGATGAACTCCATGGAGGGTCTCCGCGGGTATCCCCGCTTCAAGCCTCCGTTCCCGGGGCAAGCCGGGTTCCAGGGCAGCCCCAGCACGGTCAATAATGTGGAGACCCTCATGTCCGTGCCGATGATCCTGCAGAGGGGTGCGGAGTGGTTCAAGGAGGTCGGCACGCTGTCATGCCCCGGCACCAAGCTATTCTGCCTCTCGGGCGTTCTGAACCGGACCGGCCTGGTTGAACTTCCCATGGGCGCTACGCTGCGCGAGATCATCGATGTATATGGGCGGGGGCTTCGCGAGGGTTCTCATTTCAAGTTCGCCCAAGTCGGAGGCAGTGCCGGTGGTGTGCTGTGCGAGGATCTGATGGATCTTCCGCTTGACATCGATACTCCCATGAAACACGGCGTTACTTTGGGATCCGGCGTGGTCTTGGTGTGCGACCAGACCACGTGCCCTGTGGATTTTCTGGTGCAGACCATGTCGTTCTTCGAGCATGAGTCGTGCGGGCAATGCGTGCCCTGCCGCGTTGGCACCGCCCAACTCCATCATACCGCCCGGCGCCTAGCGCAGAGGACCGCCGAGTGGGCGGATGTCGAGAAGATGCGGGAGACGGCGGCCCTCATGAAGAAGACCTCTTTGTGCGCATTGGGCCAGTCGCCCATCATGCCGCTGGAAACTCTGGTGAAGAACTTCCCGGCCGAGTTCGAAGCGCATTGCCGGGCCGACTACGGGTGTGCGGCCTGTGATCGCTCTTTGGGGAGGTACTATACCGCAAGCAGCCACTAAGGCGTGGCCGGATGCACCGTGTCGCATAGATCGGCCGAGGGCCGTTGTGAGACCTTTCGGCTGCCGATTTGCTGAGGAGCGGTGGACCAGCAGTGATGGTGGGAGTGCCGGTCGGCCTCCCTAACACGAGTCTTCGTCAGGCGTGTCGGCGTCGAACCGCGCGGGCGACCGCGGGTGAGCGCCGCTGGGTGCGGACTTCAACGAGAGGAGTGAAACCGTGTAAGAGAAGGCGCTGAAGGGGGGCGGGGATGGATCGCCTAACACGCTGGCTACCCGGTCTCTGGCCAATGGCCTGGGTTTCCTGCGAGTTGGGCTGCGCAGAGGAGAGAAAGGCGAGGCTTTTGCAGTCAGGCCCCGCCACGGGCCCCGTTGGCGTATGTTCGCGAGCGAGCTCAAGCAGACGCCGAAACCACAAAGGCAAAGAAAAGGAGAGGAGCATGTCCAGTTTCAACGCCCCCGCGAATATCGCGGAAAGCGTGATGTCGCAGGTTGGTGTCAAGAAGTGTCAACTGTCTTTCTGGCAGGTGATGATACTTGGCATTCTTGCCGGAGCATTCATAGCGTTCGGAGCCCAGCTCGCCACCAGGGTTATGGCGAATGTTGAGGACCCAGGCATCAACATATTCTTGGGCGGTGCCGTGTTCAGCGTCGGCCTCATGTTGGTGGTGATCGCCGGAGCGGAGCTCTTCACGGGCAACAATCTGATCTTCATGTCGGTGTTGGGTGGCAACACCAAGTTCGTGACGATGCTCAAGTACTGGCTCTACGTCTGGGTCGCGAATCTGATAGGGTCCCTTCTGCTGGTGTGGTTCATGTCGGAAAGTGGGCTCGTGGCCGGGAAGGTTGCTGAGAAAGCAGTGGCAATCGCATCGATGAAGGCCGGACTTCCCACGATGCAGATCTTCTTCAGGGCCATTATGTGTAACTGGCTCGTGTGTCTCGCCGTGTGGCTGGCACTCGCGTCCCACGACATCGTAGGGAAGATTTTCGGCATTTTCTTCCCAATCATGGCCTTCGTTACCTCCGGTTTTGAGCACAGCGTGGCGAACATGTACTTCATCCCGATTGGGAAGATTCTGAGTCCCGCGACGGTTTCCTGGGGTGGCATGATGAACAATCTGCTGTGGGCAACGCTGGGAAATATCGTCGGCGGAGCCGGGTTTGTTGCGTTCATCTATTACATGGCCTTCAAGAAGTGTGCGTGTACCGTACCGGAGCCACAGAAGTAATCTGAAGACTCCAAGGCGTCTCGCCATGAACTCCTCGGGTCTCAGGCGGCGATGCAGCGCCCGGAGGAAATGGTCTGAACTCCACGTCTAACGACACCGGGGGCGCGCGGTTGCGGGCCCCCGGTGTCCTCTTGATCGGATCTGCCAATCGGGATGCCGGCAAGACTGAACTAGCCTGCCGTATACTCCGACGCTTCCTTGCTCATTGCCCCATCATCGCTGTAAAGGTCACCACGACGGAACCACAAGGGAAGGGGAAATGCCCCAGGGGAGGGGAGGGCTGCGGCGCCTGTTCATCCTTTGACGGCCCTTTTTGCCTCACGGATGCCGACGACAGCGCTTTGGGCAAGGATACCGCCCGCATGAAAGAGGCCGGGGCGGGGCGGGTTCTCTGGCTGAAGGTTCGTGAGGATCACCTGATGGCGGGGGCACAGGCCCTGTGCGAGGCTCTGGCGGGAAGCGTGGCGGTGGTGGAATCCAACCGTCTTCGCACGGTGCTCGATCCCGACCTGTTCCTCATGCTTCGGCGTGAGGGGTCGGGGCCGGCCAAGGCAACGGCAAGGGCTGTGGAGCGATTCGCTGACCGAGAGGTGCGGTTCGACGGCCAGAGCTTCGACCTTCGTCTGGAAGCCCTCGATATCGTGCGGCAGAGGTGGCAGTTGCGTGAGCCGCCGACCGGCATCGTGCTGGCGGGTGGGGCCAGCCGGCGCATGGGCAGAGACAAACGTGCCGTGTCTATGGGCGGCATCACGTTGCTGGAAATGGTGATCACGCAGATCCGGCACCTTGTCCGTGAGGTCATTGTTGGCGTCGGGGATGCGACCTCTGGGCCTTTGCCCCCCCGGGTTAGAATTGTGGCCGATCGCGTTGCCGGCCAGGGCCCTCTCATGGGTCTGGCATCATGCCTTGCCGCCAGCGCCAGCGATCGCAACCTGGTGGTGGCCTGCGACCTCCCCGAGATTCCCGAGAGACTTGTGACACGACTGCTGGACGCGGCTCTTTGTCACGAAGCGGCCGTGCCGCAAGGCGCCGGTGCCATGCTGGAGCCTCTGCTGGCCGTGTATCGCCGGCGTCTTCTACCCGATGCAGAGCGTCTTTTGAACGCGGGACAGCGGCGGATCCGGCCATTGTATGTCGGGCGGGATGTCGCGTTCGTCGATCTGGCCGATCTGGGTTTGACAGTCATCCCAAATTTGAACACGATTCAACAGATGGAGTCATACCTGCGATCCCGCGAGTGCTAAGACTGGCAATGCTCTTTGTTCTCACGCACGGTGACAGTATAGAGTTCGTGAATCTGTGGGAAAGATACCCCGTCATGAGTTGTCCAGGGGTACGTCCCACTCTTTCGGTATCCGGGTTTTGCAGCCGAACCGACGCCTAGTTCAGATGGATGGCGGCAACAGCACGACGGCCCCGGCAGGGGCCGGGGCCGTCAGAAGCGCAGGATGATTCGCTTAGAAGGCGTGGGAGAGGGTAACCCCGAACAGCGTCGCGGAGTTCTCGAAGGT
>JAFGKV010000270.1 GCA_016928395.1 Candidatus Fermentibacterota bacterium | reverse complement strand
GAAGTCATCTCTCCGGTGTCACTCATGGTCCATCTGCCGGCAATAGTCGAACAGTGCGACCACATTCTCGATTGGAACGTCAGTGGGAATCGAACCTGCCGACCCGAGGATGTATCCACCCCCCTCACCCAGTACTCGCCTGCGCTCCCTGGCTTCCGCCACCACCTCTGCGGGAGTCCCTGTTGGGAGTGTACTCTGGCATCCCATCCCTCCAAAGAGGATGATGTCTCGCCCGTACTGCTTCTTGATAAACGCCAAGTCCATGACTTCAGGCTGCAGGGGATCAGAGACATCCACTCCCAACTCGATCAAGTCCGGGAACAGCTCTGTGATGTCTCCGCAACTGTGAGACATCACCGCTGCCCCCTTTCGCTTCACTGCGGCGTACATTTCTCGAAGTCGTGGCTTGATGAAGCGTCGCCAGTTGTCGACCCCCATGAGCAGACCCTTTTGCTGCCCCCAGTCCTCCATGAAGCGCACACCCTCAATGTACGGGGGCATCTGATCAACGATTCCGATGTTGAACTCCAGCGCACCGTCGAGCATCTGATTGACGAAACGCTTGTCGTCGACAGCCATGCCCATGAGAAGATCTTGGATGCCAGTCACATGCCAAGCGGTATCGAACAGCCCAATCATGAGCAGAACATTGAACCGATCGGGATTCTCCTTCACTATCCGCTCGACTCCACGGAACCTGCCAGGGATGGTCGCGTCGGGAAAGCGGTAAGATCCGATCTCCATGTTCTTGACCGGATGGTCGACCATGCCCCAATCACCCGTCTCGTAGGCTGTCTCGTTGTCCCAGGTCACGCCAAACTCGTCAATCAGTGAGCCAGTGTTGGTTCTCGTCAGGTTGAAGCTGTAGGTGCCTCCCTCGTGCTTCTCACTGTCCGGTCGCGCGCTGCCGGACAGTTGCGCTTGCTCCAACTGTTTGAAGTTGAGGTACAGCAGGTGATTGCCGACCTCACGCTCGACTGCCGCAGGCTCTATTCCATAGAATGCACCAAGCTGGTCCCTGATGCTGCGCGTCAAATTGCAGTGATAGGGCACTCTATCTGGCTGGCGCGTATTGAGTAGGCTCTGGATTCTCTCTTTGCACGTCATGCTCCCAATCTCCCGTCACCACATTGTGCAACAATATTACAATATAGTATACAATTATCCCCGGGGGTGTCAACACGCGAGAGGATAGGCGGGCCGTCGAAGAGCCCTCCCTGCCTGGCGATGCTCGCATCTGCAGCCTCGCTGCCCGAGACTCCGAAAGTCTATTGCTTCCGCAATTCGGCTTCACCGGGCGACCGTCGAATTCCCCTCGGGCCAGGAGGAAAGAAGTGGATATGCCCCGAATCGCTTGTACGCAGCCACCATCGCGAGGATGTTCTGCACCGGCGTACCTGGCTGAATGCAGTGGGTAGTGGTGAACACGAAGCCCCCTCCCGGGCCTAGCTCAGCGATTCTCTGTCGCACCTCTGCTTCCACCTCGGGCGCCGTTGCCCTTTGCAGCACCGTCTGCGTGTCACAGCCACCACCCCAGAACACCAGGTCTCGCCCAAATTGCTCCTTGAGCCACCGTGGGCACATGCCCCGGGCCGAGGTCTGAATAGGATGGAGGATTCGGATGCCCATATTGATGAAATCCGGTATCAACGGGTGCACGGCTCCGCAGGAATGCCACAGTACCGAGACGCCGCGGCTCTGGATGCTCTCGATCAATTGCCTCTGATATGGTTCAAGCATTTCGCGGTAAGTCTCAGGCGACATCATGAGACTGTCTTGAGTGGCAACGTCTTCCGTAATCAGAACACCCTCAATAAGCGGTCCGATAGCCTCAAGGATCCGGCGGTAGGCAACGATCTCGGTGTGCAGGATCTTCTCGAACAAGTGGTGAGCGAATTTCTTTTCCACCATCATTTCCACGATCAGCTGCTCGAAACCCCGAAGATAGCATGCCCTCTCGAAGATTCCCGCTCCGACCACGTCGCACCACAGCGAGTAGTCGCCTTGGTGTCCGTGGTTCTCTGCCTGAACACGCATGTCCAGCAGCATCTCGTCGCTGACCAACTCTGGGAACTCCAGTTTCTCGATATCCCCGTGCTGCATCGTCACCAATCGTGACGGCTCGAGCTCGTAGTAGAGACTCCCGTGCCTGCGAAGCCAGGGGACATTCCATCGGTCGACATACACGTCCCCTCTGTTGTCACGCATCCAGGATGCCGGCGGGATGCTCCGAATCCAGCGCGTATCAACGTGCAAGAAGCGCAGCATCTCCTCCGTCATGACGGCGTGGGACCGGAGAAACGTCTCCGTCTTTCCCCCTATCCCCAGGTGAGCCTGCAATTGCCCATAAGCCTGTTCCTCGATGGCCGAAGAGCGGCTGCCGAAGTCCACAGGCACCCGGTCGGGTTCCTGGTGTCGCAGTGTCGTGCTTACTCTCTCCCTCGAGGTCATGACGCAGCGGCTCCTCTATCCACATGCATGGGCACGCGCCACGCGTATCATGGCCTGGATATTCTCGAGTGGTGTGTCCATGGCGACCTCGCAGCCGGAACCGAGTATGAAGCCTCCCTGCTCGTTGCCCTTTGCGATGCACAGCTCACACTGCCGTTCGACTTCATGCACGTCGCCCAGTAGCAGGACCGAGGAGGGGTCGATATTGCCGATCAGGCAGGCACTTCCCCCAATCACCTGTTTGGCGGTGGCCAGATCGGCTTTGTGATCGATCGCAACAATGTCGGCACCCAGCTCTGCGAAGCGTCCGAAGACCTTGGTGTTGTTTCCGCATATATGCAGGAGACTTAGCGCACCGTGCTCCCGGCAGAGCGGATTGACTTCGTCGAAGAACCGTTTCTCGAACGGCCACACGTATTTGTCGTACATGTCGGGCGATACGACGTCGATCGAAGCCAAAGAGTCCGCACACTGCACGATGTCGGCCCCGGCTTCCAGCTGCAGGCTAACGAAATCGATCAAGGTCTGAAGGGTGATCTCAAACAGTGCTTCGAGAGCCTGTTCGTCACCTCCAAGCCCATATTCGATCTTGGCCAGCTCGATCATCAGCTTCTCAGGACCCATCAGGTGCCCAGCCATGACGAACGGCCCGGTGCCGCAGCCCCGCAGCGCGACTTCCGATCCCACCGACTGTCGCAGTAGCTCCATGGCTTCGAGGAAGACAGGCATCCGGCCATCTGTGCGGGGGTCCGGCCGCTTCAGCCGGGCAATGTCCCGCATCTCCCCGATGACCGTCTTCTTCATGGTCGGTAGGCCGTCCGCGTGATGATCCGTGACGCAGCCGAAGGCCTCGGCCATGTAGTAGTTGTCGGACTGCACGACCAGCACGTCCTGTCCGTAGAGCTCCCAGGCTCGCTTCTGGGCGTGGGCCAACCTGCTGGGCTTGTTGTAGTACTCTCCCAGGGGGACTCCCGCGAGGCGGGCTGCATGATTTCCCATGTAGGGCGCCACCGGGACAACGTCTGTTTGCTGACATTTTCCAGCGGCCAAGATTCTCTCTCGTGATGTCACAACCACCTTCCTCGCGCCGAGACAAAATGTTCAACAACTTGGCAGTTTAGTATACAATAAACTCCCGACTCGGTCAATCCCCGGACGCGGGCGGTAGCGGGGGGGGAATCCGGTCATTCGCAGGTGCGCAGCCTTCAGCCAAATGCAGGCCCACAAGACCCCCCTTGAGCAACCTCATCGGCGGGAGTCGCTATCCAGCCCGGCTTGCGCCGCCACCTCGCGAAAGCGCAACAGGTCGAAGCTGAGCTCGCTGATCCGCCCACCGCTGGCCGGAGTGTACCGGGCATCCCTTCGACTACACTCTAAATTCTATGGACAACAATGAGTTTCTTCGACTATAATCGAAACATGCTGGAGATCCGGCGGCAGCACTATCTGGACAGCCTCAGCCGCTTCGCGCAGACACCGAACATCGTGGCAGTCGTGGGCCTGCGGCGTGTCGGGAAGAGCGTGCTGTTGCGCCAGTTCGCCGACGGGGTGCGTCGCTCTGAGCAGGTGAGCTACGTAGACAAGGAGTCCTTCGACTTCGCAGAAGTGAAGACAGCCGCTGACCTAGTCGGCTACGTCAACGCGACGACCCGGAAGGGCGAACCGCGTCTGGTGGTCGTGGACGAAGTGCAGCAGATCGAGCAGTGGCAGACTGCGATCGCCTCTTTGAACGCAGAGCCGTCTACGCGCGTGGCCATATCCGGGTCGAATGCCTCGCTGTTCTCAGGGGAGCTGGCCACGCGGATCGCGGGACGCTACCTGACGCTGCAGGT
>JAFGKV010000042.1 GCA_016928395.1 Candidatus Fermentibacterota bacterium | reverse complement strand
CCGGGGGGCGGCAGGCACACAACACACAAGAGAATAGGCCGGACCCCCCAATATGGCTTGGGAGGTCCCGTCGCAAAAGGACTATGTGTGCCAAGGCCGCCGAACGGGGAAGAGTGCGGGCTCAGGGTTCGGGGTTCAGGCTGGTCTCCGAAGGCGTTCTACCATGGGGGTCTTTGGGGTTGAGAGTACGGCAGGATGACACGCTGTCGTCGCAGCCGCGACCAGCGCCGGGCGGCACGCGGGACGAACCCCGGACCTCGAACCCAGTCTCCCGACTTCATGGCGCGAGGCGTGTAGTGAACAGTCAGTTGCGAACGACGCGAGGCGGCGTCTCGTCACGTCGCGCTTGACCGGAGACCGACGCCAGCGTTTCCTGCCATGTCTCGCCCATCCTCCCTCCGCCGACATGTGCCGACAAGTAAGGATATTCGATGCCGAGGATCCCTCATTCTCCAACGCCGTGTCGACCCGGGCTTCTGAGGAAGATGCTGTGCGTCGTGTCTGCGGGCGCCCTGATCCTGGCGGGGTGCGGCTCGAAGCCTGATCCCCGGCCCCTACGGGATCGTGACCTGGCCCTCTACCTAGCCTGGCTTATCGACGAGCATACCGCGCACCGTATCGTGGCGGACACCCTCACATCGGGTGACACCTTGCTTCGCCGGATGGTCTCCCGGGGCGTTTCCCACAGCGCCTCACTGCGGATGATCGAGGCGTCCCGCGATGTTGACTATCTGGCCCGCGTATACCCGGGCGAAACCTATGAAGTCTCCGTTGACAGCGGTGGTGAAGCATCGGCGCTGCGCTACCGCCGCCGCGACGGCCGAACGGTGATTGTCGAGGAGCAGGGCCAAGGGTTTTGCACGCGGGTGGAGTGGCCTGCGTCCAGGGTCGAGGTGCGCGCGGCATCAGGCATGATCCGGCACTCCCTCTATGAGGCGTTCATTGACTGCGGCCTCGGCCCCGACATGGTGCTGCAGTTTGCCGACGCCTTCGCCTGGGTGTTCGACTTCCTCACCGAGTGCCGCGTCGGCGACCAGTTTGGGGTCGTGTACGAGGAACACACTACTGCGGGGTCAAGATTGCTGGCCGCGAGATATCGCCAGCGTGATCGGGAGTTGGTGGCCATCGGCATGGAGCAGGAGGGGAAGCTGGAGTATTTTGCCCCCGACGGTCGAAGTCTGCGTACGGCCTTCCTTCGCTCGCCTCTCAACTACCGGCGCATCTCTTCCGGGTTCTCCTTCAGCCGCCGCCATCCGGTCTTCGGGGTTCGCCGGCCTCACCTTGGCGTCGACTATGCGGCGCCGGCGGGCACGCCTGTGGTGGCCGTGGCTCAGGGGACCGTCGCGTTCGCCGGATGGCGAAGGGGGTTCGGCAACTATGTCGAACTCAAGCATCCAGGGGGCGTTGTCACCACCTATGGGCACCTGAGGGGTATGGCGTCTGGAGTCAGGACCGGCGCTTTGGTTGACCAGGGCCAGGTCATCGGCTCTGTGGGCGCCACAGGCATCGCCACCGGCCCCCATCTCGACTATAGGGTCAAGGTTCACGGTCACCATGTGAATCCGCTCACCTTCCAGCCTCCCCGTGGGCCGACCTTGGATCCTGATCGGATGGATGAGCTTCAGTTCCGCACCCTCCTGGCGCAGAGCGCTTTGGCTCATGTGAGGGATGGCCCTGTTGTCACCGTAGGGGGGCCCGGGCGTCTCCTCTGTGCCGAGGCTCGAGCCGATACGATCGGCGAATCTTCGTTACCGGGATTCAACCATTCCCGCGAAGATCTCGTTCGAACGTCCCTCTGACAGGAGGCCCCACCGAATTCGGCCTCCTGCGGTGGGTCGTGGCGCATCGAGAGAGAATCGCCTCGTGGTCCTCAGTTGTCCTGGCGCCGCGAAAGGCTTCTGAGTCAGGGGCCGGAACACGTGAGGATCGCGCCAGTTGCAGAATAACCCACGAGCTGAGATCTTATACTGTTTTCCCTCTTTCCAGAACGAAGCTGCGTTCGGGCGTGCATGCCATCGCGTCGGGCCCACGGAGCCCGATGGGGCTTCCGGCGCGAGACGCGTGCAGCTCATTGGTGGTGCGGCGTGAAACCAGATCACAGCGACATCCAAACTGAGATCGAAGCGAAGTTCGCCATGCCGGATGAACAGACGCTGAGCGGGCTCTCTACCGTTTCTTCACTGGGCAGTTTCCGGCTCGGTGCAGCGACTACCGTGGAGATTCAGGATGTCTACTTCGACACCCAGACCCGTGCCGTCCACGAGGCGGGGTTTGTCTTGCGTCGCCGCACAGCCTTGGGAGAGGTGACCATGACCCTGAAGCGCTGTGCCCCGGCGGCTGATGGGATTTACCGTCGTGAGGAGATCTCCGTGCAGGCACACGGTCCACCCCGTGACTGGCCCGAAGGCGCGGCCCGGGACATGGCCATGAACATTGTGGGCGACCGGCCGTTGCAGGCCTTGGTCTCTATCGGCCAACGCCGGATCACGCGGCAGATCAGTGTCGGTGGGCGCACTGTGGGGACTCTGAGCCTCGATGACGTCACCGCACGAAGAGGGAGGCATACCGATCACTACCTTGAGGCGGAGGTAGAACTGGGCCCGCAGGGATCGGAGGATGATATCGCGAGGATGGCGCAGGCCCTCTGCGGGGAGTGGGGGCTGACGCCGGAGACCAGGTCAAAGCCGGAACGGGCCATGGCACAAGTCGAGGGGCTCCTGACCGATGCCGAGCGTACCCAGTGCCGATCTCTGGCCGCGAGGATGGATCTGCACGGCCGACGCGCCGCGGTCCTGCTGGCGCTGGATGGGGGCGCCACCCAGACCGAGGCGGGCCGCGTGGCGGGGATGTCCGAACGCCGCGTGCGGCATTGGTCTGCCGCCTTCCGCACACGGGGCATGGGCGTGTTTCCCCGCAAGATACTGGCAGGGGCGGCCCCGGAGGGACCACGGCGCTGTCCCTCTGGGGAAGAGCGCCAACCGGCCGCGTCAGCGGAAGCTGGCTTCAGCGTCTCATCGACCATGGCCGAGGCTGCGCATCTCATCATGACCCGCCACTTTGAACGAATGAAAGCCAATGAGGCAGGCGCCCGGTCGGGGGACGACCCGGAACACCTGCACGATATGCGGGTGGCCACCAGGAGGCTGCGGGCCGCGATGATGGTGTTCGAGGATGCTCTGGATCCCGCCCAGGTTCGACCTCTGGGCAAGGGGCTTCGCCGCCTTGGGCGGGCCTTGGGCGCCGTACGGGATCTTGATGTCTTCTGGGAGAAGACAGCCCGCTACCTTGAATCTCTACCTCCTCTCCAACACGAAGAGCTGGCGTCGCTGCGAGCGGTGTGGGCTCAGGCCCATGCCGCGGCCCGCAGCAGGCTGCTCGAATACTTGGACGGGCCGCGATATGGCCGGCTTGTCGCGGCTTTTGAGGCGTTCCTTCAGCAGCCCGGGGCCATTGAACGGCCTCCTTTTCGTGGTGACGGTTCGCCCCGCCCCCGCCGTGTCCGCCATGCTCTTTTCGCCGTCGTGTACAGCCGCGTTGCGGCCCTTGGCGCCTTCGACGAGTGGGTCAGTGGTCTTGATCCCTCCCTGCCCCGCCTTCACAGGCTTCGTATCGCGGTGAAGCGCCTCCGGTACACCATGGAGTTTTTCCGGGCCGTGCTGGGTCCTGAGGCCGCCCACGTGATAGGCCAGTTGCGCCTTCTCCAGGATCACCTCGGCGACATCCAGGATTCGGTGGTGGCCAGCGGACTTCTCCGCGACTACCTGACCTGGGGCACATGGGGTCATGTAGAGGGGGCGGCGGTTCCCCCGGAACCGGTGCTGGCGCCAGGGGTTGCTTCGTACCTGGCCACCCGGCAGCGCGAACTGGCCGGTTTGCTTCAGACCTTTCCCGAGTGGTGGGCCGAGTTCCAAAGACCGGAGTTCTTCGGCCGTATCACCGCCGCATTGGCCACGCTAGAGCAGGACGAGTCCCATGGCGAGGTCTAAGGGCCATTCCCGCTCCCGGAAGGCCGACGATCACGCTTCTTCAGAGGGCTCTTCCGCCACGATTCGGCAGGCCGTGACTCTCCCCGTGGACCTGGATGACCCCAATCTCTACATAAACCGGGAGTTGAGCTGGCTGCAGTTCAATCACCGGGTGCTGGAGGAGGCACTGGACAACCGCCATCCGCTGCTGGAGCGGGTGAAGTTCCTGGCCATCTTCGCCAACAACCTTGACGAGTTCTTCATGATTCGGGTTGCAGGCCTCCGATGGCAGTTGGCCATGGGCGCCCAGGAACGGTCTGCCGACGGCATGACCCCTGATCAGCAACTGGCCGCCATCCGACGGGATGTCCTCCCTGAACTCGAGACCGTGTCGGAGTACTGGCGTACGGTGCTCATCCCGCAGCTCAAAGACGCGGGAATCAAGGTGCAGGACTATGCCGATCTCAAGCGCAATCAGCGGCGGGTGCTGCGCGAGTATTTCGAGCGGGAGCTGTTTCCCGCGCTCACGCCACTGGCCTTCGATCCCGGCCACCCCTTCCCCCATATCTCCAACCTCAGCATGAACCTTGCCGTGGTCGCGCGAGATCCGAAGAAGGGGGAGCGGTTCGCCAGGATCAAGGTTCCGGGTACATTCCCGCGGTTGCTGCGGATCCCCAGCGAGGAGGCCTCGACTGATTACGGCAGCCTCGGGTTGGCCAAGGCTGCCTCCAACCGCTTTGTGTGGATCGAGCAGGTAGTGGCCGCCAATCTCGACATGCTGTTCCCTGGGCTGGAGGTGCTGGCGGCATACCCCTTCCGGGTTACCCGCGACGCGGATCAGGATCTAGAGGAAGATGAGGCAGCCGACCTTCTGGCGGCGGTGGAGCACGGCGTGGGAATGCGCCACTTCGGATCTCCGGTGCGGCTGGAGATCGCCAGCGACACCCCCGATCGTATCCGCGATATCCTGACCTCGAATCTTGAGCTGGCTCCCTATCAAGTCTACTCAGTCACAGGGCTTATAGGCGCGTCCGATCTGATGCAGTTCACCGCCATGGACCGGCCCGACCTGAAGGACGCCCCGTTCGTACCCTCGGCGCCTCCCATACTCAAGACCGAAGACATCTTCGCCGCCATTCGCCGCCGCCCCAGAGTCTTGTATCACCCGTATGACAGCTTCGCCCCCGTGGTGGAGTTTCTCCACCAGGCGGCCCGGGATCCGGCGGTGATCGCCATCAAGCAGGTGCTGTACCGCGTGGGCGCCAACTCGCCCGTGGTAGCTGAGCTCATGGAGGCGCGGGAGCGGGGAAAACAGGTCGCGGTTCTGGTGGAGCTGAAAGCTCGCTTTGACGAGGAGAACAATATCGAGTGGGCCCGGGCGCTCGATCAGGCAGGGATCCACGTCGTCTACGGTTTCGTGGGGCTGAAGACCCACGCCAAGCTTCTGCTCGTGGTGCGGCGGGAGCGCGACGGTATTGTGCGGTACGTACATTTGGGCACGGGCAACTACAATGAAAGCACCGCCCGGGTGTATGCCGACCTGGGGTACTTCACCTGCGACCCCGCGGTGGGCGCCGATGCCTCGGATCTGTTCAATGCCCTGACCGGCTATTCCCGCAACGACGCGTACCGCACGCTCATCGTGGCGCCAGGACGCATGCGGGATGAGATCGTCAACCGGATCGAGCGGGAACGCCAGCGCCACTTGAGCGAGGGAGACGGCCGCCTCGCGTTCAAGTTGAACGCACTTGTGGACAAGGCCTGCATCCAGGCGCTGTACATGGCCTCTGCCGCCGGTGTTTCCATCGATCTGCAGGTACGGGGGGTCTGCTGCCTGCGGCCGGGCATCCCGGGCCTGAGCGAGAGCATCAGGGTAACCTCGGTGGTGGGGCGCTTTCTGGAGCATGCACGAATGTACTACTTTCACAACGGCGGTGACGAGGAGCTGCTCATTGGCAGCGCCGATCTCATGCCGCGCAATCTCTACAGGCGGGTGGAGGTATTGTTTCCCGTGAAGGACTCCCTCTCGAGGGAGCACCTGCGAGAGATCCTCCAGGTTCATCTTCGGGACACGGGCCAGGCCCGGATCCTCCTGCCCAACGGCTCATACGAACGGCGCCAACCCGGCTCAGGCGAGGCGCCTCTTGACTCCCAGGCGTGGATGATCGCCCACCGGGGGTCTTGGCACGAAGAGAGGTAGTGCCATGAGGGTGGCGGTGCTGGGTGGCATCAGGGCGAATCTTCCCGCTCTCGACACGGTGGTGGCCGATGCACGGCAGCACAGGGTCGACGCCATCTGGAATGTGGGCAACTTCACGGGTTTTGGGCCGTTTCCCGGTGCGGTCATAGACCGGCTGCAGGAGCTGGGGGCGCTTTCTGTCTTGGGCCGCGATGAACTGCTGCTGCTCAAGCTCCACCAGATGGAGGATACGGTCCATCGGACCATGCAGCATGAGTTTGTCCCGTTGAGGTATGCCCAGGCGCATCTGAGTGAGGGACACCATCGGTTTCTTCGGTCGGTTCCGCGTCATCTTGAACTCACCGTGGCCGGTGTCCGGGTTCTGCTGGTCCATGGATCGCCGTCGGCACGGCTTCCCCATCAGGCAACTCTGGATCATCTCCGCATCCTCGCTGACGAGTCCCACGCACAAGTGGTCGTCTACGGGCACGAGCCGACGGCCGGGACTCGGCGCATCCGCGGCGTGGTCTTCATGAATCCAGGCAGTGTGGGCCAGTCTCATGACGGCGATCCCCGGGCCTCCTACGCAGTGATGACCATCACCGAGCGCGTCGTGCGCACCAGCTTCAGGCGGGTTGACTACCCCGTCGAATCCACTGCGGTGGCCATGAAAGCCTGTGGGCTCCCCGCCTACGGAGCTGAGGCTCTGCGACAAGGTGTGATGCCGGAGACGGCTCCTCCCGAGGCGGCGGCTGTTGTGCCAGAGAGGAACGCGGATTCTCGAATCGAGGCAGTGCTGGAGCTGGCTCGCTCGTGCGAGTATGAGGCCGAGCACACCCACCAAGTCGCGAGGCTATCCCTCAAACTGTTTGACGATCTGGCCGGACTGCACATGCTGGGGACAGAGGAGCGATTCCTTCTCCACTGCGCCGCGCTCCTGCATGATATCGGATGGATCGAGGGCCAACAGGCGCATCATAAGACCGCGCTGAGGATCATTCTCAGTTCGACGGTGCTGCCGTTTGACGAGCGGGACCGACTCCTCATCGGCATGACGGCGCGGTATCATCGCAAGGCGCTTCCCAAGCCGACCCACGGGCAGTACATGGTACTGGCCGAGGAAGACCGAAGGCGAGTCGCTGTGATGGCCGGGATTCTCCGTGTGGCCGACGGTCTCGACCGTACCCACCGCAGCCTCGTGGACGATTTTACCTGCCAGATCACGCCAAAGAGGATTGCCATTACCTGCCTTGTTCGCTGGCCTGCCGAGATGGAGCGCCAGGCGGCCCTGGATAAGGGCCAGCTTCTGGAGTCGGCCCTGGGCAAGCATCTGGCGATCGAGTGGCGTCTGACATAGAGGGCCACCGTCGGGCGCGGAGACGCCGTGTTCGCGGGTGGCTGTGTGTTTTTGGAAAGCGAGGAACATTGTGCAACCACGATGTACGCTTCTCATTCTTGCCATACTGGTTCTCGGTGTTGCCTGCAGCAAAGAGGTGCCCCAAAAGAGTGTCCTCACTACCGACGCCGAACGCTTTAGCTATGCCCTGGGGCTGGATATCGGCAGCAATCTGAAGAACCTGGAGATTGAGGTGGATGTAGCCGTCTTGGCACAGGCCATCCGCGACACAATGGAAGGGCAGGCCTTATTGATGAGCCCAGAACAAGCCACGGAAGTCCGGGAGGAGTTCGCAAACACGTTCCGCGAAAGGCAGGAAGGCAAGGCTCGGGAGATGGCCGCGCACAACCTGGAGGAAGGAACGGCCTTCCTGGAAGCGAACAAGGGCGCCGAGGGCGTGATTACGACGGCCAGTGGTCTGCAGTATCTCGTCGTGACGGAGGGTGCGGGGCCGAGGCCCACGGACAAGAGCACGGTGAAGGTCCATTATCGCGGCACCCTCATTGACGGCACCGAATTCGATAGCTCCCATAGTCGAGGGGAACCCGCGACGTTTCGAGTCGGTGGCGTCATACCCGGATGGGTAGAGGCGCTGCAGCTCATGCCCGTAGGCAGCACCTACCGGCTGTTCATTCCGCCGCATCTGGCCTATGGCGAGCGGGGCGCCGGATCGCAGATCGGGCCAAATGCCACGCTTGTCTTCGAGGTTGAATTGCTCTCTATCGAGGGCTGATCTCAGCTGGTGCGCCGCCACGAGTCCGGCAGGCCCTGTGGCGGCGCACGCCGCATTGAGACTTCTCGGTCTGAGGCCTGAGCTGTTCGTGTGCGTTCAGTACACCCCACGCACTCGAATGCCGGCATACGGGTGTCAGAATTCCGGAGTTCAAGCGCACAGCCTCGCGTCCATTCATCCCTGTCTCCGTTGTTGCGTTCATTCCTCATCTCCTTCACTTCTCGGTTCATTTCCCCGCTGCCGCAGGGGGATCCGTGCCGCCAGTCGGGGCAACGCGCCGTGAAACACGACGCCATGACGAGATGAACAGTCTGACACGAACCCTGCTGTTCATCGGAGGCACGGCATGCGTGGCGCTGGGTGTGCTTGGCATGTTCCTCCCCCTCCTGCCCACCACGCCCTTTCTGCTCTTGGCCGCGGTGTGCTACGCGCGCAGCTCCAGGCGGTTCTACCGTTGGCTCGTGACGAATCGCTGGTGCGGCCACTATATCAGGAACTACCGCGACGGCAGGGGTATCTCACGCCGACACAAGGTGCTTTCAATCCTCCTTCTCTGGCTGACAATCGGCTCGACGGGATTGTTCGTCCTCTCCTCCTTCCCAGTGCGACTGGTGCTTCTTTGCATTGCGCTGGCTGTCACCATCCACATCTGGCGCATACCGGTCTTCGGGACGCGCTCACCTGCCCATGATGCGGGGCCGACACACCTTTCCACAGGCGGCCTGACGGGGGTCGAGAGTGATTCCCCTCACCAGTGAGGCCTCTGGATGAAACTGCACCCACGGTTATCGAGGTGGAGAGGACGGCCGGCAGTTGGCTATCGGCTGTCAGCCGTCGTAGGGGCGACCGTCTCTGGTCGCCCGCCGGGGCGGGGGTCGGTATCGCTATCGCTATCGCTATCGGTATCGTAGTCGTCGCCGTCGTTGCCCTTGCCTTGCAGGGGCGGGGCTCCGACTCCGCCCACCGGGTCGGTATCGCTATCGCTATCGCTATCGGTATCGTAGTCGTCGTCGCCGTCGTTACCGTTGTCCTCGTAGGGGCGACCGTCTCTGGTCGCCCGCCGGGGCGGGGTCGCTATCGCTATCGGTATCGTAGTCGTCGTCGCCGTCGTTACCGTTGCCCTCGTAGGGGCGACCGTCTCTGGTCGCCCACCGGGGCGGGGTCGCTATCGCTATCGCTATCGGTATCGTAGTAGTCGTCGCCGTCGTTACCGTTGCCCTCGTAGGGGCGACCGTCTCTGGTCGCCCGCCGGGGTGGGGTCGGTATCGCTATCGGTATCGTTGTCGTTGTCGCCGTCGTTACCGTTGCCGTCGTAGGGGCGACCGTCTCTGGTCGCCCGCCTCGTTGTCGGTATCGCTATCGGTATCGTTGTCGTCGTCGACGAGCTGGGGCAGTCGAGCGCGAGTACGT
>JAFGKV010000269.1 GCA_016928395.1 Candidatus Fermentibacterota bacterium | reverse complement strand
GGGGAACATGAAGGTCAAAGCCTGGGCAGACGGCGACAACGGCAAGGTGGAGTTTGCCGAGAGCAAGAACGATATGATGGGGAAAGGAACCTATCTGGTCACCACCGATGGTGGCAAGACGGTCTACCTCGTCAATCCCAAGGAGAAGACCTATGCCGTCTGGGATATGGACGCCATGATGCAGCTTGCTGGTGGCGCCATGGGTGTCGTCAAGATGACGATTACGGATCCCAAGGTGGAGCGGCTCCTCGAGGAACCGGGACCGGCTATGCTCGGCTATCCCACGACGCACTACAAAAGTCGCACATCATACACCATGTCGATGTCTGTCATGGGCATCAAGAGCCAGTCTACCACGGTGAAGGAGCAGGATACGTGGGCGACCACCAAGCTGCCCGACGCGAGCCTGGGCATGTGGCTGCGGAACGCGCCCAAGAGCGGCAATGAGGAACTCGACAAGCTCATCGCGGCCGAGATGGACGTGATGAAGGGCGTACCTCTCAAGACCGTGACCGCCACCACAACGACTGATACCAAGAAGAAGAAGGCCGAAACCTCGACCACGACCATGGAGGTCACAGTGCTGACGCCGATGGACGTGGCCGAATCCAACTTCGCGATACCAGATGGCTACAAAGAAGTATCGCTGTTTCCCATGGGTGATATGCGGAGGAATGAAGGCGAAGAGAACGATGAGGACAGTGACCAGGGGGCAGATAATCCCTTCCTGAAGAAGATGATGAAGAAGAGGCCTTTCTAACCTGGACGATGGCGACAGTGCCCTTGCACGCCTCGGCGGCGATCCCGCCGGGGCGTGCTCCGTATGCCGGCGACTCGGTCATTCGGTTGCCCCTCGGGGGCCGTTTCCTTGCCCGAGCGGCCGCCGACCCCACCCCACCGCCTCCCTGCGCGTAGCTATTCTCCCTCATCATGCCGTCATTCCATCGTTCCAAGATCCCGGCATCCCGTGCTCGAATTCCCGGCGTGTCGACTACGAGTACGATTGCGACAACGATACCGATGCCGACCCCGAGCCGGGCGGAGTCAGAGCTCCGCCTTTAAAAGCGACGGTGCCGTGCACACACCAGTCAGCAATAGGCAGTCGGCCAGACTTGTTTGAGAGTCCGCGTTCAAAGGGCTCGTGGTGAACCGCCCCATGCTGTAGCCACGTCGCCCCGCATCCGCAGGTACGGGGGCAACCTCTGCGACGTGTCGCCCGGCGCAGAGCGCCGGGGCTACAACTCGGCGTACTCTCAGCCCCGAAAAGTCTGAGTGCGCGCCGCGCCCTCAGAGGCCCGACTGAACCCCGAACCCTGAACCCCGAACCCTGAACCCTGGGAAAGCGAGCGTAGCGAGCATTCATCCCTCCCCATCATTCCAGTGTTCCAACGTTCCAACACCCCGCTCCTCGCCTCCAAGGGTGTTGACACGGCAGGCCCCCATGCCTTGTCTGTCTGGCGTTAAGACCCAACCTGCCATGACTTCCCCCGAGCTTCCGAGGATAATCTGTGCGTCGAGATCACTTACTCATCCATGCCTTCGGCATCGCTTTGGTCGCCATGGCGACCCTTCTGCTGGAGACCTCGCTCATGCGGGTCTTCTCGGTGCTGTTCGCCAATCATTTCGCCTTTCTCATCATCAGCACGGCTCTGTTGGGTTTCTCTGCGGCGGGCGCCGTCCTACCCGCGCTGAAGTGGCTTGACCGTTATCCGCTCGCGACCGTCCTGGCCTGGACAAGCTTGATCTACGGCGGCGCCATCGCTGTCGCCCTACTCCTGGTCATCCTAGTGCCCCTGCAACTGCTCCTGATCCTCGAGAATCCGACCCAGATCGCGCCGCTTCTGCTGTATTACCTGTTCCTTTCCGTACCGTTTTTCTTCGGCGGTCTGACCGTCTCATTCCTGCTGTCACGCCGGACCGGGCGGGTGAACCAGCTCTACTTCGCCGATCTCGTCGGCGCCGCCATCGGGTGCGTTCTTGTGCTGCCGTTGCTTCCCCTATTCGGCGGTTCCGGCTCGGTGTTGGCCGCTTCCCTCCTGGCAGCAGTCGCGGCGCTTTCATTCTCAATGGGGGCGGGATGGCGAACGCGGGGCCTGGCCATCCTTGCGGTGATCACGGCGGGAGTTCTGATGTCCCTGGGCACGACCAAGCTCGAGGTGCCGCTCAAGGAAGAGAAGCGGCGATTCGCCCACGATGACCGCTTGGGAAGAATCGAGTACACCAAATGGTCCGCTATCTCCAGGATCGACGTCGCACCACGCTGGCCAACGGGCAAGACCATCTGGATCGATGCGGGCTCCAACGAGTCGGTCATGGTGCCCTTCGATGGCGATTTCGAGATTCTCGGCCCTGATACGACCTATCGCGGCCTTCCCTATCTACTTCGACCTGATGCAAAGGCACTTGTCATCGGGCCATCGGGCGGCCGTGAGGTCCTGGCAGCCTTGGCCAACGGCGCCGCCCACGTGGACGCGGTGGAGCTCGACCCCACCATCGTACGGATCGTGACCAATGAGTACCGTGACTACATCGGTGATATCTTCAATCATCCCCGCGTCAACCTCGTGGTGGATGAGGGACGCAGCTTCCTCAGGCGCTCCGGCACGCAGTACGACGTCATCCAGCAGATCAACAACTTCACACCCGTGGCCCTGGCGTCGGGAGCTTTGAACCTCTCAGAGACCTACCTGACGACTGTCGAAGCATTCGTCGACTATCTGGATCACCTGACGCCCGACGGGCTCCTCTCAATCTACCGATGGGGCGAGTTGCGTCTCGTGTCCGTAGCACTGGCTGCTCTGGAAAGGATTGGTATTTCGGAGCCGTGGAGGCACATGGCCATCCTGGACGGTCAAGGCTGGTCAGTTCGGCAGTTCTACCTTCGCAGGACGCCGTTCCCTCAGGCGGAGATGGATTCGCTGAAGGCCTATGGCAATCATCATGGCTTCGAAGTGCTCTACCTTCCCGATGGAACTGGGAGCGACTCGTTGCTGGCGGCCTTGGCCCACAGTGCCCCCGAGGAACGCCCAGGCTTCTACAAGCGTGCCGGCTTCAATCTCTATCCGAGCACCGATAACCGGCCGTTCTTCGATCACTTCCAGAAGTTCGGCCGTTTCACAGCCCAGGCAAGCATGCTCCCTGAGGATTTCAAACCCCTGCTTACCTACTACAATATCGCCGACTTGACCCTGCTGGCCGTGCTGGCGGAGGCCCTGCTGCTCTCCCTCGTGTTCATCGTGCTGCCCAACTGGATACTGAACCGGCGGGGTCTTCGCGTGCCGGGTAAGGGTTTGGCGTTGACGTACTTCGCGTGTTTGGGCCTTGGGTTTATTCTGTTGGAGTTGGCCGCGATGCAGCGGTTTACTCTGTTCATCGGATCCCCCATGTATGCCATCACCACCGTGTTGTTCTCCATGCTGCTGACTGCGGGAATTGGGAGTTTCCTGGCTCGGAAGGCCTCGACTCACCCGGTGCGCACCATCCGGCATGTAGTGCCGCTCATCGTCATTCTGCTGGGCATTCAAGTGGTGGTGTCGGGCACGGTATTTAGGGCCTTCATGGCCTCGTCGCTTCCCGTCCGCGCGCTGGTGTCGTTCCTGATGCTCGCACCTCTCGGCCTGGCCATGGGGGCGCCATTCCCGTTGGGATTGCGCAGCCTCGCCGAGAATGGCAGGGCCTTGGTTCCCTGGATGTGGGCTACGAATGGCTACTTCACGGTCATCGGTTCGGTCCTGGCGGTCATCATCGCGTTGAACATCGGGTTCACCGCGGTGTTTACCGTATCCGCCCTCTGTTACGCCACTGCATTCTTCGCAGCCGCCGGCCTTGCGCAAATCCGGGGAGATCAATAGAGAAGCAGGCGGGCACTCCAAAGCCCAATCTCTTGGGAGTGCCTTGGGCATGCACTCAGTGAGCTCGGGCAGTGAGGCCTGCCCTCTCCCGCCTGGGTTCGACCTTGTTGCGCGTGCTCTCCGGCCGCCCTTGATCCGGCATCTGGTCAGGGGCGAGATGAACGGTCTGCGTCGGAAATGCGAGCCCTCTGCCCCTCTATTGCCAGGATCCGCCCGATCGTGAGGTTGATCTCTTCAGCGATTCCCGTGCGCGCAGAGGATTGAGGCGTTCAGCAAGGACCGCCCCCTTCTTCGCTCCTCTTCTCACCGGGACACCCGGGAACAGACGGGGGATGATGATCGGAGGTGGCGAACTGCTATACGCCCAGGCCCTGTCTGATGAAGGTCACCGACCAGGATACCGTGATAAGACCCAGAATCGTCGAGATGACCTGAATGGGCGTCTTGCCCACAACACGATTCACGAGAGTCGCCTGGACGAGAAGCACTCCCGTGAACACCAGCACCAGACCCACGGCAAGAGCGGTGACCGGGCGTCCATAGTCATGCACGGTAATGATGATCGCCGTGATCGCCGCCGGACCGGTTAACAGGGGGGAGCCAATAATGGCGGCAATGGCGCGGGCGGATTTTTCGTTCCCCTCTCCGCCCTCCGTGATGGGCTGCCCGAGCGTCATCTTGATACCCAGGAGCCCCAGGATGATGCCACCGGCTATCTTTAGGTCGTTCAGATTCGTGTTGAACAAGACCAGAAGCCGCTCACCGAACAGCAGCACCGCATAGGAAATGAGAGCGGCCACCACGATGCCCAGAACCGCAGTACGCGTCCGCTCCTTGCGGGTCATATGCTGCGTGACCGTGGAGAACACGGCGAAGCTCATGAAGGGGTCGAATATCACGAAGAAGAGAATGACTATCTGGGCCAAGTGGTTGAACACGCCTGTCTCCTGCCAAAAGTATCAGCCCTGCCATGGGCTCAACGATAATGTGAGGTGGGCGATACGAATGGATGATGGTGCGTACGGGACAGTCATGCCGAGGGAAGCCGGGAGATCAGACTCGCCCGGGCCGAACCCGCCATTCCTTCGTGTTGGCGCTACTGAACGGTGAATGCGACAGTCGTCACTACCGTGCCGTCAGCAACCACGATGTCCACATGCCACGGCCCCTTCCAATCGGGCGGGATGCTCTTCATGCTCCAGGTTCGCCATGAGGGCCCCCGCACCGCCAACGGCTGCTCATGAACCTTGTGCTCACCCATGTACCAGGTATGGGTGATAGTCGATTCTCCCTCGACGCCACTGATTCGGGTGAAACACCAAAGCGCACCCACCGCCGCGTCGAACGCCTCCCCAGCTCCCACGGGAGCACGGTTCACCACACCCGTGCAGATGACTGCGTGATCGACTACCGGCGCCGTAGGCCCCACGCTCTGTGATCCGGCTTCCTCGGCCAGGATGGGTACTGCGAGAAGAAGAACGAGGATTGCGAACGCACGCATGGCTGTTCCTCCGTGTGTGCTCCATCCGATGTGGAAGGCCAACGCAAGATCTCTATCAATTGGCACGGGTCACCTGCGCAGCTGCCTGCACAGGTGACCCACACGTTGTACGCAAGGATCGAATCAGCGCCCGCCGCGGCCCTTGGCTGGCTTGGGAGCAACCACTGTCACCGGCAGTTGCACGGCTGGAACGCCCTTCGTGCGAACCGAAATCGTGGTTTGACCGGGCGCCATGCCCGTCACCATTCCTTCTGGAGTAACCTCAACGATTGCCCTGTCTTCGCTTTCCCACATCAACGGTCCCTCGATCTCAACCCCGGTTTCATTGAGAATCCGGGCGTCAAGCTGCCGGCCCTCACTTACCACAAGCTCCATGGCGGTGTCGGGGAGCGCCAGCGAGGTGAACAACGCCACCGTGACTGGCACGTCGGCCTTTGCGTTCCCGGCCGCTGCGGTGACCGTCGCCATACCGCTCTTCATGGGCGTGACTCGTCCGGTCTGATCGACCAGCAGAGTCAGGCTGTCGCTGGTGGACCATGCGATGGTCGGCGCGGGCACAACCTCGTTCTTGGCGTTGTAGGCTGTCACCGTGAAGGGTGAGACTGAATCCTTGGTGTTCAGGGTGAGCGAAGTCGGCTCGATCTTCATGATCTCGATGCGGTTTCCGCCGCAGCCGGCCATGGCGATGAGGACGCACGCGGCACTGAGTGCCATCATTCTTCGAACGCACAGCATGGTTCCATCTCCTTTTGTGTGGGTGGGTGCTGTGACATGATACTCCGTTGGGCGAACACCGCCACTTGGAGTAATCCTCTGAGTTCAATGCGCTGCAACGATCCTCGAGCGACAGGAATCCCCGCGCCCTTTTCAATCCTGCGTGGCTTCATTCTGCTATCGCAGCATCTCAATTCGGCCCTATCCGTCGGCGTTGCCGATGCCCACCGGGCCTTCTTCTGCATTGTATAACCAGTGCAAGATACACGGCAGAGTCGAAGAGAACAACTGGAGCGATTTCCGAGCCACCCTCGGTCCGCCCCCGCTCACGCAACGGTTTCCATTCCGCGTCATTGCTGTTCTACTCCATCGCATCACCGGAGTATGCTTGACCTTCGATGACTCGAGATGCGTCTATGCAGGATCCACAGCACCTATTTCCACCGAATTGCCGAAGGTGGCAAAGCCATGCCCAACGTCCACGCGTCGAAGGTTCTGGGGCGCCTTCCCAGCCCGAGCCCAGGCGACGGTCGTGTCGATTCGGGGGAGCCCGTCTTGTCCGAAAGGCTATAGTGTAATGCATCCTGTTCCCTCCCCTTCCGGCCGGCTCCCCAGAATCTTCGTGGATGCGGACGGATGCCCAGTGAAGGAGGAGACCTTCCGTGTGGCTCGACGTCACGGATTGCTGGTCATAGTGGTGGCCAACTCAGCCATGCGGATTCCCGGAGATGAAGGAATCGACCTAGTAGTCGTGGGTGCGCAGCCCGATGCGGCAGACGACTGGATCGTCGGCCAGGTGCGACCAGACGATATTGTCGTCACCGGCGACACACCGCTGGCGGCCCGGTGTCTGGAGGGAGGGGCGAGGGCCATCACTCCCCGAGGCCGCGTGTTCACGGAGGACAGCATCGGTGATGCATTGGCCCGGCGGGAGATCGCGGCGTTTCTGCGCGACCTCGGCAACATCACCCAGGGCCCGGCTCCGTTCCAGAAGCGTGACCGCTCCCAGTTCGTCCATCATCTCCATGAGCTGATCCAGGCCGTGCTTCGGGGTCGATAGATGCAACCCAAAGGCCTGATCGGCCTACCGGCCGCAGTCTATCTCTGCCCGGAGGCGTGTCTGGCCCTCTACGCCACAGGATCTTTGGATGACGCTCGATCCGAAGCCGGCCGGCAGCATTGAGCGGCGCAAGGCTCCGCTGAATCTCCCGCCCCCGCCGGTGTCTGATCAGGGACACGCCCCGCGGGTGGTTGTGCGGAAGGAATCCTCTTGACGGTGCATCTTGGTCGACTATCTTCTATTTTGCTCTACATCTAAATAGGAGGCTCCCATGACGCAATCTCACACCGCAACCCTTCTCCACTTCTTCAAGGCTCTGGCCAACGAGAATCGCCTCAAGATCGTGGGCATTCTGGCTGGCAGAGAGTGCAGCGTCGGCGAGTTGGCATCCACGCTGGAACTTGAGGAACCGACGGTATCTCATCATCTGGGGAAGCTCAAGCGAGCCGGGTTGGTGATCATGCGCAGGGTCGGCAATGACCACCTGCATCGCCTCGATCTGAGCACGCTGGACCATTTGAGGAGGGAACTGCTCTCCGATGCTCGCATCGCCTCCCTCGCCGAAGGAACCACCTCATCCGACTGGGAGGAGAAGGTACTGGGCAATTTCGTGAACGGCGAGACCATCACGGCCATTCCCGCCGGCTATAAGAAGCGGCTTGTGCTCTTGAGGTGGCTCGCCGAACGTTTCGAGTTTGGTGTCAAATACCCGGAAAAGCAGGTGAACGCCCTCATCAACCGCCATCATGAGGACCATGCGTTCTTCCGGCGCGCCATGGTTGACGAAGGCCTCATGAAGCGTGAAAACGGGATCTACTGGCGGGTGGAATGGCAGATGCCGGAATTCTGACCACGGGCTGACGGCTTGGATTTCCCTTCCCGGGTCTGACCTGGAAGGGAAATCCGGGCCATCTTCTCCTTACGAGCCGCGATGCCTCGCTCTCCACCGTGGATCACCGCGTGATACCCGTCGCGGTCTTTGCCCTGACGTCTCACCGGGAGAGCACAACCGATCGATGATGTTGAAGGCACTCGGAGGCGAGAGTCTTCGTCTATCTCTTCAGAGGCCGACGGCCCCGCCGCCAGTGTCCCCCGGATAGAGAGCGATCTTCACATAGCGGTCGAAGTCGAAGACGGAGACAGCCGCCTCGCGGATGTCCTCGGCAGTGAGCGATTCGATCAAATCGGAATAGGAGAGGATATCTTCGACCGGCTCATCGTGCAGATAGGCATCGTGCAGTGCATTCTGCCAGAATCTGTTCTCCTGGAGGCCCTTCACGAACTGCCGACGTTGCGCCTCCTTGACCTTGGCCAGATCGACTGAATCCGGCCCCTCGGCCTGAATGGCGGCAATCTCACTCAACACCGCCTCCACCAGCTCATCCGCGCGATCAGGGTCGCATCCAAAGGATATCCAGGCAAAACACTTCGACTTGGGATAGCGGACCAATCCCGGTCGAACGCCGACACCGTAGGTGCCGCTCATGTCCTCCCGAATCCGTTCCCGCAACCTGATCTGCATCGCCTGGGCCATGCTGCGTATCCGGTGTACGGCCTGCGGGCTCCACGCCAGGTCGCTGGGGAACACAAGGCGTACCTCTCCCTTCTTCTCTATACCCAGCCGTACTTCCTTCTCCACCACGCCCTCGGGCGGTGTCGGCCCGACATCCCGCCACGTCTCCCCACGCCCCAGGGCGGGAAGACTGGCCAGGTAGGTCGCTGCCAGGGGGCGCAAAGCCTCCGGATCCAATGCACCGACAAAGACAAAGGTAAAATCGCCGGCGTCGGCGAATCGATCCCTGTACACAGCCAAGGCCTCGCCGAGATCGAGCTCGCGGACGGTCTCAGCCGTCCATAGCCTGTGGCGGGGATGGTACTGACTCAGGGTGGCCGACACCGTGTCCTGGTAGACTTCCCTGGGCTCGGCGGACCGGTTCCTGACATACTCTTCCATCTGGGTTCGGTAGGCGCCGAATGCCGCCGAGTCTTCCCTCACCGCGGTAAAGTAGAGGTGAATGAGCTGAAAGGCTGTCTCCATGTCTTTGGGGGAGAAACTCCCGTTCATACCTTCGAACGCTTCGTCTATGCTCGGCCACATGAAGACCAGTGAACCGGCCAAAACCTTGTCGAGTTGTGTCTTGCTGAACGCTCCAACCCCGCTCTCCAAGACGATGCCACAGGCGGAGGATGCGGCGGTGACAAGACTGTCGGGCACCAGAGAACTGCCACCGGGACTGAAGGCGGAGAACAAAATCTCGTCATTCTTGAAATCCGTCGGCTTCCACACGACACGAATGCCGTTGGAGAGAGTCCATTCCGTTGCGCCCACGGCGTCCAATTGACGTTCCGCCACCACGGAACCCGGGGCGGGGATACGATCGAGCAACTGCAAGCCGGGCATGGCATCCTCATACGCCTCGTAGGCGGCATGCTTCACCGCGGCGATTCGTGCCGCCAGCTCTTCCTCATTCGGCGGTGGATTCTCCACGGATTCCGGCGCGCTCACCATGACCACCCGGCTTCCGTTCATCCATGTCTGCGCGAAGCCATTGACCTCATCCAGGGTGATGCCCGGGAGATGCTCCTGGCAAAATCTGTAGGCAAACTCGACGCCCGGCGTGGGCTCATCCCGAAGGAAGCTACCGACGTATGACCAGATCAGCCGGTTGGATTCGGTCTTGTCCTGCTCCACATAGGCGCGGTCCGCGTTGCGCAAGAATACGAGCTTCTCCCGCTCCAGCTCCGTGGAGATGAATCCGTGCTGGTACACGCGCTGAGCTTCACCCAACAGCGCCTCCAACCCACGAATCACCCCGCCGTCTCGCACCTGTGCGGTGAGGGTGTAGGCCTCCTTCGTTCGGGCGATGGCCCGGTTCATGGAATATGCTCTGATGAAGTCAGGATCCGTCTCCTTGGCCCGTTCCTCCAGTCTTCGGTTCAGCATCGAGAGGTGCAAATTCTCAACCATGCGACGCCGGTAGTCCTCTCCGGTAACGATGGGACGACGCGGGCCTTTGTACACGAGTGAGAGTTGGGTTCTGGTCGCTTCCGGATCGGTGGTGACGATACAGAGGAGGCTGTCGTGATCGGGCACCGGAAAGAACTCTCGTTCCCTCATGGTCTCAGGAAGCGTGATGCCCGAGAAACGCTCTTCGATAAGGGTCTTGATCCACGCCGGGTCGAAGTCTCCAACTGCCACCACCGCCATCAGATCCGGCCGGTACCAGTCGCGATAGAACCGGCGCAGCGTCTCATACTCGCATCCCTCGATCACCGAGGGCTCACCGATGGGCAGCCGCACGCCATAGCGGGAGCCGTGGTAGAGCACGGGATACTGCCGGTCACTGATGCGCGCATCCGCGCCACGTCTCCCCCGCCACTCTTCCATGATAACGCCGCGCTCCTTGTCGATCTCCTCATCTTCGAGAAGCATCCCGCAGGCCCAGTCGTGGAGAATCAGGAACGCCTTCTCGACGAGCTCGGCACTGTCGGTGGGAACATGGAGCATGTACACGGTTTCATCGAAACTGGTATAGGCGTTCAGTTCTGGACCAAATCGCATACCGATGGATTCCAGGAAATCGGTCAGCTCGTGCTTGGCGAAGTGCTCGGTGCCGTTGAACGCCATGTGTTCGGTGAAATGGGCGAGTCCCCGTTGATCCTCGTCTTCCAGCACGGAACCCACGTTCACCGCCAGGCGCAGCTCCGCGCGGCCCTCGGGTTTTCCATTCCTGCGAATGAAGTAGGTGAGGCCATTGGGGAGCACTCCCGTAATGACGGCAGGATCCAGTGATAGCGTATCCGTGAGGGCACACGACGCCACGACCGGCTCGACGGGGTGCTCCGTGGCCGGAGGCGCCAGCCGGGCACACGAGAGCACGAGGGTTGTCAGGAAAAGCGGTAGCACGGTTCGCATGGGATCCCCCGATCGTTGGTGGAGACAATGTGGAGCGGGTTCGGCACCCCGCAATGAAGCCCTGAAGGGTCGTGGCGCAAGCGGTTCCTCGCGTCATGCCGGGCGAGATACGCAATTTCGATCGATTTCGGCATCGCCGTCTCCGCCATGGACTCCCCGTTGGTTCGATATCGGCTTCGCGCGCGATGCAGATGCCGATCGTGGAAGGACATGCATCCTCATTCCCACTCAAGAGCTGCCTTTGCAGGCTAAACGCCTATCTTGTCGCCCGCGTAACGCCGCATTTCCGGAAAGGATGATGCCCCACAGCTCACACCAGCGCGTGCCTTACTCGGAATGACGTGGGCGTCTGAGAGAGTGACGGCAGGTGTGTCGATACTGACGGCAGGAATCTGATATGACGACGCAAGGTATCGTGTTCTCCATCTGTTTTGTGTGCATCTACGGATATGTCGCCTTCGCCAATAACTGGCGTGGAGCGGTCGTGTGGCTTGGGGCCATGACGGCATCAATGATTTCCTTCGCCCTGGGCGCTCCGCCAGACCTGCGAGTCTTCTTGACCATCAACTACAATGTCCTGCTCATCTTTGCGGGCATTCTGATCGTCGCGGAGATCCTGATCGAGACCAGAGTTCCCGAATACCTGGCGGCCAAGCTGATCCGAATGGCGGGGACCTACGGCAAGGCCGGGGTGCTCATCTGCGCCCTCTCGGGCATTATCTCGATCTTCGTGGAGAATGTCGCCACGGTGATGATCGTGGCGCCCATCGCGCTGGAGGCGACCCGGCGCCTCAAAGTAAGCCCTGTACCGCTGCTCATCGGCATCGCCGTCGCCAGCAATCTGCAGGGTACGGCCACTCTGGTGGGTGACCCTCCCAGCATGATCCTGGCAGCCTCCGAGAATATGGGATTCAATGACTTCTTCTTCTTCCACGGAAAACCGGGGATCTTCTTCGCAGTGCAGGCCGGGGCCGTCGCATCGTTTTTTGTCCTCTACTTCATCTTCGGGCGTGACAAGAGTCCGGTCAGCGCACCGCCGCTGCCGGAAGTCACGAGCTGGGTGCCGACGGCTATTCTCGGCATCGTCATCGCCGGTCTCGCGGTGATCAGCCTGTTCACATCGGGTGTCGGCCTCGCCGCTGGATCGCTGTGCGCGGCCGGAGCCGTGATCACGCTGGTCTGGCATGCCACGGCCGGGCCGGAGAAGGGGTGGATCCTCCGGGTACGGCTTCGGCCCGACGATCACGAGATCGAGGGACGCGAGCAAGCGCGGAGCGCGTGGGATATCGTCAAGGGGTTCGACTTCGACACCCTCTTCCTCCTGGCGGGCATCTTCTTCATGGTCAACTCGCTGGAGAGCTACGGCGTGATGCAGCGCATCGGCGCGATCATGGCCTCATGGTCGGGGAATGACCCGTTCACAGCGTTCATGCTGGTGGTATGGGGGTCGGTTCTCATCAGCGGCGTGGTGGACAATGTGCCCTATGTGACCGCCATGATCCCGGTAGTACGGGCCCTGGGCGTGGCCCTTGGCGTCACGGATTACTACTTCCTGACCTTCGGGCTCCTGGTGGGGGCCTGCCTGGGCGGCAATATCTCGCCGGTGGGGGCCTCCGCCAATATCGTGGCTACGGGCATACTCAAACGCCGTGGTTATCGGGTCACCTTCTTCCGCTTCGCCTCCATCGGCTTCCCGTTTACCATCGCCGCGACTGTCGCCGGCGCAGCGTTCGTCTGGCTGGTCTGGGGTCCGTAGCGCACACTGCGTTCCGGGCAACGGCCTCGCTTCGCTCGCAGGGTTCAGGGTTCACGGGGTAGGCCGGACCGCGCCTCCTGCCTACTGCTGACTGCCGACTGCCGACTGCTGACTGCCCCTAGTTGACGCGCACAACCCGCGTGTGTGCCGTGCCCAGCACGCTCTCCAGTCGAAGCACGAAGGTTCCACTGCCAGTGCCCGGGTC
>JAFGKV010000007.1 GCA_016928395.1 Candidatus Fermentibacterota bacterium | reverse complement strand
GGGCAAAGCCGTGGAAGTAGCCATGTGCCGCGTGGGAGGGCAACTCGTCCGCACATCGGCCACACGCCTGAATCGCGCACGAGCGGGTAGCCACTATGGCGGAATAACTGCCAAAGTGGCAGAGAGGCGTAGAGGCGGCGGACCTGAAGCCCCTGGTGGCGCCACACTCGGGAGGCTGGGGGCTGGGCACGGTCGTTGCATAGGTTTACCTGAAGCGTCAGGAGTAACGAAGCCTACGAAAGGGCCATCACGCAGTGGTGGTCATCATTGGAGGAGTATGTCATGAGCAAAACCATCGGTATTGATCTCGGCACGACGAACTCGTGCGTCGCCGTCATGGAAGGCGGCAAGCCCGTGGTGATTGCCAATGCCGAAGGTGGTCGTACGACCCCGTCGGTGGTGGCGTTCACCAAGGATGGGGAACGGGTGGTTGGTTTGGCGGCGAAGCGCCAGGCGATCACCAACCCCGACAGAACGGTATTCTCCATCAAGCGGTTCATGGGCCGGAAGTATCAGGAAGTGAAGGCCGAGACCTCGGAGGTGCCATTTGCTGTGGTGACGGGGCCCAATGATGACGCGCGGGTCAAGATCGGTAACAAGGAGTACTCGCCTCCTGAGATTTCGGCGATGATCCTCCAGAAGATGCGGCAGACGGCGGAGGACTATCTCGGTGAGACGGTGACCGACGCCGTCGTCACCGTGCCTGCGTATTTCAATGACTCGCAGCGACAGGCCACGAAGGATGCGGGTAAGATCGCCGGCCTCAATGTCAAGCGCATCATAAACGAGCCCACCGCCGCGTCTTTGGCCTACGGTCTTGACAAGAAGAAGGATGAGAAGATCGCAGTCTACGATCTGGGCGGCGGGACGTTTGACATTTCTATCCTCGAAATCGGCGACGGTGTCTTCGAGGTGAAGTCCACCAATGGTGACACCCACCTGGGCGGCGACGATTTCGACCAGCAGGTGATGGACTGGATCGCCGACGAGTTCAAGAAGGAACAGGGGATCGACCTCCGGAAGGATCCCATGGCGCTCCAACGTCTCAAGGAGGCGGCGGAGAAGGCGAAGTGTGAACTGTCCTCGACACTGGAGACGGAGATCAACCTGCCGTTCGTGACCGCCGATGCCAGCGGCCCCAAGCACCTTCGGATGACCCTGAGCAGGGCCAAGCTCGAGCAACTCGTCGAGGATCTGGTGCAGCGCAGCGTTGGCCCCTGCAAACGTGCGCTCCAGGACGCAGGTCTCAGCGCCCAGGATGTCGACGAGATCATCCTCGTGGGAGGGCAGACCAGGATGCCGCGGGTGCAGCAGGTGGTCGAGGAGTTGTTCGGCCGCGCACCCCACAAGGGTGTGAACCCTGATGAGGTGGTGGCTGTCGGCGCCGCCATTCAGGGCGGCGTGCTGGCAGGCGAAGTGAAGGACATCCTTCTGTTGGATGTGACTCCCCTGTCATTGGGCATCGAAACCCTGGGTGGGGTATTCACGAAGCTCATCGAGCGGAATACGACCATCCCGACACGCAAGAGCGAAGTGTTCAGCACTGCGGAGGACAACCAGAACACAGTGGAAATCCACGTGCTTCAGGGTGAGCGCGAGATGGCGATTTACAACAAGAGCATCGGCCGTTTCCAGCTCACCGGCTTGCCCCCCGCTCCCAGGGGTATGCCGCAGATCGAGGTCACCTTCGATCTTGATGCCAACGGCATACTCAAGGTCTCCGCCAAGGACAAGGCCACCGGCAAGGAACAGTCCATCCGGATCCAGGCGTCTTCCGGGCTCACGGATGAGGAGATCAAGAAGTTCGTACGGGATGCCGAGCAGCATGCCGACGAAGACAAGTCCAAGCGCCAGTTGGTCGAGGCGCGTAACCGTGCGGATCAACTGGTGTATCAGACCGAGAAGAACCTGGAGGAGATGAAGGACAAACTGGATCCGGCAACAAAGGGCGAGGTGGAACGCCTCGTAGCCAGCCTCAAGGATGCCATCAAGAGCGATGATGAGGCGCGGATCAAGACAGGCACCGATGACCTCCTCAAGGCGTGGCATCAGGCCGCGGGTAAGATGTACGAAGCCGCCGCGGGTCAGAGTCAGGGTTCACCGGACGGGCCTGGCCCCGATACCGCTCCCCCCGAAGACTCCGGGCCGGTTGATGCCGACTTCGAGGTTGTCCAATAGCCCGTAGCAGCCGGCGGCCCCTGCTCGCTTCCACGGGCCGCAAGAGTCCGAGGCCTGCCCCCGGCTCCGCAGCGGAGCCGGGGGGCCTCCATCAGGCGATCTGATCCCACGCAAGCCCCGCGGAATCGACCGCGGGGTGCTGAGGGCTCCCCTCGACGCCAGCCAAGGTGTCGAGGGGAATCGGGCAAGACCCTTATTTACCTTGACTTTTCTGGCTTCTTTTATAAGTTGCTGGGCTCCTTTTGGGTCCATATGCACATCGCTTGTGAGAAAGCCAGGAGCCGTTTCGTTCTGTGTAGTATCGTGGGGTCCCTTCGCGTCACGTCCTCACAATACCACAGCAGCACGAGGTAATGCTGCGGCATGCCCGTGCTACGCTGTTCGCCCTCATAGTGGAGCAGTGTGGTCCCCTGGCATACCTGCCGGTTCCTATGCGACGCCCTGATTGCCACAGCTCACCGGCACACCATGCCGGCATTTTCCCGTTGCGACGCGCCTGAAGCCTGAGGAGACACGCCTGATGGTTCGAATGCACCCTCTCACCTCAAAAGACCCACTCATCGCACACCCTCTGCCCCTCCCTTCGTTGGTAGCGAGCGTGGAGTACACCTTACGGAACGCCAAAGTCATAGCCACCCGGGAAGACATCATCGGCAAGCTGATGAAGGGCAGGAACCGTATCGCGGTGGTAACCGGTACGCCTGACGATCCGGCACACGTTCTGGACTGTGCCATGGCCCGGGCGGCGGCATGCGCCGTATGGGAAAAGGGCTGTCTCCCGTTCTCCGTGATGTTGCCGACCGTGCCTCAGGGTGTCGCCATCGGCCACACCGGCATGCGTTATGACCTGGTCAGCAGAAACATCACGACCGCTCTGGTCGTTGCTCAGATAGAGGCCTACGGTTTCGATGCGGCGATCTCCATTACCTCCGGAGAAATGCGGCCCGTAGCAGAGTTGGGCGCCTATGTCGAGATAGACACACAGCGCAAGAACGCCAAACGGCCTCCGTTTTCCGCCCTGTTTCTCCCGCCGCCGCTGGTCGCTGAGAGACCCATACCAAAGGAGATCCGTGACCGGCTCAGGGTAATCCGCGACAAGACTGATCGTCCGCTGCTGCGCAGCCAACTCGACGCCCTCATGGCCCAACGACTTCGAACCAACGTCTATCCGATGTTCTACAAACTTCTCGAACAGCTCAATGCCCGCAAGCTGATGTCCAGAAACGAGCGGGACGAGATGCTGCTTTCCCTGGCGCAGGCCCTGTGCGACCGGCCCACGGCGCCGGCCTGCATGGAGAACACCGGAACGAACCGGGTGGTCCTGTACGGTCTCGGGTTGATTCCCTCGGGATATGAACTCCTCGTCAAGCAGCCCAATGACGCCGCGGTTTCCCACGCCCTGGGGCCGTTCCTCAAGGCGGTCAGCACCCGCAAGGCGCAACTAGGCGCAGCGGAACTGGTGGAGGCAAACCTTGACAATGCCATCCGGCTCTGGTCCACGCTCAACGGATCCACAGACTGGTCCCTCCATTTCTCGTACCTGGCCAGCTTCATGGATCTCCCGGAAGAGCGGCAGCCCACCACCACGTTCATCTCGGCCATCTGTTCCGAGACTCCCTCCTTTGCAATGTTTCCCCCGGATGGCGAGCCGACCCTTCATGGCTGGGCCGCAGAGATCGCCGCCAAGCGTGCCGGAGGATTCGACACGGTCCTACGGGCGCTTCGGCAGGTCGATGCAACCCAGGTGAAGGACGGCCCGACGGTGGACGTACCGTGGAATGATAGGTTGTCCGCCGCCCAGGAGCCCGATGGCGTCTTTGTGCAATCCTCGCCGGCAAAGGAATGCAGCGGCATAGTCGAGTTACGCGGGAACTTCTGTGAGAGTTCGGTCACCCGCATCAGCAGCCTGTCCCCTGAGGAACTTGATCGTTTTGACAAGAAGACATATCTGGCGGTCTTCTACTACAACGAGGAGGACGCGGTGGCCGACCTCTTCGAGAGTAGCGAGATCCTCGACAAGGTGAAGACGATCGTCACCATGGACGATCTTCTGAGCCTTTTCTCCCTGAACTATCCTGATCGCCTGGATGACTACAAACTCTACGCAAAACTGAAGAAGGATGAGCTGTTCGACCGGCTCGTCGACGACGAGTTGATGCGGATTTTCGTGGTGATTGCCGGGGAGGGGCCTGTTGCCGGAGGCATGCGCCAGATCTACTATCCTGCGGAGTACCTCCAGCGGGATGTACGCTTGAGAAACATCACGGTGCTGTGCACCGACGGCCGGATCGCTGGCACCAGTTGGGGCCCCTTCATCGGGCATTGCGCTCCCGAGGGCATGGAAGGCGGCGGCATCGCCGCCATCGAGACCGGCGAACTGGTCTATGTGGACTTCGAGAATGGCATCATGAATGCCTTGGACAAGGATAGTTCCTTCGACCTTGGCAAGATCGTACTGCTGTCAAAGAATGAGATTCAACGCAGACCGTTGGGTGCAATGCGCCAGCGGAAGATGGCGGAAGACCGCCTCGCCCTGCCGCTGTCCCTGCGAAGCCTGCTGAACTCCGTGACCCCGACGACCAGCGGCGCCGCTCCTTTCCTGGGGAGGTGAGAACGCGGAGTGAAAGTCCTCGGGATCGAAACGTCATGCGATGATACCTGCGGCGCCGTGGTCTGCGACGGCGCCGTTGCCTCATCCGTTGTCTCGAGCCAGCACGCCTTCCATGCGGCCTATGGAGGCGTGGTGCCGGAAATCGCCGCCCGCCAGCACAGCAGACTGCTTATCCCTGTCATCGGGGAGGCCATGGATCGTGCCGGTGTGACGTGGGGCGACCTGGATGCCGTCGCAGTCACGACATCGCCCGGGCTCATCGGTGCACTACTGGTCGGTGTTGCCGCAGCCAAAGGGATCTGCATGGCGCGAAGTCTCCCCCTTGTCCCGGTGAATCATCTGAGCGCCCACCTTCATACCGTGTTCGTGGCGTTTCCCGAGGTCGAGGTGCCCCATGTCACCCTGCTGGCCTCCGGCGGCCACACCCTACTATGTCGTGTCACGGCCCCAGGCGAGGCGCAGGTCATGGGGTCGACACTGGATGATGCGGCGGGCGAAGCGATAGACAAGGCAGCTCACTTGCTGGGCTTGGGCTATCCCGGCGGTCCCGCCCTGGATGGGGTAGCCTCGCGCGGCAATCCTGCCGCGGTGGCGTTTCCTCGTCCCATCGCAGACCGAAAGGGCTTCGATTTCAGTTTCAGTGGGCTAAAGACCGCGCTGGCGGTGTATGTGCGCACCCATGGCAGCCCTGCCGACGCCGGCGCCACGTCCGATCTGGCTGCCAGCTACCTGGAGGCGGTGGTGGACGTGCTGGTCGGCAAGACCATCACTGCGGCCTTTGCCGCCGGTGTCTCAACGGTGGCCATGGTCGGAGGCGTCGCGGCCAATCGACGGCTTCGTCAGGCCATGGCCGAGGCCTGCGGAGGCCGAGGGTTACGATTGATCATCCCGCCTCCCGAGCTGTGTACCGACAATGGCGTCATGGTGGCGGCTCTGGGGGAAGTGGATCTTCGGCGGGGCGCAGTTGCCGACCTCGCGGTGGAGGCATCCGCCGTTGCATCGATGCCTCGCTGGAAGGGCGCAGACGCAAAACCCCTTGTTCTCTCCAGGATGGGCGATTCCAGCACCGCACCGTGTTCCGGCTCGGTGGCCGCGCCGCACTGTGAGGCCGTCAAGGGGAGATAAGGCGTGGGCGGGACAATGCACGACCCGTATTCACTCCGGAGAGCATCCGAGATTCTCCGGCGTGGCGGAGTCGTCGTGGTTCCCACCGACACCTGCTTTGGGCTTGCGGCCGATGCCCTTCGCCAGGAAGTGGTGGCGCGGGTGCTGCAAATTAAAGGCCGGAACTCCGGCAAACCGCCGGCCGTATTCGTCCCTGACTTGGGGGCGGTTCCACGGGTGGCCTCGCTGTCTCCCACGGCCCGCGTCCGGGCAGAAGCACTGCTCCCCGGCCCATGGACACTGCTGCTTCCCCCGTGCAGCGGTACTCCTCCGTGGCTTGTGTCTCCTGAGGGGCTCGTCGGCATCCGTTGGACGCAGTTTCAGCCAGTAGCCGACATCCTGGCAGCTTCACGCCTTCTGCTCACGGCAACCAGCGCCAATGCCAGCGGTCTAGCTCCACCGTACACTCCGGCCGCTCTTGCGCAGGTGCTGCGTCTTGAGACCGTGGACATGGTCATTCAAGGCCCGTGCGGAGGGCTGCCGCCCAGCACAGTCATCGACCTTACCACCGAACCACCGCGTGTTGTGCGCCAGGCTTCGCGCGGATACCGACCCGGAGGACATGAATGAAGATTGGTATCGCCTCTGACCATGGCGGCTTCACCCTGAAGCACTTCCTCGCCCAAGTGCTGCGAGACACCGGCTACGATGTGGAAGACGGCGGATGCGCCGGGGATTCATCGGTGGACTACCCCCCCATCATCGCGCGGATGGCCGGGCGCGTCGGCAGCGGCGGGATCTCCCGCGCCATCGTCGTGTGTGGATCAGGCATCGGCGCCTCGATCGTGGCGAACAAGGTTAAAGGCGTGCGGTGCGCCCTGTGCCATGACCCGCTGAGCGCCGAGCTTTCCCGGCGGCACAATGATGCCAACATGCTCGCGTTGGGTGGGCGGCTCATCGGCGAGGAGATGGCCCGGCGCATCGTTGAGGTCTGGTTATCCACCGAATTCGAGGGAGGTCGCCACGGGCGAAGAGTTGGCCAGATCCACGATCTTGAGTCTTCAGAGACCATGACGCCATGAAATGCCCCTTCTGCGGTCATCCCGAAGACAAGGTAGTGGACAGCCGCGCAGTGCATGAGGGTTCGGCGGTGCGGAGAAGAAGAGAATGCCTGGGGTGCTCCCGTCGCTACACAACCTATGAGTATGTGGAAGATGCCGATGTAGTAGTCGTCAAGAAGGACGGCCGCCGTGAGCCATATGATCGTGAGAAGATCCACCGCGCCATCCGGACCGCCTGCGGCAAGCGGCCCATAGGCCCTCAGCAGATGGACGAAATCGTCGATCGTGTGGAGGCCGCGCTCTTTGCCCAACAGAGCCACGAAATCCCCACCGAAGTGATCGGAGAGCTGGTCATGGAGCGACTCC
>JAFGKV010000268.1 GCA_016928395.1 Candidatus Fermentibacterota bacterium | reverse complement strand
CGTCGATCATCTGGCAGCCCCTGCGACAACTCGTGTCAGGAGTCGACCAGAGAGAGGCCCGGCTACCAATGAGGAACGGATGCGCGGGTCGCTTTGCTGCAGGAATAGAACCGGGAAGCGTTTGTAGTTTGGAATGGCGAAGCGGGAGAGGCGAGATCGGATCACCTTGGCCACTATTCTCACCTGAGAATAGTGGCCAAGGTGGGCTTGAAGCAGGCTGCACGCAGACATGAGCCCGCCAGTCGGCAGGTTCTTCGTTCCTTCACCGTACGACTCTTCCCTTCGCTCCACCTCGCCGATTATCCGGCGCTTTCCCTACCTCCCCGAAGCGCGACCCCATCCAATCCCACAAATGCACTACCTCTGACCCTAGGCGGCTCTTTCGCTCAGCAAGTTGACTTCTACATACGTCGCGTGCGCCGGTGACATGATGCCCGGGAGGAATGCGAAGGCTTCCTCCCTTGACTTCGATGGGTTCGCTTTACTGATTGACCAGAGTAAAGCAGTACAGGGCTCTTCTCCGTTCGATCCGAATCTCGAATATGCTCACTCATACCGGAGGTGTGATCATGAGCGTTGCGACAGTCTCCTCCAAAGGGCAGATAACGCTCCCTGCGGGACTCCGCCGCGCGGTCGGGATTGAGCCCCACCGCCATGTGATGATTCAGGTTGAGCAGGACTGGCTGGTAATTCGGCCGTTGAAGAGCTTGAAAGACCTGGCCGGATTCGCAGGCGCTGCTCGTCCTGCCTCGGAGGAACGACAAGGCATGCTGGATGCCGTCGCGGCCCACAAGGACCGGGGAGAATGAGCCCCATCTTCGTCGACTCGAATGTCTTCCTGCGGCTCTTCACGCACGACGAGCACGGCCACCATGACCTGGCTGTGCATCTGTTCGAGCGCGCTGAGCGAGCAGAAGTCAGGCTCGTTACTGGTCCCCCGGTGCTCTTCGAGGTGTACTGGACACTGCGATCAGCGTACAAGCTTGGGCGGGTTGAGGTGCTCGATGCGCTCGGCAGCATACTCACTGCTCCCGGGCTCACCGTGCTTGACCATACCCTCGTTGATGACGCGCTTCAGCGAGCGCGAACCAGCGGTATCGAATTCGCCGATGCCTACATCGCCGCCAGTGCTGCCGACGCTGGCTGTGAGAGCATCGCAACTTTCAACGCGTCAGACTTCCGCAAACTCAAGGTGCCAGTTCATCCGTTTGGGGATTGAGGCACAACGCCGAAGCGCTTCCCATGCCCAAGACTTGACGCTGAGGTCCGAAGTGAAAGGAATGTCGTTCGACGAACCCGACCTATTCTCGTTCGTTGCACTCTCGGACCCGCCTCGAGATTCTCTCGCCACGGCTCATTCAAAGGAACCAACAAGCACTACGTGGTACCCCATACTCTGCCCCTGACCGGCTCGGTACAGGTTGCCACGGTCAGGCACACGGAGAGGGTTGGCCACCGACGTCGTCAGAACGCGAAGATGTCTCGCGTCGAGAGCCGAGGTCCTGAGCTGGAGGGAGTTCGAAAACCGGCGTCTGCCGGAACGGGAGGAGATCCTTGTGTCACAAGACAGAAGAAACCCCTTGACTTCTTCCTGGTACTCTGACCCTAGTACCTAGGACCCACTAGGGTGCTATGGACTGCTGTAGACCGCATAACGAGATGCTGTTGGCGAGCTTGACTCAAGGGGATCGCCGCTACATCACTGGTAGTGGCTTGTTCCCTGATCCAAGAGCTACGCTCACCATGGGAGGGATGATGGGAGAACACCACCAGAACCCACGCGCTCGGCTCTCGTGCCTCCTCTTGTTGGTCTGCCACCTCGCGCATGCCGTCCCGAAGGACCTCGCCGAGCTGGATGCCTACATCGAGTTCAAGCGCGCCCGCGATCGCCTGCCGGGGGTCGCGGTCTCCATCGTGAGTGATCGTGGGATGCTTTGGTGCAAGGGCTACGGCTACGAGAACGTCGAGACCCTGGCGCCAATGTCGACTGCCTCGGTGTTCTGTGTGGCCTCCATCGCGAAGTCTATCACGGCCGCGGCGGTGCTCCTTCTGGAAGAGCAGGGCAAGCTGGCTATCGACCGTTCGGTGAATGACTACCTGCCTTTCCGAATCAGCAATCCGGCATTTCCCGGGGTGGCGATCACAATTGAGCAGGTCCTGTGCCACACGTCCTCAATCAGCAATGGTCCTTCGTTGTGGCGGAACTACCGCTGCGGTGAACACCCGATGTCGCTCGATCAGTGGGCACAGGCATACTTCCTACCTGGGGGAGAATCCTGGGACTCCACCGGTAACTTTGAGCAGTGGGCACCGGGCGAGGGGTTCCAGTACTCGAACGCGGGCTACGGGCTGCTGGCATGTGTCGTCGAGCGGGCGTCGGGGCTTCCGTTCGATGAGTACTGCAGGACGCACTTCTTTGAGCCGCTCGGAATGCCCGCCACGTCCTTCGGATTCAGCGGTCGGGATCCATCAGCCTTCGCCGATATGTATGCGCGGGGGGACGACTGGGGTCTCGAACGCGATCTCGCCGCGGCCGGGGACAGCGTGGTCGAGTCCCCAGAGGGAGAGCGTTTCATCCGTCTCTGCCACTATTCCTCCCCCGCGCGAGGGGCAGGCGACCTCTACTCCAGCGCCGCTGACCTATCCCGCTTCCTCATGATGGTCCTGAACCGGGGGGTCAGTGACGGGAAGCAGGTGCTCGCCGAGGAATCGATCCAGACAATGTTCAGCCCTCACGTGGACCGCGCCTTCCTCCCGGGCGCGTTCGTGGACTTCGGCGTGGGAGGGTATGCGATGGCCTTGGACAACGGAGAAGCGGTGTGGGGGCATACCGGTGCAGACCCGGGGACATCCACCTTCATGTTGTACAATGCCGATGCCGATCTGGGGGCAGTCGTGCTGGCGAACCGCTTCGTCGACATCCGCGATCTCATCCCGTGGGTCTTCGCCGAAGGCTTCAGGAGCTTCGGCGATGCGCGTATTGTGGCGGCGAGGCCCGCATGGGCGTCATACTCGGATACCCCAGGGTTCGCGGCGAAGAGACGCACGGTTACGATCCGCGTGGTCCCGCCGTCGCTCCCGTCTGGAGATGCGGTCTACGTGAATGGAAACCATCGCTATCTCGGGGCCTGGGTCACCAAGGGAATTCCGCTCATCCTCCAAGCTGACAGCGTATGGGAGCGCGCGTTCGTCCTTCCGGAGTCAACGATGCTGGCGTTCAAGGTCACCCGCGGCTCGTGGGCCACGCAAGAGGTGTCGGTCGACGGCAGTATCCCCGAGCAGCGCACCTTCATCGTGACCGCCGACACCACGTTAGACCTCTCGCCTGCAGGGTGGCAGGATACGTGCGCATCATCCAAACCATAGGCCGGCCTGCGCTCTTCGGGGCCTTGGCTCCCGCGCCATCGGCGATGCAGGCGGATTCCGCGAAACGCTTCGGGGTCAGCATTCCGTGCGGTTGGGGGACGTCCGTGAAATCTGAACTCTCTCCGCTGCCAACGGGTGGGCCTTGCGGTATGGGGAGGGCTGACGCCGGTAGACCGGGAAGACACCGGCTCGGTCGACACGCGAAGTACGCCGGATGACAAGAGCATGGGCAAGGCCCGGTCGTATCCACCACTGCCCCTTGGTGAAGGTGTCTCTTGAGTGAGGAAATAGGAGTGAGGAGTGAGGAGATGAAGAAGTCAAGGGGTCAAGGGGTGAAGGCCGGCTCCGCGGGAAGCACGAAATCAACAGGGAGCCGGACGAAGCACGCGGTTCAGATGAGCCCCTGCTCCAACGCGTCGAGGAAGTGACGGACGGGGAGCGCATCGATGCCGGCCTCAGTGCGGAACGGCCGTTCGCCGAGGAACACGACGATCCGACGGCTGACGCCCTTGAGGTCTCCGATGGCCTTCAGGCCCGTGAGATCGCGCGGCACCAGGGCGTCCTTTGCCTTCACTTCGATCGCCGTGAACTCCAGGCCATGGCGCACCAAGAAGTCCACCTCGCTGCCGCCCTGGGCCGGAGCCCAGTAGAACAAGTCGTCGTACTGCCGGCCGAGGCCGACCCCCGGTTCGCCATACGCCCTCAACAGTGACCCCACCCAGCCCTCGAGCAAAGGGCCGCGCTCCATCTCGCCGGGCGGATGAAGCTCCCGCTTCACCGCCCGCATCACCCCAGTATCAACCCAGTAGAGCTTGGGATGCTTGCGCTCCTTGACCCGTAACCTGGCCTCGTATGCGGGCAGCATCCAGGCAACATGGGTGTCGGCGAGGATATCCAGGTATCCGGAGATCGTCGTCCTCGCCACGCCCGCATCCCGGGCCAATCCCGCCACGTTGAGCACCTGGCCGTGGAAGAGCGCCGCGACAGGAAGGAAGCGGGCAAAGCCCGGGAGGTTGCGCACCAACGCCTCCGCCTGGATCTCCTGCTTCAAGTACAACTGCACGTAGGCATCAAGGCTTTCTTCCGTCACAGACGACTGCCAGATTACGGGGAGCGAGCCGAAGCGCAGGATTGCCCCCAGGTCGAAGTCAGATGCGAGTTCGTGTGGCAACAGGGGGAACATGATGCGTCTCAGCGCCCTGCCCGCCAGCAGGTTCGTGCCGGCCTGCTTCAGCTTTCTCGCGCTGGAGCCCAGCAAGACGAAACGAAGGCCGTGGCTCTCAATGAAGCGATGGACCTCATTCAACAGCGTGGGCAGACGCTGCACTTCGTCTATCACAACCACGGGCCGTCGATCTGCGATCCGCAGTAGCTCACGGCCAAAGAGACGGGGATCGCGCAGGTAGCTCTGGAACAGACCCTCATCCAGCAGATCGAAGTAGAAGGCATCCGGAAAGGCCTGCCGTGCCCACGTAGTCTTGCCTACTCCGCGCATACCGAAAACGAAGAAGCTCTGCGCGGGTGCCTTAAGGAGTCGGGGATACCGGGTTTCAGCTCTCATGCCGTCATAATGACTGGAAAAATGCCGACGTGTCAACACTCAGGTTCCTGCAGACCGGCGCAGTCGGCGGTCGGCAGGCGGCCTTGCGCAGTATTCAGAATCCAGTATTCAGAATTCAGAAGGCCCATCCATCCATTCATCATTCCATCGTTCCAGTATTCCAACCCCAACCCCAACCCCAACCCCTGTGCCCTGCCAGCGCAGCGAAGTATCCCTCCCCCTCCTTCCAGCATTCCAGCATTCCAGTGTTCCCATCCATCCATTCATCCATCCCCTCCCTCCCTGAACCTTGGAGTCTGCGCGCGAAGCGAGACCAGTTTGCGCCGGAGCATGACTACCGGCAAATTCGTGCGACTCTTCTCCCGGGGCCCCAGTGCGGCCCCCACGGTCTGGTGCAGGGCCTGAAATGAGCGCCTCTCATGAGACAGCTACTCCGTGTGTGGTGGCCGCGGCTGGAGCTCAATCCCCTCGAGCAACTGACCTTCCGGCGGCATGTGCTGGCCGCGCTGTTCGACGGGGCATACGCGGGATTGGTGGCCATGACGGCCTATATCCTCCGCAAGCAGTTGGACGCCACCGACTTCCAGATCGCGCTCCTGTTCGCGCTGCAGATGTCGATGTTCACGTTCTCCTCGGTGGGCGCCGCATTCATCACCTATGCCAATCACCGTTCATTCATCTTGGCGGCCGGGCTTTTCGGTCGGCTTCTCTACGTCACGGTGCTCTTCTGCCACGGTCCCTTCTTCCTCATTGGGATCATCGCGTGGGTTAGCCTCGTGCACGCCAACTACCTGCCTGCGCAGAACATGATCTTTCGGGCCAACTACCGGCGGGAAACCCGCGGCGTCTGCTATGCCCGCGCACAGATCGTGGCGCTTCTGGCCATGAGCGTGGCCGCAGCCTCTGTTGGCAGAGTGTTGAACTGGCGGGCAGAGTCGTTTCCGCTGGTGTTTGCCGCGGCAGGCATCCTGGGGTTCTGTGCGTACATGACGTACCGATCGATGCCGCATCGATCCGCCGAGGCGGTCGAACTGCCTCGGCGCCGTGTTCCCTTCGCTGACTTCTTCCAGATCCTGCGCGGCGATGGGTTCTTCCGGCGGTACGAGGCCATTTTCTTCCTCTACGGCATCGCCTTCATGATGGCCGAACCTTTGGTTCCCATGTTCGTGAACGACGTACTCAAGGCCGATTGGGCGCAAGCCTCCGGGGTCTTCGGCGTCATTCACCCCCTCATCATGCTGGTGTGCTTGCCGCTGTACGGGAGACTGCTGGATCGTACCAGCGTCGTGCCGGTAGCGACCTTGGCATTCGGCGTTCTGGCATTGTGGCCGTTCTCGCTTGCCCTCACGACGGCGTTGCCCGGGGCCTATGCGGCCTATGTGTGCTTCGGCCTGGGTATGGCGGGCGTGGATGTGGCGTGGATGCTGGGCGCCAATACCTTCGCGCCTGCCGGGCGGATCCAGCGCTACATGGCAATCCACGTTACTTTGGTGGGGGTGCGGGCCATGATAGCTCCTTTCGTCGGTCTGGCCATGAAGCAACAGCTTGGCGCCAGGCCCGTGTTTCTCACGTCGGGATGCCTCCTGCTGGCGTCAGCCATGCTCATGTTCCGGCTGGGCCGCGCCTGCGCCAAAGGGCCGAGCCCCTGCCGGGAGTCTTTGGGAGATGGGGGCTGAGGGTGCAGGTGGAGATCTTACGGTTCGCCTGGCCCCGGAGAAACCGGGAACCTTCGGCCCCTCGCCGGTAGTATCCATGTGGGTGACCAACAACGGAGGTATGCATGATGTCGCCGCTTCTGATCGGTCTCGCATGCGCACTGTGCGCCATCACCGTCCAGGAACAGCCGGAGACTCTTCTCAAAGGCCCCATCGAGAACGGGGGATTCGGGGGTCTGGTGGTGAAGTTCTCGCAGCTCGCGGACCAGACCGCGGTGTTTGTCGGCGGGCGTGGCGGCTGGATACTCAACCATACCTTCGTCATCGGCGGCGGTGGGTACGGGCTGGCTAATGAGAACAT
>JAFGKV010000267.1 GCA_016928395.1 Candidatus Fermentibacterota bacterium | reverse complement strand
GAACTTCCCCCCAATATGGGACAAGGCTTTCCACGCCCCACACCCCTCAAAATCGCCCATTTCCGCTCAATCAGAGGTGAACTTGGGGTAAGATTGCCGATAGGAAGGCCGCGCCCCTGGGTCCTCGTGTTCCTTACGATTCGTTCGACGAGATCAAGGAAAGGGGAATCCTTGATCTTGCGTGCGACCAACTCTAACAAGATCTCGTGATCAACACTCTCGAAGAACTTTTCGACATCTCCCTTGAGAAACCAGCCAGCGCATCGCAGAAACCGCTGGGCCCGCCGAACGGCCGCGTGGGTGCCCTTGCCGACTCTACACGCATATGAGTCGTAGATGAACGAAGGCTCAAACACAGGTTCCATCGCCGCCACCACGGCGTGATGGACGACCCTATCCCTGAACGGCGCCACGGCAATCTCGCGCTCCTTGGGATCGCGCACGGCGAAGTATCGATGGGGCGCAGGATAGTACGTTCCGCTCGCGAGTTCTGCTCCCAGCTGCAGGAGCTCCTTCTCAAGGCGGAAGTTGAACCGGCACGCCTCATAGCTTCGCCCCGAACCCTGGAAGGCCCTCCGGAATGCCGCCTTGAGACTCCCGAAGTCAATGACTCTCTCGAACAGCCCGTTGCATCGCCTCATGTTTGCTCCAGCCGCCGGTCATCCGACCCGCTTCATCGAGTCCCTGGCTGATGAACTCGAGTTGACGTAGGGAAATGTACTTCCTATCGGCCGCGATGCGGAAGAGAATCCTGAGTTTCTCCAAATCCAGGTTGATGCGCCGCAAGATCGCGGCTCGGTCCTTCGTGTAGATGGCTTCCACGATGCATTCCAAGACCCCCAGGGCAAGATCCGCCACCCGGGACCCAAGGGTGAACCGAGAACTGCGAGGAAACCGCTCAACCGTATCCAGAATCCAGTCCAACTGCTTGTACCAGTGGACAAAGAGAGGATAGTCATCCCGCATGGGTCGTTGGCTGCGGCTCCTGGTCGAGGAATGCCTTCACCAGATCGAGGATCTTGTCGCCGTATCGTTCCATTCTCCGCGCACCGAATCCTCGTATGCCTTTCAGCGACTCGCGGGAGATCGGCGAGCGCACCGCGACTTCTTTGAGCTGGCTATTGGTCGCGATGAAGTAGGCGGGAACGCCTTCGGCATCGGCCGTGGCCTTTCGCCACTCCCGGAGCCGTTGAAGCAGCAACCGTTCCGCTTCCCCGAGTTCGTCGGTCTGAGCGGTAGCGCGTTCCAACACCTCGTCGTACTCGATCAAAAGTGACCAGTAGGGCGACCCATCAACGTGAAAGAACGCCGTCTCGACCCTGCCCACCCGCTTGTTCAGCAGGAACGCCTGGAGCTCGCTGTCATCAAAAACCTCGCGGCCCCTGTCAAAGCGCACCGTCAGGATTCGTACCGGCATGGCATTCCTCGTTGCGCTACGAGTTCACGGTTGCCTCGCCGCCTCAGCGGCGTCTAGAAGCGGTGTCAACCGCGAACCGCATCTTCGCGCCTTACCGCGCTCCTTGTGTGAAGTGCGGTGGCTTGCCACCGCGTTCAGCAGCGGGAGCGGCAGTCCAGCACCTTCGCGCGGAATCCCGCCACACTGCGCATTCACTTCCGCTCATGCGCCGCATGAGAAGGTGCTGTGGCAAACTTCCGCTACACAAAGCGCGGGCAAGCCTGCGCACTCCAAAGAGGGCTTCGCCCTCGTCGCGACTGACGACGCTCTAACAGCTCCTCTCTTTCGCAAAAGCGAGGTTGGGAGGGTTTCGGCCCAATCCCCCCCCCTCCCCCTTTCCCAAAGGGATGAGCCGTTCGCGCCTGACGACGCTCCTACAGTGCGGGAGCAAGCTCCCGCAGGGATTTGCGCTCCTCTCCCACCAATCCACCCATCCATCATTCCAGTCTTCCATCCCCATCCGGGAGGCCGGGTGGGATTTCGCCGCGCGCGAGGTCGGGATGCCCGCCGGCGCCGCTTCGCTGCCTGCCTGCCGCCTGCCAGAGGCAGGGCAGGCAGGCCGGCTCGCATCCCGACCTCGCGCCTCAGCACCCGCAAAAGGTAAAACTTTCAAAATCCAAAACCTAATCTCGGACGGGACGGAACCCGTCGTAGCGGCTGCTGCCGCCGGGCGAGTTGTAGAACCGATTGGCCGAGCGGCAGCACTGGGCGTAGTCGTACCAGCGGCCGCCGCGGAGCACCCGGTAGGAACCGCTGCTTGGCCCCGTCGGATCAGTCTGCGACCCCGAGGAGTAGCTCCCATACCAGTCATTGCACCACTCCCACACGTTCCCGCTCATGTCGTACAACCCAAACGAGTTCGGCTGCTTCCCTCCCACGTCATGCGTCTGGTTGTTGGCATTCCCGCAGTACCACCCGATCAGATTCAGGTTCGGATCAATCGGACTGCAGCCACTCTGCGTCTCGTTCCCGTTGTAGTAGTCTGTCGTCGTCCCCGCACGGCACGCATACTCCCACTCCGCCTCCGTCGGCAACCGATACCCGTTCGCCGAGAAGGTGCAGCTCCAGTTGCTCTCATTGTAGCACGGCGTCAACCCCTCGCTCACGCTCAACGCGTTGCAGAACCGAGCAGCATCATACCACGTCACCCGCTCCACCGGCCGGTTCGCACCTTGGAAGTACGACGGGTTCGTCCCCATCACCTCCTGATATTGCGCCTGCGTCACCTCATACTTCGACATGTAGAACGAACTCACCGTCACCGTGTGCACCGGCTGCTCGTCCGAGTCCGCCCACTGCGACGTCGACCCCATCTGGAAGGTTCCGCCCGACAGGGAGACCATGTCGAGGAGAGGTTCTTGAACGGTCAGGCTCACCGGCGCGGCCACCTGCCCCTCTTCCGGATCGTTACTGGCGATGGTGATGGTTGCGTTGTGCTGGCCGTAGGCCAGACCCGCCGTGTTGACCGTCACTGTCACGTTCTGGTTGGATCCCACCGCGACAGTGAAGTTTGCCGGTGCCGCAGTCAACCACGTGGCGTTGTCCGTGATCGAGGTGACCTGCAAGGGCGCGTCACCGGAATTCGCCACCACAATCGCCGTGTCCACGCTCGCCCCCTGAAAAATACTCAGCGTCAGACTCGCTGGGGCGATCGTGATGTCCGGAGCGGGCAGGTGGATGGTGAAAAGGCCGCTGAGGCCTTCAGGAGTTCCATCTGCATCGCGAACCCGCACCCTGCACATGCTCGAGGCCTGGCCCGAGACCGTCCAGGCTCTGCTTCCGTTGTCGGCAACTCCGGACGCGATCGTGCTCCAGCCTGCCCCGTTGTCATAGCTGACAGCTACATCGACTGATCCCGATGCACCCAGGCTCGTCCATATGACCTCGCGGCTCGTCCCCACCACCCATGTATCTCCAGCTCCGGGCGCCGTCACCGTGATGTACGGCTCCCGGATCGCAAAGGCCCCACTCATGCCCGAGAAACTCCCGTCCACATCCGATACGCGAATCATCCCGTTGCCGGCCTCGGGGCCGGATACCAGCCAGAAATATGACCCGGTGTTCTGAACCGAATCGGCGACAGCAACCCAGTTGCCGCCTCGATTGACCTCCAGATTCACCCTGTCAGAGACTCCATACGAACTCCACCGGATCTCCTCAGTGGCGCCGACCGCCCAGACTGCTCCCGCGGCTGGTGTGACCACGGAGATCCCCGCGATCGCAAACGTATCGCTTAACGCTGAGGGCGTCCCATCCGTGTCGGCTACTCTGATCCGGCACAGGCCAGACGCCATGTCCGGCACCGTCCACGGATGACCACCATCATCGTCGGTGGAAGCGACCAACGTCTCCCATGTGCTCCCCGCATCGTCACTTACATCGATCTTCACGTGACCCGACGTCCCTTCCGACGTCCAGACAATCTCATGCGAACTCCCCGAATCCCACACGTCTCCCCTGGTCGGTGCTGTGACCTCAATCCCCGGCGCTCCCGGCGGTGCCTCCAGTTCCTTGGAGCAGCGAAACATCAGCAGCCCAACCGCGATGACGGCGGCAATGATTCCAAGAGCTCTCATTACATCCTCCCGTTGTTCAGACTTGGCCCGACGCTAGCTGGTGGCAGTCGGCCACACCGTCGCACCACATTACGATACCACACTGGCACCACTGGCACCCGAAACGGCGCACTACCACGCACCGCCAGGGTATCCGTTTCACCGGTACGCCTTCGACACCTTACGCACCCGGCAAGGCCCTCGACACCCACCCTGCAGCCCAACGGCCGGAAGGTCCTTCAGCTCGACATATGTTCATGGTTCCGCCCTACCACCGACGGAGGCTTTGGGTTCGCCTTCCAGGGTTGCCCGGGCAACAGCGGTGCAAGATGGGTCAACACGTACTCGGCAGCCGAAGCCTGATCCCACTTTGTCGTCAGGGAGATCAGAGGCTCCACGTCTCGTCCAAACAGGGGGTCGGAGAGCTTCCTGTGCAGGTTGGCCTCAAACTCGGCTCGCGAGACGCGCAGGCCATCATTGCCCACATAGCGCAGGAAACAGTGCACAACCTTGCTCGCATCCACATCCGACCAGCTGGCGGCGATCCACAAGTCAAAGAGATCACGGCATTTCTTTCGCTGGTAGAGCGCACGCAGCTTGGTCCCGAGAAGCTCGTCCAGCGCATAGGTGGTAATCTCGGCCTGCCTGCTCCACCATCGGCTCGCAAGATCGAAACGCCGGACTACGAGGCCAAGCACCGAGAAGTGCTCGCGTGTGTTTATCTCTACCTTGAGTCGTTTCTGCTGCACCGGCTCGGGTTCGGTCATGAACCGGTAGTTGAGCGTCACGCGGCCATGCCCGCGCTTCCACTGCGGTACGCCGAGCCAGGGGTCGAGCCGTCGCCGGATTGCATCCACCACGGGGCCGATGGGGCCGGCTTCCACCTGTACGAGATCGATGTCCTCCGAGTAGCGTGCCGGCACCTCAAGGTACAGCTTATGCAGTGCTGTCCCTCCTCTGAATGCGAGCCCGCGCCGCAGCACCTCTTCGGAGTAGAGCTCCACGAGAGCCCGGGACACGACAAGATCCTGCTCCACCTGTTCGTCGAGAGCCCAGGGTGCCTTGCTCCTCCACTCCGTGATGAACGCGCGCTGGATCACAGATCGGCTTCAACCCGCTCGTTGAGGATGAGGTGCCAACGCCGGTCCACAGGACATCCCCTGGTGGGCAGCCCCGGGACGAGAGGAATCCTCCGAGGGTCCGCGTTCGCTACGAGCTTGGCCAGTTCCTCGGCCCGATCTCCGCTATCGACAGCGTCCAGGATGTAGCCAAGTCGTTGTGCGCAGGCGAATTCGCCATCGTCGGCGGCCGCCTGGGCGAGAAGTGCGGGATCTATCCGTTCGGCCAGTTCGGCGAGCACGGTCGCCACATTGCCAAGGCCGCCGGCTGAAGACAGGTAACGCAGGAGGTCGATCGCCGTGGCTTCTGGCGTGGACACGCGCATCGTCCCCGTTTCGGACTTGAGTACCGCAGTAGGCGTGTGTTCGACATGGCGTTTACCGAAGAACCTGATCCGCGATCTGCCCGCCACCGCTGATCGCCTGCTCACGGCAGTGACGACCTGGAACTCCTGCGGCTGTTGGTGTGCCGCACCGTGAAGCCCCGCGGCTGACAGCACGCCAACGTAGTAGGGTTTGCCCAGATGGCGCATGAGATCGTCGATGAACCACGAAGCAGGGGGTGCCCCGGCTGCCCGATACTCCAGCGGCACAATCACGAAGAAGCCTCGCGTGGGCACCGCTATCCGCCGCTTGGCGACAAGGCGCGTCATGGCCTTCTTGAGCACGGGGCTACTCACCTTGAGAACGGCCATCGCCTCTGCGCGATCAAAGGTGTAGCGACCCTCCGCTTGGAGTGCGTCAACGAAATCGCGCAGCGTTTGGTGGCTCGGCGATCTCTCGCGCTGCATCTGATCCTCCACTTTGCATTCCCGATTGCAGAAAGTACCTCAGTAAGGGCCTTTCTGCAATCGCGCATGCTATGCCGGGGAGAACTCCCCCTCCCGTGTGCTTCCCGCGTCGTCGCTCACATCGATCTTCACATGACCAGAGGTTCCTTGAGACGTCCATCTAATCTCATGCGAACTCCCCGAATCCCACACATCCCCACTGCTCGGTGACGTCACCTCAATCCCCGGCGCCCCCGGCGGCGCCTCCAGCTCCTTCGAGCAGCGAGAGACCAACAGGCCAAAGGTGATGACTGTCAGAATAACTGCAAACGTCCGCATGATATCCTCCCGGCGTTCGACACAGGCTCGATTGGCTCTACTCCCTCACTGATCGAGGAGCTCTGGCCCGCAGGTTCGCTTCACGAGTGTCGAGCCAGGCTGGGGCGTAGGGAGGGCACATGGGGCACCCTCCCGCAGACCAGCCATTGCAGGGCGGCCAATGCGCTCTTTCACTCCTTCATCTTGCGGTGGCAGCCCCTTTCCAGATCCCTCCGGTTGGTCCGGGATTGCCCCCGACAACGAAGCCCCATGTGTCACCCATCACCAATTCCATCAGGCGATAGCTGGTTGTGTACTCGGTCTCCCACGTTGCGCCACCATCGGATGACCTGATGATGAATCCGGAGTAGTCATTTCCTCCCACGGCGTGCACGCATGTGCTGCTCCAGCCATCGCTCTGCACGGCACGGAATGGTCCGCCAACGGGGACGCTCGCCTGGTTCCAGCTTCCTCCGCCGTTTGATGAGTAGAGGATGCCTGAGGCCCCCGCGAGCCAGCCAGTCCCATTGCTGAACCATACGTCTTCGAGACCACCTATGTTTGTCACGCTCACCTGAGACCACGAACCGGAGTTGCCCCAGTTGGTGGACTTGTAGAGACACGACGAGCCGCTAGTGCCGCATGCCCAGACGACCCCGTTCCCCTCAGAGAACACCGAGAGCAACTGCACGTTGGAGGATCCGACCTGAATGGCATCCCAATTGCCGCCAGTGTTAGTGCTCTTCAAGACCTTCCCGCCGCCGGCCGCGACCCACACGGTCGAACCGCCATCGTAGAAGACGCCGGCACATCCTGCGCCTTCAGCAGCGTAGACCTGATCCCAATCGCTGCCGTTGTAGGTTCGAAATACCTTGCCCCAGCTCCCACCTGACACGGCAAACCCTGTTGATCCCACCACATGGATGTCGGCGAAGTTGTCCTGGACCCCAAGCTCACTCCACGACGATCCATTTGTGGTGCGTGAGATACCGCGGTATCCGGCGGCCCAGCCGTTCCAGCCGTCTGATGAGACTCCGTAGTAGTCAATCCCGTCAGTGTGGACGGAAGTCCAGTTGAACTCACTGCATTCCCCACCTACGGGATTGATGATCACGTGCAGTTCAATCGTTGCGTTGCCGGCATTGCTGTCGATGGTGATGGTGAAATCGTAGGTCCCGCCGTACATCCAGTTGCCGGAGTACACGCCTACCCACTTGCTTTCATTCGGGCCGAGATTGAATGCCTGCTCGCTCTGCCAGATATCATCCGATCCATCATGCATGTCCGTGACTTGCAGCGTGCCGCCACCCACGTTCTTCACCTCGAACCAGGCTTCTCCTTGGGTCCCCTGATTCACCTCGATCTCCAGGTACGTCGCATTCACCCAGATCTCGGGCTCTGCCGTCACCGTGAACGTCACCCCTACCGTCTTCGTCGCTTCATCAGGATCATTGCTCGTGATCGTGATCGTCGCGGTGTAGGTCCCCACAGTCAGGCTCGCCGCGCTCGCCGTTACTGTCACAGCACGGCTCGACCCCGCATTCACACTGAAGTTCGTCGGGCTCTCGCTCAGCCAGGTCTGATTGTCCGTGATCGAACTCACCGTCAGCGTTGCACCCCCCACGTTCTGTACCGTCAATGTCGCCGTCGTGCTCGACCCCTCCTCCGCCGTCATGCTCAGACTCGTCGGACTCACGTCAATGT
>JAFGKV010000266.1 GCA_016928395.1 Candidatus Fermentibacterota bacterium | reverse complement strand
AGCGGTGAGTGCAACGGCACGGAAGGCATCGGGGTTGTCGGCTGGGCAGGTGCCACGACGGGCGGCGCCAATGGCGTCTTCGGGTACTCCGCCTCACCCGCGGGAGCGGGAGTGGTGGGCCAGGCCGCGGCGACGACGGGGGGGCCGCACGGGGTGTACGGAACATCCGCGGCCAGTGAAGGCCGGGGGGTCACCGGCGTCGCCACCGCCACCACCGGCACGACCTATGGCGTGTACGGGCACAGCGACTCCATTGACGGCTACGGCGTCTATGGCGAGGGCCCGGAGCGCGGCGTCTATGGCTACGGCGTGCACTACGGCGTCTATGGCGAGGGCCCGGAGCGCGGCGTCTATGGCTACGGCTACCACGGCGTCTGTGGCGACGGCTACTACGGCGTCATTGGCCACACCACTTCGACGTATGGCTATGGTGTCTACTACTCCGGCGGGTTGGCTGGAACCGGCACGAAGAGTTGCGTCGTCAAGACGTCGAAGGGCCCGACCCTGATGTACTGCCAGGAAAGCCCGGAGAACTGGTTCGAAGACTTCGGGGAGGGGCTTCTGGTGAATGGGCGTTGTCACGTCGAGTTGGATCCTGTATTCCTGGAGACGGTGACCATCGACGCGGCGAACCCAATGAAGGTGTTCATCGAGCTCGAGGATGAGGAGTGTGCCGGGATCGTGGTGAAGCGAGGATTCACCGGCTTCGATGTCATAGAACGCCAAGACGGCCAGTCATCAAGCCCATTCTGGTACCGAGTCGTCGCCAAACGCCAGGGGTTCGAGGCGAAGCGCCTGGACGTGTGCGAAGCGGCACGAACCGATTCCTACCTGTATCCGGAGCTGCGCGAGAAGGAAGAGCAGGAGCGCGAGGCGGAAGACGCACGGCATCGGGAGGACCGGGCTCGGCACGACGGAGAACGGGTCCGGATGGAGGAACAGCGCACGCAGATGAAAGCCGAGCAAGCCCGCCGGGACGAGCAACGCACCAGGATGGAGGAGGAGCGGGCAATCGGCAGTCAGCAGTAGCGGGGCAAGGCTGGCGACTGGAGGGAAGATACGCCGAGCAGGAAGGGCTGGAGGGATGGAGTGGTGCGGAGGTGGAAAGATCAGGAGCCAATCACCTCTAGCAGATGGCCCTGTTCGTGGCGGCGACGCGACGCCGGTCACGTGAGACGAAGCGCAGGCCATCCTCGGGCTTCATCGATGGTTTCAGGAGCGCACTCAAAGGAGGTTGTCGTGAGACACGAGTGTGGTGTGCTGATCGTGCTGGGCCTCGTCATGGCCGGGGTGGCCTGGGCAGCGCCCGGCGACACCCTGTGGACGAAGACCTGCGGTGGAATCGGCCAGGACAAGGCGGCCTCGGTGTGTTGTGCCGCCGATGGCGGGTTCGCCATCGCGGGAACGACAACGTCATTCGGGGCCGGGGGCGCCGACTTCTGGCTCGTGCGAACCGATGCCGCGGGTGAGACCCTCTGGACAAGGACCTACGGCGGCCCAGGCGAGGACGAATGCCACGATATGGTCGCCACCGGGGATGGCGGATTCGCCCTAGCGGGCCACACGACCTCTTTCGGCACAGTCGGGTGGTTTGACGCCTACCTGGTCAAGGTGGACTCGCTGGGTCAAGTGGAGTGGGACGAGCATTACCACAGTTCGCAACTCATCCGGTATACGTACGCGCTGATCCAGACCGCAGATGGGGGGTATGTGATCTGCGGGTGTGAGGATTCCGTCCAGGGCATCATATCGCGGCTGGTGTTCATGGCCAAAGTAAACGCGGCGGGCACACTGGTCTGGATGGAATCCTACCGACCGGGCAGCAGCCTGCTCGCCACTGGTCTGGATGTGATCAGGACGTCAGACAATGGATTCGCCGCGGGGGGCACCGCGCTCATGGCATCGTACGACGCGTGCCTCGTCAAGGCTGACTCGTCCGGAAACGAGTCATGGATCAACTGGTTCGGCGGTCCTTCGTCCAATGATCAATGCCTGGGGCTTCTCCAGACTCCCGACCACGGTTACCTGCTGGCCGGACTCACAACCCTGAGTGGTCAGGGAGGTCAGGATGCGTGCGTCCTCAAGATCAGTCCGTCAGGGAACTCAGTGGAGTGGATGCGGACCTTCGGCGGCCCGAATGACGACGTGGCGGCCGATCCGTGCCCGGCCGCGGCGGGCGGATACTTCATCGTCGGCACCACTGGATCATTCGGGGCCGGAGGCGATGACCTGTATGCGGTGCGCACCGACGATTCTGGTGACACGCTGTGGACCGCGGCCTACGGCGGGCCGCTGGCCGATTCCGGGGTCTCGGCGGCGCAGACCGCGGACGGAGGCTTCGTCATTGCCGGGTGGACCGAATCCTGGGGAGCCGGATCATCGGACTTCTATCTTGTGAAGATCGCGGGGGATCCGCTGGCGCCGATGGCACTGAGGATGCATCTGCTCCATCCGACCACCGCCCGGCTCTCATGGCTCCCCGTGGTTGGCGCGACGGAGTACGAGATCTACCGAAGTGCCACCGCGTTCTTCACGACCGTCGGCACGCCATGGGCAACAGTCCCGGCGCCGGCCACCCAGCTGGATGTCACGGAGGGAGTAGGAGATCCGGCAGTCGATTACTCCTACCGCGGCAGGTCGCGCAATGCGACATCTGTCTCTGTGGAGTCGGAGACTGTGGGCGAACGCGACTTCGTCGTGCCCTGCCCATAGGCACGGTCCGATAGCAGGAGGGGACGGACTGAAAGCTGCGGCGTGAGCCTGTCGCGCTTCCCATGGGAAACGAGATCCGCGATTGGCCACACGTTTTGACCAAGAGACCACGTCCACTGAGTTCACATGCCGGGATTCCGGGAACACCACGGGGAGGATTGAAGCTCAACTCCGAGAGCGATACCGACGCCCGGCCCCGCCTCCAGCGGCGGGCGACCAGGGACGGTCGCCCCTACGGGGGTTGGTGCCCATCATGTCCGTAGGGGCGGGACTCTGTGCCAGCATCCAGTGGTGCTGGACCAGGCACAACATCTGAATGGCCCTCACCCCACCCTCTCCCACTACTGGGAGAAGGGGACTGTCACTGATCCCGTATCGGGTGGCAAGGCCGAGATTTGACAGCTGATAGCCGACAGCTGATAGCTTCTGTCTACCTCGGATCGCCGGTGAGGATGAAGGCTGCCCAAAAGTGAGGATGCGCGTAGGGCTGATCCTCAGGCGACGCGGGAGCCGGTTCTTCCACGGGCACGAGCCCTCTCTCTGCCACCCGATCTGACAGCGGCTCCATGGCCTGTTGCTCCGCCGTCGTGAGCGTGCGCAGCCACCCCTTCGCCTCGCGCAGGGCCTCGGCCTTCGGAAGCGGCACGCCGGCTTCGAACGAGCGCCCTCCCACGGTGCGAGGCTCTCGATGTACCCCCAGCATGTTCTCGTAGAAGCGTGTCATGAGGAGCATGGTGGCCCGGTCCTCGACCTTCCATAGGCTCAACAGGAGACTCCGGGCGCCCGCAACGAACAGCGCCTGCGAGAAGCCAAGGCATCCTTCCCCACGGTACTCCCTGCCCAACGCGGTTTCACACGCGCTCAGCGTCACCAAATCGGCGTCAAGCCGCCACGTGCGCAGGATCTGCTCAGCGGTGATTACCCCGTCATAGACCGCCTCGCCGCGGGCAGCCCGGTCAACCGCATCGCCCAAGTCTTCCCGCGAGAGCACGAGGCTTGACTGCATGGGCACTCGGTCATTCATGACGGCATGCGTCGCGAAGTGGATATAGCAAAACGCCTCCAGCTCGCCTGATGCGGCGGCGGCGCACAAGGGCTGCTCCCTGGCGGCGGATCCCAGGAGGACCGTAGGCGCCGAGCCGGCATTCGCGTCTTCGAAGAGCCCGGCAATGGTTTCCACTTCCACCCGCGTCCCGGGCAGCGGCAGGTAGGCCGCCGACCGCAGGCATGCAATCGTCTCGTCTTCGATTCGGCTTGGATCCTCGCCCGTGGGGTCATCGAGTACGGGATCGCCAACTGCCAGAAGCGTTGCACCGCCTCCTTCATTCCTTCGCTGGTGGCGAAGCGAAACCCAGAATGTCGCCGAGGGGGTAAAACTCACAGTGTACGCATCGGTCAGTGCGTCCACCGGAATACGGGTCATCGACCCCGATGGTATCACCAGGAGATGCCGCACGCCCTGCAGGTGCCCCTCGACAGGCGCGATGCGTTGCCCGTACAGCAGACGCCGCGCCTCGATCCCCGCGCCAAGGCCGCGTCGTTGCGATTCCCCCAGCTCCGCCTCGACCACCCCGGGCAGCTCGTCATCACTCGCGGTCCATGCCCCTGACTCTCCGCTGCCGCTCAGGTGCACCCACTGGGGCTCGCCCCTGTGCCGCACCACACACGCCCAGTGCTCTCCGTTGGGATCAGCCGCGTGGGGATCGCCGGCGACGTCCACCCATGCCAGGAGCGCCTGATGCTCTCCAAGGCTCGCCTGAAGATCTTCCAACCCGACCGCCTCGCCTGGGAAATTGCTGTACGTAGCAGCCAGATCGGTCTCCAAGAGCGACACTGCCGTCTGCTGTCGTTCACGCTCCCCGCGAAGGCTGTCGAGCCGTGCCGAGGATGCAGACGAGGTGTCGCTACTCTGGGCGAGCGCGCCGATCTGGTCATCCAGCGCGGCAAGCGTGTCGAGATGTGCCTGCCGCATGTCGCGTTCCTCTGGAATCAGCCGCCCCGAGGTCTGTTCGTTCAGCGCATCGAGCAGGCCCCGCCCCAGATGGGCTTCATGGTGCTCCCATGCGGATCGGGGCTTCCCGTTTCGGGCTTGACACGCGGCGAGCCGCTCGAACGGAGACCAGTTCTCCATGAACTTGACCCGCCCGAATCCACCACGACTCATCTGCCTCCGTACGACCTCGAAGCTTTCTGCCGCGGCAATCCACGCGGTCTCCGCCGCGGCATAGTCGCCGCGCAGGTGAAGCACCTCGGCAAGACCCACACGATTGAGGACGGCAAACGGGCTTCTCGGTGTGGAGACCTGCACGATGGCCAACGCCTCTCGGTACTGCCGCTCCGCCTCTTCATAGTCACCGTTGATCGCACGCTGCAGGGCCAAGCCGAACCGGGCTTCACCGACGGCCGGATGGCTCGCTCCGCACAGAGCCAGGCTCATGGCCAGGGCTTCGCGAGACAGGGCCTCGGCGCCGGCATGATCGTGGAGGTGTTCGAGATGAAGGGCGAGATTCTGCAGATACTCCATCAGATCAGGGTTCTGCTCCCCGAACACGGCGCGCGAACGGGTGACTGCCTCGCGCGAGGACGCCTCCGCCCCGGTGTAGTCCCCTGTCACGCCCAGATAGACCCCCAGGTTGTCCAGGTCAGTGATCACATGGGGATGGTTCTCGCCGAGAAGCCGCCGGTTCATGGCAAGCGCTTCCCGACACTGGCCAATCGCGGCCTCGTGGTTGCCTTGCCAGGAGAGCACCGTTGCCAGATTGTTCATGGCCCGGGCAAGGTTGGGATGGCTGGCTCCCAGGAGCCGCCGGTTCAGTAGGAGCGACTGGCGGAACAGCGGCTCCGCCCCTGCGAAGTCTCCCATCGTCCACTGAACGACGGCGAGGTCATCCATCGTGATGGCGACCTCGAGGTGGTCATCGCCGAGGATCTCCCTCCGGATGGCCAACTGGCGGCGGATCACCGCGGCGGTTGCCTCGCAGTCACCCTCAGCGAACAGCCGCCGGACTTCATCGTCAGCCCGGTCGGCCTCGGCCAGGCGAGCCCGGGCGTCCGGTTCTAGTGCCGCCACGTGCCGCAGGGTTGCCAGCAGCCTGGCCGCATCAGCCGTCTCCCAGTGGTCATCTCCCTGGGCGGCCTGACGAATCCGCAGCGCCTCCTCCGCCGGCCCGATGGCATCGGCGTAACGCGCCTCGCCCCGCAACTCGACGATCAAGACCTGGAGCGAGTCAACATATGCCTGGTCAGATTCGCTGAGGGCCCGTTGCCATGGGAGAAGGGTGTCCGGGAGGGCAGCCGTGGAAGCCGGAGGATCAGAAGAAGATGACGCATGGCTCTGGGCACGGCCCAAGGAGGGTAATAGCGAGAGCGCAAGGATCAGGGCGCGTAGGCTCGATTGTCGCATGGGTGCCTCCCTCAGGATCAACCCCTCACGTCCCCATGTCTTCGTTAATCTCGATCCGGAATGGCAGCCGAAGCCTTGCCGGTTCGCCCGGTTCCGCGTTGTGGAGCCATCTCAGGATAGAGACACCATGATACCAGTATCGCATGATAGCCTAATCGGGTCAAGCATCCCACTGGATCGCCTCGCCGGACGGCCTTCAGGCCCGACCGAACCCTGCCGTGCATCAGCCTCACCTCCTGACCGGCTCCCATGTCGGGAGAACCCTCCCCACGATCCCCAGCCCGGTTCGCAGTCCTGCGCACGGGAAGGGACGGTGCGCTTGACTCACGCCCCCGTTCGGAGCTAACCTGGAGAAGTCTCCACAGCTCACTGATTCGTCCCCCATCTGACAGAGGCTGAGGGAAGCCCCATGACTCAGAACACCCACGACATCGACCCCGGGATTCGATCTGACGCCATCGGTCTCATCGAGCAGAACCGGGAGCGGTGTCT
>JAFGKV010000265.1 GCA_016928395.1 Candidatus Fermentibacterota bacterium | reverse complement strand
GGGCTGCGGGCTCTCCCCCAGCAGCACGCTGAACACGCCACCGGCGACGGCGACCGAGCAGTCACCGCTGTCCCACAGTTGCGTGCCCGCACTTAACACATCGTAGATTCGGAATCGCATGGTGTAGGTGTCATCCGCGATCGGATTCCCCGATGCATCCGTCACCTTTCCCTGGTAGCTCATCACAGTCGGAATCTCCGACTGCGCGACGCTGGCCAGTACCACCAGCACAACCACTATCATCGACCTCATGGGCCTCCTCCTTGGTGAGAGTTCACAGTCTACGGTTCACGGCTCACAGTCAGCCGCGTCTCACTCGACGCTCTTGCCTCTCAGTTGTCAGCGCTGTGGGAACGACTTCAGTCGTGATCGTGCGCATCAAACCTCCGGTGTCATCCGCAACGCTCATCGTTCCGTTGTGATTCCGGGAAACACTACCCCCTTCCCCCTCGCAACCCCTGCCGTGCTCCGCTCGAACTCGCCGACCGTGTTCGACTCCGCGGACGTCTGCTGGGCATTGCGCGCCGTGCCCTTGAAGAAGTATGTCACCGACGGGTCGCCGATTCCATCGGTGAAGTCATGCACTGTTGTCGGGGCGCTCACCGTCTGCCACGGGCTCCCGCTCGCCGTGAAGAATGCGCTGGTGCTCCGGTATAGGTCATACGCGGTCGCCAGGGCCACCGGGTCCCAACTCAACCGCGCTGTCGTCGAACTTACGAGCGTGATGGCAAGCACCATCGCCTCCAACGGCGCCCAACCTGCCGCGTGCCAGAACCCGTGGGAGGTCTGATACGTGGCGCCTGCCGAGGTCCCCACCGGCGACGCTTGCCCAAGGGTCCCGGCCACGGCGTAGCTCGAGCCGGTCATGGCCCCGCCCGCCGTGCCGAAGGTTGACTCCCGCAGGAAGTAGGTCTGGGCTGAGGCCACGGCAGACAGCGCACAAAGCGCGGTGACCGCCAGGATCCATCTTCGCATAGGGTTCCTCCTTCCTCGCCGCGCGAGGAGGATGCAGGCTACGTTCGCGGGTGACGCAGTGTGGTCGGCCCTGGGATGAGAGGCGTTCTCCGCGCTCACCCATATGTTCCTCAATGACGGTGTTTGTGACAGAGCCGGTACGCCAGGCACATGCACCCGCTCGTCGGCTGGGATCTGTGCGTAGTGATGGTGGGCACGCGGCTTCGACGCCGTGATCCCGCATTCGTGGTGAGGGAGACGCGCAACGGGGGGCAGTCGGATAGATCGAGCTGGCTGACAGGGGCCCCTCCCGTGGGCGGTGTGCACGATACCGTCGGCCCCGTGGGGGCGACCAGCCCTGATCGCCCGCCTCGGAAGGAACTCGTGGTCGGTATCGGCAGCGTACTCGAAATCGACGAGCCAGTCATTCAAGTGCGAGTACGAGTACGAGTATGCGTATGAGCTTCCGATGTACCCTCGAGAAGGCACCATGCGGGATAGCGCAGGGGACTATTCTAATATTAGAATAGTCCCCCAAAACCCTGGTCCTCCGGGCCTAGTCGCTCACCGCTGCCTGGGCAGGCCCCGTCGGGTCTCGCCGGGTGTGCGCCGCTTCCATTCGTGCGCGCTCCTGCTCCATCCGGACCCGTTCCTGTTCGCGTCGGGCCCGCTCCTCCTCATGCCTCACCTTTGACGCCTCACGCTCTGCCTGCTCCCTCTCGCGCAGCTCGGGATACAGGTAGGAATCCGTCCGCGCCGCTTCGCACACGTCCAGACGCTTCGCCTCGAAGCCCTGGCGTTTAGCAATGACACGATAGTCGAATGGGATGGAAGATGCCCCTCCCTGGGTCTCCACCACATCGAAACCAGTGGTCCCCTTCCTGACAAAAACACCCCGAGAGTCGTCTCCGAGCTGCACGAACACCTTCATCGGGTTCGCCGCATCGATGGTCACCGTCTCCAGGAACACCGGGTCCAGCTCAATGTGCGCTCTCCCGCTCACGAGCTGCCCCTCCCCGAAGTCTTCGAACCAGTTCTCGGGGCTCTCCTGGCAGTACATCAGGGTCGGCCCCTTCGACGTCTTGACCACGCAGCTCTTGGTGCCGGTGCCCGCCAGGCCGCCGGAGTAGTAGACACCATAGCCATACGTCGAAGTGGTGTGGCCAGTGACGCCGTAGTAGCCGTCGCCATAGACGCCGTATTGGCCGTCGCCCCAGACGCCATGGTAGCCGCTGCCATAGACGCCGGAGCCCGCTGCGGAGTCGTTCTGCCCGTACACGCCGTAGTTCATGCCGGTGGCCGCGGTGGCAATGCCGGTGACACCCCTGCCTTCACTGGCCGCGGATGTTCCGTACACCCCGTGTGCCCCGCCCGTCGTCGCCGCGGCCTGGCCCACCACGCCCGCTCCCGCGGGTGAGGCAGCGTACCCGAAGACGCCGTTGGCGCCGCCCGTCGTGGCACCTGCCCAGCCGACAACCCCGATGCCTGCCGTGCCGTTGCACTCACCGCTCACGGCTCTTCCCGCTGAGGAAAACGCGAGTCCCTGAACTGCGCACGTGTAGCCTGTCGTGGCGT
>JAFGKV010000264.1 GCA_016928395.1 Candidatus Fermentibacterota bacterium | reverse complement strand
GTCGCCACGATCACCAACATCGCGTTGGACGTGCTCTTTGTGGTACGGTTCGGCTGGGGCATCAAGGGCGCCGCCTGGGCCACGGTGCTGTCGCAGGCCCTCTCCTTCGGGATCGGGGCTCGGTACATGGTTCGGGCCGAGAAGGCGTTTCTCAATGTGAATCCCCGGGCGCTGCTGGTGGATCGGAAGGTGTTTTCCACCATGATGAGAATTGGGCTGCCTTCGGGAATCCAGCATTCCTTTGTTTCCTTGGGCTTCATCGCCCTGACCCGGATCGTGGCGCCGTTCGGCGCCGACGTCATGGCCGGCTTTACCGCCGCCTCCAGGCTTGACTCCTTTGCCTCCATGCCCGCCATGAATCTGGCCATGGCTCTCTCGATGTTCGTCGGCCAGAATCTGGGAGCATGCAAGGCCCACCGGGTTCGTCGTGGCTTTTTGTCTACTCTGGTCATGGCAGGGGCGCTTTCGGGCGCGACCACGGTGGTGATGGTCGTATGGGGGCCAGATTTGGTCAGGCTGTTTACCGCGGATGCAGCCGTCATCGCCCATGGCAGCCAGTACCTGGTCATTGTGTCACTATTCTACGTGCTTTTTGCCGGCATGTTCGTCACCGGTGGTGTGTTGCGGGGCGCGGGTGATACGCTGGCCCAGATGTTCTTCACCCTCATGGCTCTTTGGGTTGTCCGAATCCCTGCGGCGGCGCTGCTGTCATCGAGGTTTGGGCCACCAGGGATCTGGTGGGGCATTCCCGCCGGCTGGGTCGTTGGTTTCACCCTTAGCTTTGCCTATTATCTCACCGGCCGGTGGAAGAGAAAGGTGCTGGTACGTCCCCGGGGCTGAGGACCCGGGAAGCCCTCGTTCCGCGGTGATAGGATTGAGTCCGCGAGGCTCGTGCACCACGACCCTGAAACGCGGACGGGATCAGGAGCGACTGCATATGAGAACCATAGTGTTTGTCATGTGGCTGTCATCTTTCTCTGCGATACAGGCATCCACGTACTACGTGTCTCCCGCAGGAAACGATTCATGGCCGGGCACCGCTGCCCAGCCGTGGGCCTCGCCCGGGTATGGCTCAAAACACATGGCCGGCGGTGACACCCTCGTGGTTCTTTCGGGCGACTACGTGATGGCGGTATTCTATGATGACATGCTCACGCCTCCTTCAGGAAGCGCCGGGGCACCCACGGCCGTCCTGGGCCAAGGCCCCAGCCGGCCACGGTTCCTTGGCGCGGGATCCTTGTTCTCCTGCGCCGACATCGAAGATGGCGCCCATATCGTGATGAAGAACCTCGAATGCACCAGCCTCATCGACACGCCGTATACCGGCGGCGCCCGGGCGGGCATCAATGCAGGCAGCACTGTTCACGACCTGCTGTTCGAGGACATCGAGATTCACCACACCGAGGAGTTGGCCTTCAACCTGGGGGGCGACGCCGGGGACATTACTATCCGCCGCTGCTCAATCCATCGTAACGGGTACACCGCATTAGGCGGCCCCGGCGGCAGCGGCGACGGGTGGGTCAATGTGCTGATTGACAGTTGCTCCTTGAGCTACTCGGGCCACTTCTACAATGGCCACGACCAACAGTCACCCTGGGATCGCCCCGACGGCCTGGGGTTCGAGGCGTCCGAGGGCCCCGTCGAGGTTCGCTACACGGTCGCGGAGCACAATCTGGGAGATGGGCTGGATTCCAAGGCGCGGCGTACGTACATTCATCATTGCATCGTGGCCAACAACTTTGCCGATGGGGTCAAACTCTGGGGAGACAGCAGCCGAGTCGAGAACACCTTGATCTATGCCACGGGAGGGGGGGACACCACGCCAAGCCCATGGTGTCTCCTGGTCATCGGTACCGACGACGCCGGGGGAACCTTCGAGATCACCAATGTGACCATGTGGGATTCGCCGTATCGCCATCCTCACTATACGGCCACGGTTCAGTACGACGAATCCACCGTTCCCACGACTCTCATTTTGCGCAATGTCATCGTCGCAGGCCTGCGGCAGTTCTATGTGAGCCCCATCGTCACCGTCATCGCCGAGAACAACCTCTTCGACATCGACGCCGCAGAACAGATCACGGCCAACGGCACGACCTACACCTGCGCGACGGTCGGCGACCTCGGCACGGGTAACTTCTGCGGCGACCCCCAGTTTGCGGCCCCCGCGTGGGGCGCCTCCGGTGACTTCCACGTGGATGAGAGCTCCCCCGCAGTGGACTCGGGGCTCGATAACGGCCTCCCCGATGACCTCGATCTGTTCCCGAGGCCCTACAATGCGGCCTATGACCGCGGCTGCTACGAGTACCATCCTCCCTGTTTCTCGTTCCCCATCGAGACCGAGGCCACACTGCCCCGGGTGGCGTTCTGGCCCAATCCCGCCAGGGGCTTCACCCGCCTGGCCGGAGGGGGGCCGTGGTCCGAAGGTGAGGGGCTGGTTCTCCTCGACATGGCAGGAAGGCGAATGGGCGTGCAGACACGCCCGGATGCGGGGCGGGCAGCCCCCGCGCTGTTCATCGACCTCGACGACATACCTGCCGGTGTCTACGCCTTGGCACTCCGCCGGGGCACTCGCCATGCTCTCGTTCCTCTTGTGGTGCTTCAGTAGCGGTCACAGGATTGCGCATCGGCCGCCATGTCACGATGGCACTTGACTCGCGGTACCCTCAAGCTGTAGGCTTCCTTGGCGGTTCCAAGACCTCGCCACGCCTTCCGCCCGCAGGTGGGGGCACACAGCACATCGAAAGGAGGCCCTCGATGGGTCGCCATCTCGCTCTTCTTCTCTTGATCTCCCTCGCCGGGGTCAGCTCCGCGGCGTCGCGGGTCGTCCTGGGAGAGATGATCACCAACTCGGGGTGATCATCCTGCCCAGCGTCCGACCGTGAGTTGGACCGTCTTCATGACCTCTTCGGCGACTCCTTAGCCATCATCCGCTACCATTGCTGGTGGCCTGACGGGAGCGATCCCTTCTACCTCGCCAATCCCACCGAATCCCGCGACCGGATCTACTACCTCTACGACCACCAACAGAATCCTGGTGAAGGCTTGTATGCTCCCCATTTCTTCGTTGACATGCTGTTCGACGCGGATGCCGATGTGCCTCAATACGAGAACGCGGTGTGGCAGGCGCTGGCGGTGCCGAGCCTCATTACCATGGATCTCGACGTTGATCTTGACTTTGCCGCCCGGCAGCTCACCGTTACGTGTTCCGGCCAGTCGGAGGCCACCATTCCCGACGCCCTGCATCTTCGCTGCGCACTGATAGAGTCGGATCTCTACCGGCCGTCGGCGAGTTCCTTCCCCTTCGATCAGGTCATGCGTGACATGGTGCCGACTCCTGATGGTGTGACCCTCGACCTCTCAACGAACCAGGTGTTCACGGCACAGGTCGCCGCGGGGCTCGATCCGGCGTGGGAAGTGCACAATCTGGAAGTGGTGGTCTTCATCCAGGAGGACGAACTAGGAAGGGTCTTCCAGGCCGCCACGGCTCGTATGCCTGCCGAGCTGCCGTGGTTCAGGCTGGTAAGCTTCGAGGGCACGGAAAGCGGCCGCGGTGACGGCGACGGTGTCATCAACCCCGGAGAAGACGGCACGGCGACCCTCGCTGTGCGGGCCGATCCTGACTGGGGAGCAGTGTCCAATGTAACCTTGACTCTGGTCAGCTTGTCTGATTTGATCACTGTCACTGACGGCTTTGCAGCGCTTCCCGACATGATGCCGGGCGACACGGCATGGGTCGCCGCCGGGCAGCTTGGCGTCTCGGTCAGCCCGGAGGCGGAGCTTGGGCCATTCCCCATGGAACTGGTGTTTGGAGGGACATTCGGGTCGGGAGATGCCTACGAGCAGACTATCCCGGTCACGCTGCTTGTTTCAATTAACCAGCCTGGCTTCCCGTTGGTCTGCGGCGCCGAAGTGCTCTCAAGCCCGGCCGTGTTCGCGCCTCCCCCGTCCTTCGCTCCCGGGATGGCTGTTGCCGTGGCGGATGAGGCTGGGTTCGTCCATGTCACCGACGGTCGGGGGCAGTACCTGACCGGATTCCCCGCGCAGGCGGGATCGCGTGCCTCCTCCTCACCTGCGGTGGTTGATCTCGACGGCGACGGCCTGCCGGAGATCCTCGTCGGGTCGTGGGATAATCATCTCTACTGCTTCAACATAGACGGCACAACCCGCTGGACCGCCGACCTGGGCGGATACGTCACAGGGCCGGTGGCGGTGGGAGATGTGAACGGTGATGGTGCTCTGGAGATCGCCGCCGGCACCATGTCGGGTGATCTGTGGGTGCTAAACGCCGATGGCAATGCTTCAGCAGGCTGGCCCGTGGCCTTGGGCTCAACCCATCGCATGACCGCCGGCGTTTGCCTGGCTGATCTGGACGGCGACGGAGTCCGCGATCTGGTGGTAGGCACCTGGGGCAAGGGTGTCTTCGCGTATCGCGGCGACGGATCTGCCTTGCCGGGATGGCCCCTGACCTTCACGAAGGAAGTCAAGGCCGGGGTCATCACCGCCACGGTGGCGACCCACGGGCTCGTCGTGCTAATGCCCTGCCTGGACGATGCACTCCACGTCGTGAAGCCCTCGGGCGAGGAGATCGTCGCCATCATGTTCGAGGGCGATCTCATGACCACTCCGGCTGTGAGTGATCTGGATGGCGACGGCACGCTGGAGATCATCGCCACCGCTGCCAATGGGTGGGTGCATGTGCTCGACTTCGCCCTGCAGGAAATGCCGGGATGGCCCGTGAGCATCGGCGCCAGAAGCGAATCGTCGCCCGTGGTGGCGGATGTGGACGGTGACGGCGTGCCGGAGATTCTTGTGGGCGCCGATGACGGGAATCTTCGGGTCTTCACGCCGGACGGCTCCCCCGCCATGGAAGCCCTGAACCTTGGCTTCAGGATTCGCTCAACCCCTGGCCTTGCAGATCTGGATGACGATGGCGACATCGACCTCGTGGTCGGCGCCGGCACCCAGATCGCCGGGCTCGATTTCAAGGCCCAGGGCGGCAGCGTTGCCGGGCTCTGGTCGCAGTTCCGGGGCGTGGCAACCCGGACGGGCGACTACCTCGATCTCGGGGCAGTCTCAACGCATCCGAGCTCGCCGGTTCCCGCAGCCCTGGCCTTACGCCCGCCTCAGCCCAATCCTGCGGCACACCGAGCCTGGGTGACCATGGACTTACCGCGAGAGAGCATGGCGCGTCTCGACATCTTCGATGTCGCGGGTAGGCGCGTAAACACCCCGATGCATGCTTCCATGCCTGCCGGCACCCACAGAGTGGCAGTAGATGTCTCGGGCCTGTCGCAGGGGGTGTACTTCTTGCGGCTCTCCACGGCCCAGAGCGAGGTCCGCCGTCCGCTGGTCGTGCTGAAGTAGAAGAGCAAAGACGCCGTGGCGCCGGGTCACCGTACCCGGCGCCACGCATTCTTCCCGCCGCGCGGGAAGCTTTCAGGGCTCAGTTCGGCCTCTGAGAACCCGGGGTGCGTTCGCATTCGGCCCACGGTGTCTTCTCCGGATGCCTATTCCCGGTCGGCTTCCCCGTTCAGTCTTTCCGCCGCGTGGCTCTGAGCCCACAGGGAAAGCAGAAGAACCGAGGCGACCGCTCCCGCCGTATTGGCGGTCACATCCACGAGGCAGAAATGGCGATCGCCGGGCAGAAGGAGAATCTGGAGAATCTCCATGAGCAACCCGTAGCCCACGCAGATGCCAGCTACCCACAGGGCCGTTTTCACGCGGGTGGCTCGAACCCGGAAGGCCCATACTAGAAGAGCCGCCAGCACGCCGTACATGGCGAAATGAACAACCTTATCCGAGTGCGCGAACCTGATGTACTTGGAGAACAGCTTCAGGGATGAAGAGGGCGCCAGTGAGAGTCTCGTCACGAGAGCCGCGTACACCCCGACAACGATCCAGCGTATCAGTACACTCATATCCAATGACTTCTCCGACGCTCCGTTCTGAGGGGCTACCGGTGGCCTTGGCAGTCTCTTGATAGACGGCTGTGAGGCATGCCCTCGAGGGCATACACTATGGTCTTGGCGCTCCAATATCAACAGAGGCATCTCTACCGTTGCCACACCCTCCCACGTGCGGGCCCGGCTAGCTGGAGGCCGGTCGCCACAGCTGTCCACATGGGCGCGGCTGCGACGGGTAGGCCCGACGAGAGAGCAATTCCATACGCAGGGCTGAGTCGGCTCGAATCCGAATCTCCCGTATTCACCGTATGAGGTCGGATGCTCTTCCCCCGCCCTTGTGCCGATGGATGCTGCCGAAGAACTTACGGCCACGCCATGTGCGAGTGGCTCCCACCACAATTTCGCGCCATCGGGCCCGCGCAAAGGCCGTGGATTCATGAACGGGGATGCAGTGGCAGTGATCCTGTTTGAGAGTGATGAGATCATCGCGGTGGACAAGCCGGAAGGCCTCGCATCCGTCCCTGAGAGGAATATCGAGATCCCCTCGCTCCTCAGTCTCCTTACTGAAAGACAGGGTCAACGCCTCTACGCGGTGCATCGATTGGACAAGGCGGCCAGCGGCGTCATCCTTTTCGCCAAGACGGCTGAGGCGCATCGATTCCTCAATGACCAGTTCAGTAGTCGGCTCGTGGAGAAGCAGTATGTTGCCCTGGTGCACGGCATTCTGACGGCGACTCATGGGATGGTCCGTCGCCCCATCAAGGAGTTTGGTTCGGGTCGCATGGGAATTGACCACAGGGGCGGAAAGGCTTCCTGCACCACCTATGACGTTGCGGAGAGTCTGCCTGCCCAGACCGTGCTTACCGTCACGCCAACGACCGGTCGGCGCCACCAGGTCAGAGTTCACCTGTATAGCATCGGGCATCCGGTGGTCGGCGACTTGCGCTATGGGCCTTTGGAGTTGCAGCGCCGCTTCCCACGACTCATGCTCCATGCCAGGAAGCTTCGGTTCAGATTGCCTTCCGGGAACGAACTGACCATCGAAGCACCGGAGAGCGAGTCATTCACCGCGACGCTGACGCGGCTCCGCGGCGGTGAAGCGATGCGTTCGGCCGGGGGCGGCCGATCAGGCTGAAGGCGGTGCGCCGGCCTGGGCAGTCCGTGGCCAGGCACCGAGCCTTGACGGTCCCGCAAGGGACACCTGATTGAACCGTCGGAATAGAACACGAAACCACGGCCTGCGCTACGATGGCGCCGAAAGGCGGCGAGCAGTGCTCCTGGTGGCACTTCCGCGCAGGCTGAAACAAGGAGGAATGCTGTGGTAGAACTGAAGATCAATGGACAGTCTGTCCCACTGAACCCCTTCATCTCGAATCTGCTGGAAGCTCAGATGACGGCCACCGTCAAGACCCTGCGTGACATCCCCGACAAGGTCGAAGAGATCGAACTGAGAATCGCGCCCGAATAGCGCGCGGTCCTTGGAGACGGGGTGCGGCCATCCACAACGAGCCGCGCGGAGGATAGGGCGCGCGGATAGCGCGCGGCTACTGCTGACCGCCGACTTGGGCTTTTCCCTCCGGTTTCATTCCGAGGCGGTCCATCAGGAACCCCCACGCATCGGCCCGTTGCTCGATGTGGTGCGAGAGGGTTGTGCCGCCACCGTGACCTGATTCTCGCTGCACGATGAGCAGGATGGGCTGGCCGTCCGGATCCGCTGCCTGCAGCCGCGCCACCATCTTCCGGGCATGCACCGGGTCGACTCGCGCATCGTTCTCACCGGCGACGAACAGCATGGCGGGGTAGCGCACGCCTTCCTTCACGTTGTGATAGGGCGAGTAGGCACGAAGGTACCGGAACTGTTCTGGATTATCGGCGTTGCCGTATTCCTCGGCCCAGATGTTGGCGAGGCCGAACCGGTGATAGCGGAGCATGTCGAGCAACGGGACCTCGCACAGCACCGCACGGAAAAGGTCCGGCCGCTGCACGACTGCGGCTCCGACCAATAGACCGCCATTGCTCCCGCCCTCAATGGCGAGCTTCGCGGGAATTGTGTAGCCTTCTCGAATCAGCCATTCTGCCGCGGCGAGGAAGTCATCAAAGACGTTCTGCTTCTTGTCGAGCATGCCGGCCTCATGCCACTCCCTGCCATACTCGCCGCCGCCCCGGAGATTGGGGATCGCCACCATTCCGCCAGCCTCGATCCAGGCCACGTACCCGCCGGAGAAATAGGGCGTCTGAGGGATATTGAAGCCGCCGTAGCCGGTAAGCAGTACCGGGTTCGCACCGTCGCGGACGAGATCCTTACGGTGGATCAGGAACATGGAGACGGGAGTCCCGTCCTTCGAGGTGTACCACACCTGTCCGGTCGTGAAATGATCAACGTCGACGGGCACAGGACTTTGGTGAAACAGCCGCAACTCGTCGGTCGCATACTCGTACGTGAAGATCGCCTTCGGGTAGGAGAACGAGCTGAATGACACCCAGACCGTCGGCTTCGACCAGTACCCGCTCACCGAGGCTGACCCCAGGCCCGGAAGGGGCAGATCCCGGAGGTGTCTTCCGTCTATGTCGTAGATGGCAACCCGCGTGGTCGCGTTGTGGGAGTACTCGACGTAGATCTTGCCGGCGATGCACCCAAGCGACACCAGATTGTCCTCGGCTTCCGGCAGGAACTCCTTCCAGTTTTCGCGCGCAGGGTTGTCGACTGGGGCGGTGAAGACTCTTCGCCTGGGCGCATCCAGATCAGTGACGATGAAGAGCTTCCCGTCGATGGCATCAATGAGATACTGTGCATCGAATCCGGTGACGATGGGTCGCGGGGGGGCCTCCTCACCGACTCGGGCGATGTACACCTCGTTCTTGTCGAATCGGTAGCGGTAGTGCAGCAGGTACTGCCCGTCTTCCGTGACCCCAGCGCCGTGGAAGCATTCCTTCACCGTGCCGTGCCAGAAGACCTTCGGGTCTTCTGAGGCCGGCGTGCCCAGCCTGTGGAAGTATGCCGAGTGCCAGTAGAACTCCTCTCCCGCCGGAACCTCACCCTTTTGGGGATTGGCGGAGTAGAAGAACCCGCTGTTGTCGGGGAGCCAAGACACACCGCCCCTGCGCCACCCGCGGAGGGAATCGGGGAGGATGCGCCTGGTGGCGACTTCCATGATCTGGATGACAGGATCTTCGTCACCCCCATGGGCCTTGCCGAAGGCCAGCAGGCTCCCATCACGAGAGGGCGTTGCCAGATCGAGAGTCTCCTGCTGAGGCCAGAGGTTAGGGTTAAGAAGCTCAACCGTATCCGCGCGCTCATCCGCCTGGGTCACAAAGCGCCACCGATCTTCATTCTTGCGCTTGGCCCAGAAGAAGATCCGCGTACCATCCAACACTTCCGTGGATGCCGACCGGTCGTCAGAGCGCCATACCTCGTTGAGGCGGCGGATGAGCCACTCCCGCTGCGGGAGGGCATCGAGCAAGCCTCGGGCGAGCTGCTCCTGCGCCTCGGTCCAGCGAATGACCCTTGGATCTGTGCCGTTCTCCAGCCACCGGTAGGGATCGGCTATGGCCTCGCCGTGGAGGGTATCTTTCACAGCTCCACGCGGCGTCGAGGGATACGAGGATGCCGCGCAGGCGGCAATGAGCAGTACAATGCCCGCTCCGGGAATGGCCATCGATTCGAGGGGAGGGTACACCATCATGTTCCCCGTGCGTTCAAGGTTCGCGGAAGGGTTGCTCCTGCGCAGGGAGCATGCCGGCTCAATAAGCAACCACGGCTGCCCGGGCACCAGTACGCATCCTTGCGACCAGGGCCTCTGCTGTGGACCTTCCGCGCAGTCTCGTAGTGTTCAGACCGTGCTGCCGTGAGGCAGGAGGTGATTCGATGCGCTATGCCAGGCTGTTCAATAAGGTGAGGATCTGCCGCCACGGGCTCATGGTCTTCAACCCCAACGACGCCTATGTCGGCCGTTCCCTGGATCTGTATGGTGAATTCACCGAAGCCGAAATCGAACTGCTCGGCAGGATCGCGGAAGACGGCGCGGTGGTGGTGGACGTGGGTGCGTGCATCGGCACCCACACGATTCCCCTGGCCAGGGCTGTCGGTCCGACGGGTACGGTCTATGCCTTTGAACCGCAACGGCTGCTCTTTCAGACGCTGTGCGCCAATCTTGCGCTCAACAGCATCACCAATGTGTTCGCCCACCAGGCGGCTCTCGGCGATCAGCCGGGCGTTCTCTTTGCGCAGTCTGTCGATCCCCGTTGCCACACGAACTTCGCGGGGCTGTCACTGCGGTCCTCTTCGCCGGGAGAGCCCATGTCGGTCATCACGCTGGATGGGCTCGAACTGGAACGCCTGCACTTGGTCAAGATCGATGTGGAAGGCATGGAGCACACAGTGATCGAGGGCGCGGTGAAGATGATCGCGCGGTGCAGACCTGTCCTCTACGTCGAAAACGACCGGAACGATCGGTCTGACGAGCTGATCGCCTGCATTGCCCGCCAAGGCTACCGGATGTTCTGGCATACCCCCATGCTCTACAACCCTGAGAACTTCATGAAGTGCGAGGAGAACGTGTTCGGCGAAATCGCCGCGCTCAACCTCTTGTGTCTGCCCGAAGACGGCCGATGGGTGCCGGAGGACTTCGCCGATGTGGAAGGCTTTTCTCCCGAACCCGTGAGGGTGCCCCGCACCCGTATCCGCCAGCCCCGCGCAAAGGAAATCAGGGTGCCCACCCCGATCGGGCCTATGAGATTCTCCCTGCCCACCACGGAGGACGACGACGAGGAGACCAGCCCGTGACGGGGCACGCGGGGACGGGGGGAATCCCTGGCCGCGTGACCGATCCGCCCGAGGCCTTTTCATAGCTACCGCACGAGAGAATCGTGGAAACCACTGGCCAGACTGCCCCTTCACGCCCATGGCTGCTTGACGCTACTTGAAGGACCTCGTTCCTTGCCGCCCATCGTGATCCGAGCATTGCCTTCACGGTGTGGAGTGTGAGTGGCGGGATTGGATCGCATGATGACCTTCGGCACCGGTTGGGATCTCGTGTGCATGATGCATTCACCGGTGGCAACCCGGTCGTTCTTCCCCTGCCTACATCTCACACTGCGAAACCTCAGTCCGCATTCCCCGCGCGACCGTGCTTCGCGGGAGTGTTCTACTCGTCACTGATGGAGCCCGGCTCGCTTCCCGTGGCCGGAGAAGGAGAACCGTAAATGGCGTACAAGGAGATCCTGAGGAACTCCATAAAGACCTTCGAGGATCTGGAGAAATGGCTTACAGGCCGCAAGGCCCGAGTGGATCCACGACTCAGAGACGTCATTGCCAAGTATCCCATGCGGGTAAACACGTACTATCTCGGGCTGATCGAGAAGATGAATGACGGCATCTGGAAGCAGGCAATTCCCGATGTCGAGGAACTTGAGCACTACATGGACCTCACGGAAGACCCGTTGGATGAGGAAGGTGATATTCCTCTCGGGGGTCCGAGGACAATAATACATCGCTATCCTGACAGAGTCCTACTCTTTGTGTCAAACGAATGTGCGATGTATTGCAGGTTCTGCACGAGAAAGAGAAAGGTCGGTGACGATCGAAAGAATCCATCGATGGAAGACATAAATCGAGGAATTGACTACGTTGCTTCTCACGAGGATATTCGAGATGTATTGGTTTCCGGCGGTGATCCACTACTGATTTCGAACAGGAGACTTGACGAAATACTTGGGAGATTGAAGGGAATCAAACATCTTGATCTGATAAGAATAGGAACGAGAGTCCCCTGCGTCTGGCCGCAGAGAATCATTGAAGACGTTGAGCTCGTGGAGACGCTAAGGAAACACACGCCGAAGTCGCTCAATGACACACAACTATACATAAACACCCACTTCAATCATCCCAATGAGATAACCAACCTGAGCTACCAGGCGGTGAAGATCATAAGGGACCTTGGGATTCCAATAGCAAACCAGAGTGTACTGCTAAAGGGAGTCAACGATGATACGGATATCATGAGAGACCTGGTGCACGGTCTAGGCCGGATGGGAGTAAAGCCCTACTATCTGTACTATGCTGACCTTGTTGAGGGAACCGGTCACTTCAGAACGGAAGTCTACAGGGGGAAAGAGATCTGTCGAGATCTTTGCGGAGCCACCACGGGGTTTCTTCGCCCAACCTACGTAGTGGATGCCCAAGGTGGACGGGGCAAAGTTCCCGTGGATCTTGGGTATTCGAACGACATCAGTGAAGATCGAAGGGGCGGCATCATTACCTCGGCAATCGGACTCGGCAAGGTCTACATCAATGATCCGATCGAGAGAATCGAGGGGAAGCCGAAACGACACAATCCCAACAGGAAGTAGCGGCGCACGTCCGGCGGACTAGCGCGGGGAATGCTGCCACTGCGCCCCGCGAACGCAACGTCCCCACGGGGCGGGAAGACCGGCTTCTCGACAGAATCTGTGCGTGAGTACGGGAATTCCGATGGCAGGAAGCCATTGGGAGTAATGGCAGAAGTACGCCACAGTGGGAAACAGGAATCGCACACCGTGGAGGGACGCGCTTCCCCGCGTCCGAGAGCCGGCAACCGGGGCTGCATCAGTACGGACCATACCAGGGCGTTCAGGTCCGGCGGAGTGCCGCGACTGAAGGGGTTTCCCCGCGATGGCCTGGAGCGGGGCTCGATCGATTCGACGGCAGCGGTCATGCGTCGCCATGGAGATGTGGATCTCATACCTGGCGGACGCGCGGGAGCGCGTCCCTCCAGAGGCTGCACAGGAAGGGGGCGATGCTCCCACGGACGCGGCCTCCTTGCGTGTAGAGGCCTTCGGCCATGTTCGAGACGGCACGTCGTGTACAGATTCTGGTGAGGAGCCTCAAGCCAGAGCATTATGATATGCGGGAATGGCCGCAGGGCGATGTCGAGGAGCGCACACCCATTCTGGAAGCCTTTGATTGAGCTGGATGGTTCTATGGCCCGTTTCGGGTCGCCGGCCGCTGACCACGACTCGCCACCAGCACGATCGGCGGGCGGAGTCAACCCAGTGGAGCGGCAGCACGCGGCGGAAGGCAACGCAGGGTAGCGGGCGTGGAGCACAGGGAAGGAAGGAAGTGGACTTCGTGTCGGCAGCACAGCGGAGATCAACGGTGGAGTCGAATGAAGGGATGGTGGGTGAAGCGCGTATCCGAGTTCCCCCCATGGGGTGGATCCATACCCTGGCAGGCTTTGGTGCGGCCGGGCTCCTCTTGTTCGTCGCAACCCATGGGCTGATTCCGCTTCTGAGTGCACATACCGGCCGGGAGCCGATCCTTTTCTGGTTTCTGATCGGTGGTTTCGGCGTATTTGCCCCGCTTCTCATGGCCGGTCATCTGCTCATACGCCGGGAGGGGCACCCGAGGAATCGACTCTGGACGAAGCGCCTTCGCTTCCGCAGGATGAGCAGAAGCGACTGGGCATGGGGAATCGGAGCCACTATCGTCATCGGCATACTGGGTGCCGGCATCCAGGCCGCACTGGGGGCGCTGGGCGGCGGCAGTGATCTGCACCCGCCTTTCATGGCATTCGAGCCTTTGTCGCCAGGAAGGTACTGGATTCTGGCGGCATGGCTGCCATTCTGGGTTCTGAACATCATGGGCGAGGAGGTTCTCTGGCGAGGTGTCGTGCTCCCGCGCCAGGAGGTCGCGCTGGGACCAAAGGCGTGGATCGCCAATGCATGCGGTTGGCTGCTCTTTCACGCTGCCTTCGGCTGGTATCTGGTGATCGTGCTGCTGCCGATTCTGATCATCCTTCCGTATGTCGTGCAGCGGCGGCGGAATAGCTGGGTAGGGGTTGTCATTCACGCCGGCGTCAACGGCCCCGGCTTCATTGCGGTTGCTCTCGGCCTCGTCTAGGTGGCGACGGCATGGCTGCTGCAGACGAACTGCGGATGCTGGATCCCCAGACAGCGCCTCAGATAGAGCAACCGGCCACCACTATGGAGTCACATGCCATGCTCACACCCCGACCTGAGCCCGTTGAGGATTCGTTACCAATCCTGACCCGACGGCTCACGCTACGGCCTTTTGTGCTTGACGATGCCGCGAAGGTCTTCGCGATGAGTCAGGAAGGCGGCATGCGCACATGGATCCCGGATCAGGTCTACGCGGACGAACGCGAAGCGCGGGAGGTGCTGTGCTACCTGATCTCGCAGTATGCCGACCCCGGCACCCCGGCAGCCGGCCCCTATGTGCTGGGGGTGTGTCTGCGCGGCAATGGCGAACTGGTGGGGCATGTCGGATTGAGTCCGCTGCGCGGTACCGTGGAGATCGGCTACGCCATTGAGGAAAAGCACCAGGGCAAAGGGCTCGCGTCTGAAGCGGTGGCGGCGATGTCTGAATGGGGACTACGTCGTTTCAAGCTGCCGCACATCCTGGGCATTGTGGCGGCGGACAATGTCGCGTCATGCCGTGTCCTGGAGCGCGCAGGCTATGCACTGGTGGAGGAAGCGGAAGGCAGGCTCCACGGCCATCAGGGACTGATCAGGACCTACCACTGCCGGCGTTGAGCATTGCCAACCGTGACGACATACGCACGCGCCCGGGCAGCCGTGCTGTGGGGAGGTGCTTCTCAGTGCGGAGAGCCATTGCGCTTGTCGCAATGATGCATATTTTACCAAGAATGAAAATAAGTAACTATGATATTCTGGAACAACAAGCCGACCTATGCTCGACCATGGCCCACGCCAAGCGCTTGGCCATCCTGGAGGTGCTGAAGAGAGGCGAGGCCAGTGTTGGTGAGCTCGCCGATGCACTGGGTAGCTCCATCAGCGCGGTGAGCCAACACCTGCGAATCATGCGAGACAAGGAGGTAGTCCTCACTCGCCGGGATGGCCGGACTGTCTACTACCGATTGAGCAATCTCAAGATTGCCGTGTGTTGTGCGATGGTGCGTGAAGTCCTCCTCGAAGGCCTCATCGCGCGGGGGCGTAGGGCCGAGGAACTCGATCAGGAGAGGGAGATATGAGCCAGTCAAACGAAGATCGTGATGAGATTATCAGGCAACTCGTTGCCCGCGTCGAAACGCTCGAGAAGGGTACGCCATCAGACCGCCTGACGCTCGGCGTCATGAGCGGAGATCTCGACTACACAATTGCAGCCTTCATCATCGCAGTCGGCGCGGCCGCCTTTGACATGGAGGTCGACATGTTCTTCACGTTCTGGGCCACGGCCGCTCTGCGAGACCCCAAGAAACGCGTGAAGAAGGGGGTTCTAGACACCATGTTTGGCCTCATGCTGCCGCGTGGCTCGAAGAAGCTGCCGCTCTCGAAGATGCACATGGCAGGAATTGGCCCCGGCATGATCCGTCACGTGATGCGGAATCGTGGTGCCGCGCAGCTTGAGGATCTCATGAAGGAGGCAGCGGATATGGGCGTCAGAATCCACGTCTGCACGATGTCGATGGACATCATGGGCATCAAGAAGGAGGAGTTGATCGACTACCCGAATCTGAGCCTGGTGGGGGTCGGTACATTCATCGACATGCTCTCGCACTCCAAGCAGTGCTGGTTTATGTAGCACGGAAGCAGCACTGCTGAACCGGGATCGCTCACTGTCTGAGAGAAGGCCGATGGGCGGGGTATCCCTCCCAGGCGTGCTCTCCCAAGGAAAGCGCGTGTCTCCCCACGCGATTCGGCAACCCAGGCTCGACTCCCCACCTGCATCCCGTCTCTTCAGGCGGTCAAGTACTGAACCTTGCCTCAAGATCTCCTTGGATGCACGACAGGACAGAGTGCGATGAGTGACTGGAAACAGCTACTATTAGGCGACCCGACGGGCTGGCTTCTCGAGGAGGACAATCCGTCGGTTCGGTACCTGACCCTGGTGGACATCCTCGGGCGGCCTGAGACGGTTCCGGAAGTCAAACAGGCCCGCGCCGCGATCATGCGCACCGGTGTGGCGCCGCGGGTCCTGGCGCAACAGAACCCCGATGGCTCGTGGGACCGACCTGATCGTCCCTATCACGCCAAGTATCGCGGCACCGTGTGGCAGCTCATCATCCTGGCCGGGCTTCTCGCCGAGGGAGATGACGAGCGGGTGCGGCGCGGATGCGAGTTCGTTCTGGAGCGCCTGCAGGACAGGTCAAGCGGCGGGTTCGCCATGAACCAGGCGGTGCGAGCCGGCGGCGGCCGGCACCGCGAAGTACTCCCCTGTTTGACCGGGAACCTTGCCTGGGCGCTTCTGAGGTTCGGTTACGGAGGCGATCCGCGGGTCGAGCGGGCCATCGGCTGGCTGGTTAGGTACCAACGATTCGATGATGGCGTCGTCGATCCCCCCACCGGCTGGCCCTACGACACCTATGAGATGTGCTGGGGACGCCACACCTGTCACATGGGAGTGGTCAAGGCACTGAAGGCTCTGGCGGAGATCCCCGCCTCCGAGTGGTCACGCGGGGTACGGCGCACCATCGACCAAAGTGTCGAGTACCTCCTCAGGCACCACATCCACAAACGGAGCCATGACCTGGCCAAGGTCTCCAAGCCGGGATGGCGCCGGTTTGGGTTCCCGCGTATGTGGCAGACCGACATCCTGGAGATACTCGGGATCCTGACGCGGCTGGGCTACCGGGATGAGCGGATGCGGGAAGCCGTGGATGTGGTCATATCCAAGCAGGACGCCGACGGCAGGTGGAAGCTGGCCGACACCTTCAACGGCAAGTTCCTGGTGGACATCGAAGAGAAGGGCGCGCCCAGCAAGTGGATCACCCTGCATGCCCTCAGAGTGCTGAAGGCCTGGGCAACGTGATGGTGTGGCGAGACTAGATTTCTCCAATCCGTGCGGTACTATCCCCCGAAGTCACAACGCTAGCACCGTGCTTCCTCCATAATCCTGAGAGTGAGATGTGATGGATCCTCCCGGCGGCGTGTCTATCCACATCTGCACGCGACCGACCGGCCCCATCGCCGATGGTATCATGTCGATCGTCGACGAGCTGACGGGGGAGTGGTTCACCGAGGACGTGACCGAGGCCACGCAACGCGACCTGCTTTTTCACGATGTGGTCTGCGGATGGTATGAAGGCCATGTCCGCTCCTTCATCATGTTCACGAGCCACGACGGAATGCTACACATCACATTGATGGGCACGAGCCCTCGTACCTGCAGCACGAGGCTGTGCAGGCGCCTGACGTTAGTATCTCGAATACCCTACCCGGTTGGAGGCTGCGGATTCTTCCGAGCCCGCGGTTGCGGTGAGGTGATAGAAGCGCATGCTGCTCGCGATTTCCGATGACCAGGTGAGACCGTCGAACACTCCGGTCACGTCCAGGGAATACCCCGAGTAAGGATGGCTTGAGGAGTAGACCCGGTAGTTGCTGGCGCCCGATACGGGATTCCACGAGACGCGGATGGAATCGGAGTCCGCGCTGATGCCGGTGATGACCGGGGCGGCAAGCATATCCTGCAGCAGGGCCATCATGTACCAGAATGCTTTCCCCTTGTTGATGCAGTTTACCATCGTCGTATGGGCGACCTCGTCGCCCCAGTACGCGGGATGCTGGCATGGGATGACATAGGTTGAGTCCAGTTCCACTGTCACCGTATGCTGAGTTCCCTCATACCAGCAGTCCATGTCCTCGAAGTCGAAGAGCACCTTGTCGTGCGCCACGCAGTAGTCACGGATCATGTTCCCCCGCTCCCACCGCGCGTGGATCCCCCACGGATCAGGATACTCGTGGTCATACTCGGCGTTTCCCGTCATGTAGACGAAGGTCACATTCTCGAACTCTGTGCTCAGTTGATCCAGAGAATCCAGGTATGCCTGAATGTCCGCCAGCGGCCACCAGTGGTGTTCGCCGCACCATGACCACATGGAGTACTTGATTTGGGGGTGATTCGTCAGGATGCTGCGCAGATCGTTCATGCCTGCCTGGGAGAACCAGTAATCCTCCGGCGCGACATAGTCGTTTGACGTCATCCCGTCCCACATGCCCAGTGCCGTCGTGTCATTGGGCATGCCGCAGTACCTGCGATCGAAGTTGTAGGTTGCGCCATACAAGGATTCGATCTGGATCAACCCCTCCACCGGCTGCCACCCATGGGAACGGTGCCCGTAGTGAAAGACATTATCTGGGGACTTGATCTCCTCAATGACCGCCAGGGGAATCGATTCCAGATTCGTGCAGGTATGATCGATGATGAGGGGGTTCTGTGCACCGGCGATCGCGGGCATGGCAAGCACACCCATGGCCATAGACAACATGCGGGGCATCGTGTTACTCCCTTGACTGAGGGGAAGTCGCTCTTCTCACTGCTCGGCTTCCAGAGAGCCGCCCGAAGCAGTTCTGTCACGGTGTCGAGAGTATCCGGCCGCGGGTGGCGTGTCAAGCCCGATTCCGAAAGCCTCGGGGCAAAGCGGAATGCCGCTCCGCCTGTGGTGGGTAGGTCCGTGCCGTATCGAAAACTCGGAGGGAACGGGCGGGTTAGCCGGGCTCATCGTCATGCCGCCGTCGTGCGCCTACTCTGTGACGGAGGAGATCCCCGATACGAGTGGCGAGCCGACCCTGTCGTCGACAAGGGGTTGCGGGAGTGCCGCCGGGTACGGACTTTGTGAGCCTCGGTTCTGCGCATCCCTTTCCCCAGGAGCTCGCCGTTCGCAATCACCCGCACGTTCTTTTCATCTGCACCGGCAACTACTACCGGAGCCGGTTCGCCGAGGCGGTGTTCAACCATCACGCGCGACGCCAAGCCATTCCATGGCGCGCATTCTCCCGGGGTCTTTCCCTGTTCCTCCCCCAGGGCGCCTTGTCACCCCACGTCATCGTCGGCCTCACGCGTCGGGGGATCGCCCTGACCAACACCACTATGGATCCCACCCCGTTGACCGAAGCGAACCTACGGCGGGCGGCCATTCGCATCGCACTCTTCGAATCCGAGCATCGCCCCATGGTCGCCCGATTGTTCCCGGAGTGGGAAACGAAAACGACCTACTGGAGGATTCCGGACCTTGATGAGGTGACGCCGGACGAGGGGCTGGCGATGATTGAGGCGGAGGTAGTGCGGCTGATCGAGGAGCTGCAAGGGCGACCAGAGGCGGTTTGCCCCGACACGGCAACAGCGCCGCGATCAACTCGGTAGGGGTGGGACCTGTGCCCGCCCGAGCAGTCAAGAGGCCCGGGAATGAAAGCGGGGCGACAAACGTAGGGGCGGGACCAGTGCCGCATCCCGCGGTGGGGGGCCGGCTGAGCTTCCTCCAATTGAGGGAGAAGGAGCGTTGGCGCCGAAAACCCCGGCCGGGATGACGATGCCTCAACCCTCGATGACCGGCCAGTGGCGCCGGTGGAACTCGGCGATGAGATCGATGGCGGGATGGTGGGCTTCGGTCAGGCCGGCCATGGCTTCGGGCCGGGCGATGGACCGCCCTGCGCATTCGCCCAGCATCGCCAGGAGCCCTTCCTGCTGGCCCCGGGGAGAGTAGCCACCCTCCAGGCAGAACAGCATCCGGCCGCCGCAGCAGACCGCGGCAAGCTCGAGGAGCCTCCTGGTCATGTAGGCAAACCCGTCCAGGGAGACTCTCATGCCGCCCAGCGGATCATCCCAATGGGTGTCAAACCCAACCGATACTAGGAGCAGATCGGGCCGGTACGAGAGTCCGACGGGCACGATGACCCGGTTGAAGGCCGCGGCATAGGCCTCATCGCCGGCGCCGGCCGCCAGCGGGACATTTACGGTATGGCCCTCGCCTGCGTTGGTGCCCGTCTCTCCTAGAGGGCCCGTGCCTGGGTAGAAGGGGAACTGGTGGATCGAGGCAAAGAGCACGTCGGGGTCCGCGTAGAAGCTTTGCTGGGTCCCATTGCCATGATGGAGGTCCCAGTCGACGATCATGATCCGCCCGCATCCCAGGACCCGTCGCGCATAGTGGGCGCCCAAGGCCACGTTGTTGAACAGGCAGAAGCCCATGCTCCGATCCGCCTCGGCATGATGGCCCGGAGGCCGCACCAAGGCTATGCACACATCCGCCTCCCGCCGGGCCAGCGCATCGAGCCCCGCGAACACGCCTCCCACGGCCAGAAGGGCCGCCTCCCACGAGCCCGGGCTGACACCGGTGTCGGGATCCAGCCGCCGGGGGCCCCGGGCACAGGCATCGCGCACGCGCCCCACATGCTCCGGCGTATGGTTCCACAGCAGCTCCTCCTCCGATGCCAGACGGGGTGGAATCGTACGAACAAGGCCCGCTACTTCGGGATCGTCCAGGCAGGCATAAAGGTCTTCCAGCCTGCGGGGCGACTCGGGATGCGCCGGCCCCGCATCGTGCAGAAGGTATCGCTCATCCCGCACCACGCCGATGCGGCGCTCAGGAGTCGAGGAAGCGTGCGGCTCGTGGGCGAAGGGTTCGGAATCAGCCGTCAAGGACACGGAATGGATCCTCCGGGAGAAGAAAGGGCCGTATGTCGGTGGCGATCATGCCGGCCTGTCGGGCTGCTTCGAGGCCCAGGTCACCGTCTTCGAATACCTGGCAGCATTCCAGTGGCACTGCCAGGCGTCTGGCGCAGGTCAACCACGTATCCGGCGCCGGTTTGTGATCCGTGACATCTTCGGCGGCGACGATAATGCGGAACCATCCCCGGAGTCCTACCGTGTGGAGAATGCGCTGGACAAGACGTCGTCTCCCCCCGGTACCCACGGCCATCGGCATCACGCCGCGCCAGTGCCTGGCCAGGGCCACCACCGGTTCGATGGGCTTCACCTCATGCAGGCGGGTGGCGAACAGGCGCTCTTTCGCGGCGGCGGTGGCTCTTGGGTCAAGGCTGACCTCGAAGCGCTGGTTCACCAGCCCCACGATGCGTTGGGTCGGCATGCCCGCCAGCGCATGGAACATGTCCTGTGGATAGTCGATGCCCATATCTTCCAGCAGCCGGTGCCAGGCCCAGAAGTGCAGCGGCATGGTGTCGGCCAGAGTGCCGTCCACATCGAAGAGCAGAGCCCGGGCCCGGGGATGAACGGCAATGGTCACGGCGAGTCTCTCGGCTCGGAGGGGGCGCTTCGCAGATACACCCAGGGCGCCCTGGCCAACTCATCGGCCATATAGGAGGCGAGAGGGTTGCCGGCGCGCATGGCCTGCATTAGGGCGGCATCGGCGCGCTGCCTGGCGAGGATGGAGTCGTCCTCTTGGCCCTCAGCCAGGAGGCACTCGGAGGCCGAGCGGTATCGATGGGCAACGAAGAGCAGCACAGCCGCGCCCAGCGGGGAATAGGGCCGAGCCTTCAGGAACTCCTCGGCGCAGCGGGCCTCTTCCAGGGGGCAGTCACTCATGCCCTCCCATTCATAGCAGAGCAGGCATGACTCCGCGAACGACGCGGCCTCGGACACCTCGGCACCGGTGAGCGCGGCAACGGACCGCGTCAGAGCATGGCGCTTCTCCAGAAGCCAGCGCAGCGGCCCCTCTACGTCTTCGAGGGCATCCGAAGGCAGTTCCAGCGCTTCAAGGGCCGCCGTGTAGCGATCGAACTGCGGATGCAGGGAGTCGGAGAGAGCTTCTCTGGCGGACACTGCCGCGAGATGAGGGGCGAACAGGGTCGCATAGAGGGGGCACGGTGTTTCCTCGAGATCGGATGCTGACACGAGGGATATGATACACGAAAGCAGGATCGTGGGCTCGACAAAGCGCTGCATACTCTCCTCACGGGGATTGAGGGAACGATGATGCGCAGGTGGTGCATTGACGCATCGCGCGACCAATGTATCTAGTGCCCTGTCCGGCGAACAGGTCGGCACGCGCGTCTATGGCGCTATCCTTCGGCGCTGTGAGCCGGGCCGTCAATCCGCCGGCGAGGAGAGGGCATGATCATTGTCACCAACGACGAGGGAGCAGCAGGGGTGGAGGCCGCCGCTGCGTCGCTTCGGGAGGGCAAAGCTGCCCTGGACGCAGTGCAGGCGGGAATCGAACCCGTGGAGGCAGATCCCGCTATTCGCAGCGTGGGCCGCGGAGGGCTCCCCACTATGCTAGGCATCGTGGAGTGCGATGCCGCCATCATGGACGGGGCAACCCGGATGACAGGCGCGGTGGGAGCCTTGCGAGGGTATCTCCACGCCATAGCAGCGGCCCGTCTCGTCATGGAGCGGCTGCCGCACGTGATGCTGGCCGGCGAGGGTGCGGCGCGGTTCGCCGGCGAAATGGGCTTGGAAGCAGCCGAAATGCTGACCGGGGAAGCCCGGGCGGCCCACGCCTCCTGGGTGCGGAAACGCGGGCTGGATGACCTTGTGAACGGGGTGGCTCATGCCCCTCTGACCTCCCTGGCTTGGCCCATGCCCACGAGCCGCACCGGCGGCACGGTGATCTATCTGGCCATGGATCGGCACGGGCACTTGTCTGCAGGCGCCAGCACGTCGGGCTGGGCCTACAAGTACCCCGGGAGGCTGGGTGATTCCCCTCTCATCGGCGCCGGGATCTACGCCGATGACCGTTGTGGCGCCTGTGGCTGCACGCACACAGGGGAAATGACGATCCGCTGCGGCACGGCGCGGTCGGTGGTGCTTCTCATGAAAGGCGGCGCCCGTGTGGCCGAGGCCTGCCATGAAGCCGCTGCGGACCTGGGTGATCTCCGCGGGGGATTCCTGGGGCCCGTGGTCATTCACGCCATTGACCGGCACGGCGAACCCTACGCGCTGGCCGTGAATGCGCCGGCTTCGATTGACTTCTGGCTTTGGACCCACGACCTTGAACAACCCCAACGGCAGTCATGCGCGCAGGCGCGCGCGACCCAGGGAGATGAATCGTGAAGATCTACATCAGTGCAGACATCGAGGGCGTCACCGGCGCTACCCACGACGATGAGACCGATGCCAAGAAGAGCGACTACGGCGAGTTCAGAGATCAAATGACCGCGGAGGTGGCCGCCGCCTGTGAAGGCGCACTGGCCGCGGGAGCCGATGAGGTCTGGGTGAAGGACGCCCACGACACGGGCAGGAATCTTCAGGCCGGCAAGCTTCCCAAGGAAGTCCGGCTCGTGCGGGGATGGAGCGGGCATCCGCTGTCCATGGCCCAGGAACTGGACGGCTCATTCGCCGCCATGCTCATGATCGGCTACCATAGCCGGGCGGGCCTGGCTACCAGCCCGCTGGCCCATACCATGTGCGGCGTCGCGGGCCATATCAAGGTGAATGACCGCTTCGCCTCGGAGTTCCTGCTACACGGGTATGCCGCCGCGTCGGTGGGCGTGCCCGTGGCCTTCGTATCCGGCGACCAGGGGCTGTGCGACGAGGTGGCCGTGGTGAATCCCGCCATCGGGACCGTGGCGGTGAAACAGGGCGTCGGCGACTCCACTATCAACCTTCACCCCGCCGCGGCAGTGGAGAGGATCAGAACCGGTGTAGAGGCATCTCTCCGCGGCGATGTGAAACGATGCCTGATCCCGATTCCTGACCGGTTTGTCCTGGAGATCGGGTATCGCACTCATGTCAAAGCCTACCGGGCCGGTTTCTATCCGGGCGCTCATGTCGTCGATGCGTTCACCGTCAGGTTCGAGCATGCCGACTACATGGACGTGCTGCGAACCATCATGTTCGTGCTCTAAGACGGTCGGTTGGTGGTCTCCGCGTCGCGGCATGCACCCCGAGGCTTTCAGTGAAGGCGCTGCAGCGTCGGTTCTCACGATTCCTGCGGGCAGTGGAGTCGTACCGCCTCATGGCGGGGGACCCACGGACACCCTGGCTGCCCCGGGCGCTTCTCGTGGCCGCCGTCGGCTATCTCGTGTCCCCCATCGACCTCATTCCCGATTTCGTTCCAGTGCTCGGGCACGTGGATGATGTGGTGATCGTCGGGCTGCTGGTGGGGCTTGCCCTTTCGTTGACTCCTCGTGCCGTGAAGGACGACTGCCGGCGCCGCGCCGGCATCATGCCGGGCGCTGAGCGCTGACCCCCGCAAGGAGGAACCATGGATCGCGCTCTCAAGAAACACTTCACCGATGAATGGCGGCGCTACTTCCCCGGTGCCGAGCTGCCCATCGCCCTGTGGTATGAGGATGAGCCCAAAGGTATTACGCAGGCTCCCGTGGCCAAGGGCCACCGGTGCCTCATCTGCGATCTCTCCGGGGTACGACAGGGGAATGCCCTGTCGTTTGGCGCCGATACCGTCGGGTGCGGAGGCGGCACGCGCTACACGGGATTCACCCAGGAGATAAGCCCGCAGTTCGATTACTTCCTCTCCTGCGGCATCCCGGGGAAACTGGAGGGTGAACGCTACAAGAAGTCGCCCGAGATCGTCCACCGGATGATGGAGGACATGGCGCCGTTTCATGCCCCGGCGCGCCATCTCGTGTTCTCCCCATGGGACCTGCTCCGCGAGAAGGACGAGCCGGCGGTGGTCATCTTCTTTGCCACCTGCGATGTGCTGGCCGGGCTGTTTACCTTGGTCAACTACGACCGAGTGGATCTTCATGGGGTCATCGCGCCCATGGGCGCCGGATGCGCCTCTATCGTCTACTATCCCTACACGGAGCTGGCCTCCGAGCGTCCCCGGGCCGTGTTGGGCATGTTCGACGTGTCGGCGCGGCCCTGTGTCGGGGGATCGGAGCTGACCCTGGCGATTCCCTGGCCGCTGTTCGCCCGGATGGTCGAGAATATAGAGGAAAGCTTCCTCATCACGCCATCCTGGGACAAGGTTCGAGATCGAATCCGGCGCCACCTGGAATGTGAGCTGCAGTAGGGCTTGGCTCACTTCGCTCTCTTCGAAGTGAGGAGATAGGAGTGAGGAGTGAGGAGTGAGGAGTGGGGAGACACGCCGGACTGCCCACCAGCTCCTCCCTTTGACAAAGGGAGGTTGGGAGGGATTTGCTCCTTCGCGACTGATCCCGCACCACTGGATGCGGGGCCGTGCGCGTCTTTCCTCAGGAATCCCCCCGTTGGAGGGACCCGCTTCGCCGGTCCGCCATTGCGCGTCCGCACCGCGGACGCGAGGAATCGCGTCCCTCCATACTGGACGATGGAGCTTCGGTCTTCTCACTTCACGGGTCCTCCGTTCTTTCCATCCTTCCCGGTAGGTGAATCTCGTGGAACTCCATCTTTTCGACCAGGTGGCCGCATGCGCGCTCTGCGACATCATTGCCGGTCGTGCGCCGAGCCATGTGGTGTTCGAAGACGAACACACCATGGCGTTTCTTGACCACCGTCCTCTCGTGCACGGCCACTGTCTTGTGGTGCCCAGGATCCACTGCGCGACTCTGCTCGACCTCCCAGACATCATGGTGCAGCCGCTCTTTCGCGTGGCAAAACGCCTGGCATGGGCCGTGCAGGAAGGGCTGGGCGCGGAGGGCTCGTTTCTTGCTATCAATACCATCGTCAGTCAGAGCGTCCCCCACCTCCACGTGCACGTGATGCCGAGGCGGCGGAAGGATGGCCTGTTCTCGAAGAGGATGATCTGGCAGCGCCGACCGTACCGTGGTGACGAAGAAGTGCGGAGGATTCAGGAGGCGATCAGGAGCGCCTTGCACGCGGTTGTGCCGCCACAGGGGAATTGATAGCAGACAGCGCGCGCCCAGGCGGCGCATCTGCCAGGAGGGAGCCATGTTGGATGATCATACAGGTCACGTGTTTGTGACCGATGTCGGCAGCACTACCACCAAGGGTATCCTGCTCGCCCGTCGCGACGGAGGCTACCGCATCGCGGCAGGCGTGAACGTGCCCACTACGGTGGAGAAGCCCTCGGAAGACGTGTGCATCGGGGTGCGTGCCGCAGCCGAGGCGGTGGGCAGGCAGGCCGGCGTGCAGATTCTGGACGAATCAGGCGTGCCGATGGTACCGTACCTGACCACCAGTTCGGCCGGCGGGGGGCTGCAGATGCTGGTGGTGGGCCTGACCTCCACCGATACCGGCCGGATCGCTCAGATGGCGGCCCAGGGCGCCGGGGGCGTGATCCTCCGCGTCTTCACCATCGATGACCGAACGCCTACCATTCACACCATGCGGATCATCCGCGCTTTGCATCCTGATCTGATCCTCATGGCCGGCGGCATCGATGGCGGCGACATTGCCAATGTGGTGCGGCTGGCCGAGATCCTGCGCCTGGCCCAGCCAACCGCAAAGTTCGATCCGGAAGGTCGCATCCCACTGGTCTTCTGTGGCAATGTAGACGCCAGGGAATATGTCGCCCCGGTGCTGGCCGGCTCCTTCGATCTGCACATGGTGGACAATGTCCGCCCGACATTGACCGACACCAATCTGCGCCCCGCCAAGGAGGCCATCCTCAGGCTGTTCATGGATACCGTCATGGAGCGTGCACCCGGCTACCGCACTCTGAAGGGATGGGCAGCCGCAGATATCATACCGACTCCAACGGCGGTGGAGAGGATTCTTGAGTTGTATGCGCGCCGGCATGGTCAGAATGTTGTCATGGCGGACATGGGCGGCGCCACGACGGATGTCTTTTCCAACATCTATGGCGAGTACCGCCGCACGGTGGCCGCCAATATCGGCGTGAGCTACTCTCTGTGCGCCACCATTGCCGCCGCAGGCATCGATGCGGTGATGCGGCACCTCCCGGCCGGTATCGAGGAAGCCCACATCCGCGAGTACGCGGCCAACAAGATGCTCAATCCGACCAGTATTCCCACCGAAGAAGCAGAACTCCTCATGGAGCACGCCGCTGCCATAGCGGGCATCTCCGTGGCATGGCGCCAGCATCAGGATATGAACTTCACGGTGGCCAAGGTTGGCCTCCTGGACAGGCTCCGCAACCGCGTTGACTTCGATCCCTTTCAGGAGACGTTCCACGGAGTCGACGCCAGCAGTCTCTTCCACGTCTCCGACATCGACGTGATGATTGGGGCGGGCGGCGTGTTCTCCAATGCATCAACTCACGAAGCGATCCGGATGCTCGTTGACGGATTCCTTCCCACCGGCCTCACCAAGCTTGCCGTGGACACCTCCTTCCGAAGCCCGCATCTGGGGGTGCTCTCCACGGTAAATCCCGCTGCCGCACTGGAGCTCTTCGAGGAGTCTCTCCGCGACCTTGCCTACGTGGTGGCGCCCACCGGTGAAGTGCATGAGGCGGTGATGGTTTCCCTGCGGGATCGCAGAAGCGGCGCTCGGCGCGAGCTCCGGGGAGGAGAGGTCTTCTTCGCGCCGGACGGCGGAGTGTGGGAGATTACACCTGCGCCGGGTATCCGCCTGTACGGGCAGACCGATGAGGTAACGCTGGAGACGACGCTGCCCGTCCTGTTTGATTGCCGGGGACGGGGTACGGCGTTCAACGGCGAGCCGCTGCTCTCCTTTGGTGAACCCTGGCCAATGACCCGCCCGAGAGCCGTGACCATCCCGCCGCGCCGCACGCGTTCGACCGTAGTTGAGGGTCCGTTCGACATTCGTCGCGAGCTGCCGTACGAGGGAACGATTTTTGTGAGTTTGGGAGACCGGGTGGAACCTGCCACCCCTGTGGGCGAGAATGTGCTGACTCCCCCCCGGGTCTTCCTGGTGGATGTGCGGCGGTTGCTCGGGTACCAGCGTCGCTTCTCACCCGAGGCGATTCGCGACGGGATTCTGGTGAAGGAAGGCGACGAGGTCGCCATGGGGCAACGGATTTTCCGCGGGCGCGAGGCATTCCTGGGCGTTGAGTTCTATTGCAACTCCCCCGTGCGGGGGCATGTCAGTGCCGTCGAGGAACACGGCACCATCGTCCTGCGGGAGATCCAGGATTACGCGCGCAAACCCGTGCGAGTCGACATCGCGGGCTTCCTTGGCATTCCGAAGGGGCACATCAGGAGCCGGCTGGAGTTCCAGGTCGGCGACTTTGTGCAGGCGGGCCAAGAGCTGGTACGGGGAAGCGGGAACCGCCTGCCCATCAAGGCGCCCCGCTCGGGTATCCTCAAGGAGATCGACACCGACCGGGGCGAGGTCGTGCTTCATTACGACCTGCAACCGCTGGTCACCGTCGGATCCGTGGCGGGAACCGTCACCGACGTTGTGCCTGGGCGATCAGCGACCCTCTCCGGGCAGGGAATCATCATCCACGGGGCCATCGGGTTCGGTGGAGAGGGATTTGGGCCGTGCCGGGTTGTGGCAGGCTCCTTTGGGCCGGATGAACACGCCGGGGCCGTGGTGATCAGCCCCGAGCCCATCGACCATGCCTTCCTGGAAGGCTGCCGCGCCGCGGGGGTCCGCGGCGTTGTCGCACCCTCGGTACCGGCCTCCGACTGGGTTCGATTCGCGGGGCGAGAGATCGCCACGGGCGTCACCGGCGACGAGGATCTTCCCTTCCCCGTGGTCCTGACCGAGGGGTTCGGCGCAGTCCCCATGGGAAACGGTTGTCGCGCAACCCTTGCGGGCGCCGATGGACGCGTGGCCAGCCTCTACACGAGAACGCAGATTCGTGCGGGCGTCATCAGGCCCATGGTTGTCCTCGCCTCGCTTCGCGAAGGCAGGAGTGAGGAGACGACTGAGTGCGGAATGCGGAGCGCGGAATGCGGAAGATACTGCTGATTGCTGACTGCCGACTGGACGATCGGATGATTGGATGATTGGACGGACGGATGGATGGGCCTTCTGAATCCTGACTTCTGGATTCTGGATCCTGAATGCTGCGTACCGCCGACTGCCGGCTTCGCTTCGCTTGCAGTCCTCAGCAAGGCCTCTGGATGCGAGAGCACCCAGGGTTTTCGAGGTTGAGACTACGGCCGGCTGGTGGCTATCGGCTGTCAGCTATCGGCTGTCAGCTATCGGCTGTCAGCTATCGGCTGTCAGCTATCAGGCCCGCTCAGCGCTACGAGAAACCGTTGCCGTCGTAGGGGCGACCGTCTCTGGTCGCCTGCGGGAAGGCGGGGCTCGGAGTCGGTATCAGTATCGCTCTCGAGAGGCGCACATCCGAGTACGAGTGCGTGGATGAACTCTCAAACGAGTGGGGGCCCCGGGCCCGCCCGGACGATACGTGATGCAACTTCCGGTGCCGTGGCGTGGAGCTACAGGTTAGGGTT
>JAFGKV010000263.1 GCA_016928395.1 Candidatus Fermentibacterota bacterium | reverse complement strand
TATGCAGAGACGCGGCCATACTCGTGGCCCCACTTGTCCCTTACTACTACATCCCTGCGGTCTCGTTCACGCTGAACCAATACACTGCGGTCCTGCCGAACCGAGTCAAGACCGAAGAGGTCGTAAGCCACAGAGGCCGCTGCTCCATGCCCAGATAGGCCCGGCAGCTTGACCAGACGTACTTCCATGGACGTGCCGCCAGGCCGGCCCTCACGGGATTCAGGTGGATGTAGCGAGTGAGTGCCGAGAGGTGGGATTCGGCCTCGATGACGACGCTGTGGAACCGACCCTGGAACAAGTAGCCTGACCTCCCATGGCGGCGGTTGAATGACGACGCATAGGTTTCATTGAGCCATTGGATGCTGCGGCTGAGATGCCCCGCGGGGGTCTCGAGTTCCAGATGGTAGTGGGTATCCATGAGGCAGTAGGCATGAATGACGACACCGAAGCGCTGGTAGAGCTGCGGGAGTCTGCCGAGGAAGTCGAGCCGATCATTGTCGTCGGTGAGGATTCTGTGTGCCGACACCGCCGCGGGCGGTGATGTGGTAGTGGCCGCCGGGGTAGTCGACGCAGAGTGGTCGGGCCATGGCGATCTCCGGAGGGAAGGCACAGAGGAGTACACGTAAGGGACCTGGCAGGCATGTTAGAGGAGGAGGATCTGTCGCGTCAAGATTATAGATTAAAGATTTGACCCCACGAGTGAGAGAGTGCTTGACACGAGGCGGGAAGGTGTTTCCTTCGTGCATATGCATGGTGCTGGTGTTCCGTGATATGGTAGTCAGCTTCGCGGGTGGTAGACAATGGCAGCTCTCGACGAGACTCAGACACTGCGAGAAGCCTCTGGCGGCCTCCGCCGCAGAGGGGCGTCGCCATACCCTGTGACGCTTCACGCCTCTCCATCGCCATCCCCCTATTAGCGACCTCCCATAACCCCCGCAGCCCGCCGTGCCGAGCCCCGCCACGTCAGAGTCTATGACAGCATCTCATTCCGAGTCAGGGCCATGCACAGGCGGGAGAGAGTCTCCTCACAATGGCATGGCCCTGGGTTCCTGAACGAAGGAGGCACAATGGCGGCCACGCCGAGATCTGGCGATCTCCGGCCCTGTTTCACAGGCACGGAGCGTGCCGGCCCTCATTCTGAACGAACATAACAAGGGTTTCACCCAGGAGGAATCATGTTGTCACTCGTGAGGGGAGAGAACGACCGATCCCACATGGCAAGGCGAGGCAAGGCTCGCAGTCCGCAGCTCGCCTTGTGGTTTCTGCTTTGCGCATTGTTCTGTACTCGACTGAATGCGGGACCAGGGAAGCTGGATTGGTTCGGGTTTGAGCCAGTCGAGGATCCCTCGCCGCCGCCGAATCCTGAGCGCTTCGCCGAGTTCGCGCAGATCACCGGCTTGGCAGCGCTGGACTCAACATTGCAGGAGTTCGCTCTGGTCTCGGATAGAGCCCCGAGGCTGGTCAACGCTGCGCCAAGCCCAGCCCGAGTGTGGGGGGACTTGCCTTCTGCGTGGCAAACCGTTGCCGCCAGGTTCGTCAGCCCACCACCCGTTCGGGCGTTCGCCGTTGACGAGTCCACTGACCCGGTAGCGCTCATCGACCTCAGGGTATCCCCCAACAACCTGATTGGGGCGACGCCCAACCCTGAGGACGTCTGGGTATTCGACCCGAAGGGTAATGTCATGCAACGGTATGAAGGCCCGAGCCCGTTCGAGTTCGAAGGGGATCCACATATCGTCACGGATAGCCGGATCCTACCCCAAGACGTATTCCTAGTGCTCGTCTCGGATGACGGGTCTACCTACGCAGCGACGACAATGAAGGGATCATTCGCTGTCATGAGGGATGGGCGTTGGGAACTCATCACGCCATCCTATACGAAGGGATGGTGCCCGCGAGGGATGGCGGCGCTCTCATATCACGGCACGTACCTTGTGACGTGGGGGTCGGGCAACGTGGTCACGCTCGGGGATCCACTGTGCGGAGCAGTGCTGTGGTCGAAACCCGTTGTCCACGATGGTGAACTTGTGGTGCGCTGCGATTTCCTGTTCGACGAGCAGTCCTTCGTCGTGCTCTCCGAAGGAAGCTCAGGCACCTTCATCCGCATTGTGGACATCTCAGGTGCCACGGTGAAAGAGAGCGCATTGCCGAAGCCGCCGGAAACATCGTCGCTTGCTCGCCTGCTGATCTCCCCGGACGGAAGATGGCTGAGTGCCAGTGGAGACGGGGGCGTTGATGTCTACTTCCTCGATCTCGACCCTCTCACGCTGGTGTTTCAGATCGATCCCGGCGATCTCTGCCACATGATTCGAGCGCGAGGAGGGCCGTGCCATGCACAGTAGACGCCTCACCTGTGCAATCATGCTGTTCCTCCCCGCGCTGGTAGTGGCTGCTGATTGGCCCACGGAGTCAAGCCCGATCTGGATCGCCGGGGTCTTCGGTGTCCAGTCTGGAATCAAATCTTGAACATAGATTCTGCTGAGAAACCCCCATGGCGAGAAATGCTCGAAATGAACCCGAAAACGCGACGCACAAGAATGGGCCAAATCTCGACGATCTCGAGGCGAAGCGACCAAAATGACCCCCACGTTTGGGGCCTTCCCCGGCGCGTATGGGGGTTCTTCAGCAGAATCGAATCTGTCATCTTTGGCCAAAGCAGTATCTCAATGGCGCGCACTCGTCAGGCAATGCCGGCGTCTACCTTGATGGCCTCTGCCTTGATGCCGCCGAGGGCTGACAGAGCCGAAGGAGTATGCGCAAGACGTCATGCCTGCGGGACCTCCGGGGAGCAGGCGTGGGGGGACGGAGGAGCCCACGAGAGATCGGAGGCGAGGTGGCCGGCGCACCAGACTAGTCAATTGAAGAGCTGACAACGTTTTCCAGCCCGGGTCTTTCTTGTTGCGTCCAGGAGGCCGGGGGCTCACATTGTGGTAGGTCTTTCTGTTGCAGGTGTCACTCCGTTGCGCATCCGTCTGCGGGGTGACCGGCCCTCACCGAGGAGGTACACATGAGGGTTCTCTTAGTTGTCTCCCTGCTGATGCTCAGTGCAGTCGCCGCACAGAGCGGCCCCCGGACTGCGGAGGTCGCGGCAGTCCCGAGCGATCAGATCGTCAATCTGGTCCCTCTCCTCGGCACGGCCGGGCGGGACGTTGGCGACACGTGCACCGCGGGTGTCCCTGGCGCTACCTCATACTTCAATACGTGGGTGATGTGGTCCGGCGAAGCGTACGGCGCAGTAAATGATTCCGTGGATGTATGTGAATGCTGCTCGACGACCACGCACCTCCCATTGCGGGTGTGCTATTTTTTTGCGATCTACGGCGATACGACTGGCAACAACATCGAGTATCTCGCCCATGCCGAGCTCTGGAGTACCGCCACGAGCAGCGCATGTCCTGACACTCCCGCTGTCTTGATCTGCGATGGCCCCCAGCAGCGGCTCTCGCTCCCCAATCCCGGTGCGGCGTTCTCGTTCTGGTCGGCGTGCCTTCCCTTGAGCAACTGCACCGATCTTAGTTGTCTGCCGGCAGAGAACTACATCAGCGTTGTCCGGTTCGACTCGACAGACAGTGACAACGATGTCTACCCCGTCGGCGACAATACGGTAACGGGCACGTGCTGGGATTGGACGGACTATCCGGGCAACTGGGTCGAGTTCCCCTCAGCGACGGTGAGCCTCTCCATCTGGGCAGACTACGAATGCACGGGAGATCTCATCCCCATCGAGTTATCCTCGCTCAGCGCGGTGGCGGCTCCGGGCGAGGTGCAGGTCAGGTGGCGCACGGAGACAGAGAGTGAGAATCTGGGCTTCAATGTGTACCGGGCCTCGGACGGCGAGCGGGCCAAGATCAATGAGTGGCTGATCCCGGGCGCCGGGACGACTCTGTCGCCCAACGACTATCAGTTCGTGGATCGCGAGGTCACCGTCGGCACCCGATTCCAGTACTGGGTGAGCGATGTGAGCTTCAGCGGACTGGAGACCTTCCACGGGCCCGTGGTCGTGGTCGTGCCTCAGGAGAGCCCCGCTGAACTGGGTCTGACCACCGAGGCGGCAATCGGCGGCGTGATCTTCCGTATGGCGATTCCGGCGGAAGGCCAGGCCAAGCTCTCGGTGTATGACGTGGCCGGCCATGAGGTTGCCGTGCTCGTCAACCAGAGCCTGCCTGCAGGTCGTGGCCAGATCGAGTGGGACGGAACGACGCCCAGCGGGACGGCCGCTCCGGGCGCCTACATAGTTCGTCTCATCCATGACACAGGCGTGGTGAGCGCAAAGGCGGTTTTGCGCTAGCGCCACCCTGCTGAGCAGCGCGGGTCTTCGGCCTTCGGGCCGAAGACCCGTTTCCATTGCCTGGAAGCACCGCGTCGCGGGTATTTCGCCCCGTTCCCGACACTCATGGGTGTTTGCGACAGGCGTGTTGCGCGGTAGGGGAGGAGGCTCGTTATTCACGACAGGTTCTCATTTTTCGCCGGTACTTTCCCAGGAGACGCCATGGATCTTCTTGCCTTGCCGAAGACCGAATTGCACCTGCACTTGGACGGGTCGATCCCCCTGGAGCTGACCTGGCAACTCATGACCGAGTATGGCCTCAATCCCCGGCCCACCCTGGAAGAGACCGAGCGTTTGCTCACCATGCAGCCCGAGGATGAGGCATCGCTGCTGGCATACCTTGACAAGTTCAGCTACCCCCTCTGGATCACCCAGTTCTACGAGAATATCCAGGCCGCCACCATCGCCATCCTCGATCGCCTGGCGGGTTTGGGTGTCACAGTCGCGGAACTGCGGTACTCTCCGATAGTCCATACCTATGCCGGCCTGACAGTGCGCCAGGCAATCCGGGCAGTGCTCAGCGGCATGAACCACGCCCGCGCGGCGTACGGCATGCAGGTTGGCCTCATCGTGATCGCCATGCGGCAGCATGGTCCCCATATTGCCAAAATCCTAGCCCGGCAGGCCATCGCCGAAGGCCAGCAGTTTCACACGCGATCCGGCGTGGTCGGCTTCGACATCGCGGGAGCAGAGCGGGGCAATCCGCCGAGCCTGTTCCGGGAGGCCTTTCTCCTTGCCCGCCAGGGAGGGCTGGGGCTGACGGTGCATGCCGGTGAGGACGAGGGCCCCCGCGCGGTGTGGGAGGCCGTCGACGAACTGGGAGCGAGGCGCATCGGGCACGGCTGTTCCGCCCTGCAGGATACGACCCTGATTCAGCGTCTCGCCCGAGACCGCATTTTGGTCGAATGCTGCATCACCTCCAACTACCAGACCGGCGCAGTGGCTCGGGGCACCCGGCATCCGATCTTTCGGTTTCTCGAGCAGGGGGTCCCCGTGGCTATCTGTGTCGACAATGCCACGGTTTCCCGTACGGACATCGTACACGAAAGCGAGCTGGTGGCGGAAGAAGTCGGGATGGAGGAAGTGGCCCGCATCCACCGCGAAGCCCGGGAGTTCAGCTTCATCAATCCCGCTGGGTCACCCCCTGGGGATCACCCATGACCATGTCCTTCGCTTTGGGGCTCCTGGTGGGGGTGCTGGCGGTGGGAGATCCGGGAGAGGGGCGGCGCTCCCTGACCCTGACCCATCGGTCGCCCGCCAGGGACCGGCCGGGGCTCTCGGGCTCTGAGCAACTAGTCCCCAGCCCAGGTGGGCACTTTCTGGTGCACTTTACCACCACCGGGGCCGATGCGACCACCGCCGTATATGCATCCGAGGCTGCCCAGTGGGCCGATACGGCCCGGCAGGTGTTCACGGGCTTCGGGTGGCTCCCCCCGCCGGGGGACGGTTCCGGAGGAGGAGACTCGCGCTACGACGTGTACCTCAAGGGATTGGGAACAGATGTCTCGGGGTACACACAGCTTGAAGCCTCCATCCCGGGCGGCTACCCGGATGACGCGACCAGCTTCATCGTGCTGGCCACGGGCATGACCGGAGACGAACAGAGCGCGGCGGTGGCCCACCATGTCCACCAAGCATGCCAGTATGCCTACTCGGCCAATGAGCTGGGGGCATGGATGGAGCAAAGCGCCGGGTGGATCGAGGAGCTGGTGGCTCCCGGGGCGAATAGGTGGGCTTTGCGCACGGGATCCTACCTGGGGAACTGCCACAAGTATCTCTATGTGTCCGACGGGTGGACGGAGCACGGAGCCCTTCTGTGGCCCAAGTTTCTCGTAGACTCGGGCGCCGACGCCGACCTCATCCGGCGGATCTGGGTTCGCTGCGCCGAGGTCGCGGGCAACAATGTCGTGTCGGCCACGGAGAATGAGCTGGCCGCCTCGGGCCGCGCCACGCTGACCGAAGAGTACCAGGTCTTCACGGCATGGAACTACCTCTGCGGCATTCGGGACGACGGGCTGCACTATGCCGAGGGCGACCTCATATCGGGCGCCGTTCCCATGGTGGCGAGCCACGGGTCATACCCCTCCTCAGGCGAGAGCGGCCTCGCGGCCCCCTATGGCCTGGGGGCGAACTATGTGGAGTTTCTGAACGATGGGGGCGAGTCGCTCCACATCTCGGTGGATGGATCCGATGCGCAGGGGCCGTGGAGCGCCGGCGTCATCGCGGTGCATGAGGGCGGCTCGGCCTATGGCCTCTTCGGTCTCGATCCATCTTCAGGCCAGGGCGACACCACTCTCACCGGATTCTCATCGCTCCAGCGAGTCATCCTCGTGGTGCACAATCTCAGGCTCTTTGCCGGCGCTCAGGGGCAGTTCTCCTACGCCGCGGAGGTGGTGGGGTCGACCCCGCCGACGGCGCCGTCCGGGCTGACCACGGAGGTGATGGCTGACTGGATTCGCCTGTCCTGGAACCCCTCCACTGATCCGGACGGCGATCTGGCCGGGTACCATGTGTACCGTGGTGCCGAGGCATTCCTGCCGACGACGGCCATGACACGGATCGCCACCGCGATTACCGATGAGAACTCCGGGATGCCCGGCGTGCAGTGGACTGATCAGAACACCGCAGGCGCGGACGTCGTGGGGAACGTCACTACCAACTACTTCTGGCGGGTGAGTGCCGTGGATGCCGCGGCGAATGAGTCGGCCTCATCCGGCATGGCGGGGGAGTTTGACTACGTGGCCGTGCTCCCCGGGCGGTAGGGGAGGATGGAAGGAAGGGTGGGGGTGCTCAGGCAGAGACGCCGGTCCTGATGAAATCCGCCTACAGCGCTCCCCGCTCACGGTACCACCCGATGGTTCTGGCGATGCCCTCCGACAGATCAAGGGCGGGGCAAAACCCCAGCTCCCGCTCTGCCTTGGATGGCCAGCAGACCCAATGGGGGAAACGGGCCTCCATGATCTTGTTGCGATCCAGCGGGATGGATGTGCCGGTGAGCCGCTCCAGCGCGCGGCTTGCCCAGCCGATGGCCGACAAGGCCATGCGGGGCACAGGGATCACGCGTATCGTGCGGCCCAGCTCCTTCCCCAGCACCTGGGCCAGGCCTTGCCACGTAATGACTTCCCGCGAGCTGATGAAGTAGACGCCGCCGGAGGGAACCACGCCCTGTCCCGCAGCCCATGCCCCGGCTACCACGTCGCCCACGTGGGTGAAGCTCTGGGTGCCATGGGCCGGGGCCGGCAGCAGGCCGCGGCGCGCCACCTGGAACAGGGGCAGGAAATCACGATCCCGCGGGCCATAGACCGCGGGGGGGCGCAGGATGACGATGCTCAGCGTATCCGCGTAGGAGAGGGCCACCTCTTCCTGAGCCAGCTTGCTCTGACCATACCAAGACACCGGCCCTGGAGGGTCGGTTTCGTGCAATGGCCTGCCCGTGGGGCTCGGCCCCGCGGCGGCCAGGGAGGAGAACACGATTACTCGGCCCACAGTGCCCCCGCGGCGGCATGCCTCCAGCAGTGATTTGGTGCCGTCAACGTGAAATGCGAAGAACGCCGCCCGATTTGCCGCATGGGTGGTCCCTGCCACATGGTACACCCGGTCGATGCCGGCTAGCGCCGACGTCAGGCTGTCTATGCCCCAGGCCGCGAGGCGTATGACCTCGATGTGGTCGGCGGGAAGCCACTGGAGCGATGAGGCGGGCCTGAGAAGGACCCGTACGGATCGGCCCCGACTGAGGAGATGATCCACCACATGCGACCCGATGAAACCGCTCGCCCCGGTTACCAGGTCAGTGGCCATGGTCAGCCGAGGGGAGTCTCGTAGATCCGATAGGTTTTGTAGCGGCGTCCTCCCATGGCCTCGATATCCCGGATCATGAGTTCATTGTTCTCCAGTACCCATCCCATCTCGCCGTGGGTGTACCCTGCCAGGTGGCCCTGCCGGAATGACTCCAGCATGAGCACCGCTTCGATACCCCGGCGCCGAAACCCCTCCTTGACCCCCAGCGTGATAAGGCGGGCCTCGGGAATGCGACGTCCATACCAGAGGGCCTTCAGGAAGCCGAAGGGAAACATGCGGCCGTTCAAGTGCTTGAGCACGTGGTTGACATTGGGAAGCGACAGGGTGAACGCGACCGGTGTGCCCTCATGTTCCGCAATGAGTATGAGGCGGGGATCGATCACTGAACGGATATCCTTGGCCAAGTGCTCGAACTCCCGGGACGTCATGGGCACAAATCCCCAGTTGTTCTTCCACGCTTCATTGTAGATATCCCTGAGGACCGCGGCATCTTCAATCAATCGTTTCATATTCATGCATCGGAGGGTAATGCCGGCACGCTGCATCGCCCGCGCCGCGATGCGGGCCACCCGTTCGGGCTCCGGACCCGTGGTGAATAACTCAAAAGCGAACAGGTCTTTGATTTTGGTGAGCCCTGTCGTCTCCAGGAGGGCCTCGTAATACGGCGGGTTATACGTCATGAGCACCATGGGCGGGTGGTCGAATCCCTCTATCAGCAGGCCGCACGCCTCGTTGGTCGACCAGTTGAAGGGGCCCCGCATCCGCTCCATTCCCTGACCGAGAAGCCAGTCCCGGGAGGCCCCCACCAGTGCGTCGGCCGCTGCCTGGTCGTCTTCGCATTCGAAAAACCCGAAGAACCCCATGCGCTCGCCCTGAAACACGTTATGCTGCTCGTTCAGGCACACACCGATCCGGCCCACCACCCGGCTGCCATTCGTGGCGAGAAACAGCGCGGTGAGGGCATGCTCATGGAAGGGGTGACGCCCGGGCCACAGCAGGGCGCGTTCCTGGCTCAAAAGCGGCGGTACCCACGTCGTGTCGTCACGGTAGATCCGCCATGGCAGGCTCTGGAAGCGCGCCAGGTCTCGCTTCGTTCGTACCTGCCTGACCTGCAGGCTCATAGGATCCCGTAGTCTTTGCCGACCTTGGCGAACACGGCCAGCACCTTCTCCAGTTGATAGTCCTCGTGGGTTGCCATGTAGCTTGTTCGCAGCAGTTCATCCCCGGGAGTCACTGCCGGCGGGATCACGGGATTGGTGAACACGCCTTCTTCCAGGAGGGATTTCCAGAAACGGAACGTGCCCAGCATACCCAGGCCCACCTTGATAGGGATGATGGCGGTCTGGCTGCCGCCCACGTCGAATCCCAGCTCCCGGAATCCCCGTTGCATCCGTTCGGCGATGGCGTGCAGGCGCTGCACGCGTTCGGGCTCCTCTTCGAGTACTTCCAGCGCCGCCATGGCCGCCGCAACGGACGCAGGGGGCATGCTCGCCGAGAAGATGAAGCTGCGGGAGTGATGCTTGATGTAGTGAATGACCTGTTCCTCTCCCGCGATGAACCCGCCCAGCGATGCGAAGGACTTGCTGAAGGTCCCCATGATAAGATCGACCTGCTGGGTGAGCCCGAAATGCTCGGCAGTGCCTCTGCCTGTCGTCCCCACGACGCCGATGCCGTGCGCATCATCCACCAGGAGCCGGGCATCGTACCGCCGGGCCAGATCCACCAGTGACGGTAGATCGGCGAGATCCCCTCCCATGCTAAAGACGCCATCGACGATAATGAGCTTGGGGCGATCCTTGTTGGCGACGAGAATGCTCTCCAGGGCCTCCATGTTGCCATGGGGGAACTTGAGATTCTTGCCAAAGCTCAGGCGGCACCCGTCCACGATGCTGGCGTGATCTTCGCGGTCGGTGATGGTCAGTTCGTTTCGGCCCACCAGCGAAGAAATGACCCCCAGGTTCACCTGGAAGCCGGTGCTGAAGACCAAGGCCGCTTCCTTGCCCACGAAGCGGGCAAGCCGGTGCTCCAGTTCTTCATGGAGGGTCAGGGTTCCATTGAGGAAGCGGGATCCCGTGCATCCGGATCCATAGCGCTCAAGGGCCGCCCTGGCTGCCTGAATGACCTTCGGGTGGTGGGTAAGCCCGAGGTAGTTGTTGGACCCGATCATGATTACTTCCTTGCCGTCGATGCGCGCCAGCGTCTCCTGGAACGACTCGATGGGGCGGAAGAACGGGTAGATCCCCATGGCCATGACTTCTTTGGCCTCGGTAAACTGGTAACACTTCTCGAACAGGTCCATACTGCCTCCAGCCTGCGGTGGCGGGCCCTACAGTCCTATGCCATGGTCGGCCGATACTTCGGTACGGCCGTAGGGAGCACTTCCCCGGGCGATGTGGTCAATCATTGCGTCATTGGTCGGCGTGATGCGAAATCCTTGGCGCCGGCGTTTTCCCCGGATCTCGTCCCGGATTTCCCATAGCCGTCGCTGCGCACGTCGGCAAGAAACGCCAAAGAGCTGCTCCGAGTGGGCGCCGGGGCGTGTATCTGCCACACACTTCGTGCGATGCGCGAGAGCGCGGCTACGGTTTCACCTGATACCGCATTTTGCCTCCACCGGGCAAAGGGTTCAAGCAGCATCGCGCGCAAAACGCTCAAATCTCCTGATGACAGGGTCTCTCCGCAAGCATCTTGGGGATCGCACGCTGGGCAGAGAGTGCCGCCCTCGCGGGGGCTGAGCCTCGTTGCCCCAGTCACCACGGCGCCGCACCGGGCACACACCTCGGTGCAAAGACCCCATCCCAGCGCTCGCTGGAGGCGGAACTCGAAGGCGACAAGAGCCATTTCGGCCTCGGCCAGAGTTGCGCCATCCGCCGCGTGCAGAAAGCCCTTCAAGAGCCGAAACACGCGGGGCGCGGGTTCCTCCTCCGGTGCCTGGAAGATGACAAGCTCCATGGCATACCCCACGAGACCGAACAGCTCCACCGAGCGAGGAATCGACTCGTGTGTCGCTTCTAGTTCCAGATGGCTGATGGTGCGCAGCCCGCTTCGTTCGCCCATGTAGACCGAGCAGGAGACGAGATTGGTGGACTGAAAGGCGGCGGCGGCGGCGCAGCCGGGCCGGCGGGCGCCCCGGGCGATCACGCCGATGCGGCCGAGCTGGCGGGTGAGAAGTGATCCCACGAGGCTAGTCTCCGAAAAAGGGATGGCCCGGAGGACAATGCCGTCAACACGGACGAGCTTCATTCCCCAACGCTCATGTTCAGGCGACCCCGCGGGAGACCTGACAGATCATGCGTGGACTTCACGGGAGTGACTCACGAATGGCGCGCTGGCCTTGGTCGGTGGCATCACGGCGCGCCATTGGCCGCCTCGCTGGTCACAGGGTCAGTGTCGTGGCCGACACCGGAGGAAGATGGATGGAATGGCCGTGGCACCACTAGGCCGCCGGAGACGAGCATCTTGACGGCCTCCTCAACGGGGACGGGCAACTCGCGTAACTTCATTGGCGATACCAAGAGGAGAAATCCCGACGTGGGGTTGGGAGATGTTGGTACGAATACCCGCGTCAGGGGCCCGTCTTGGGCCGTGCCGCCGATCCCTCCCTCCCCTGCGACGAGACCGATGGACCAGATCCCCGCCACTGGGTATTCCACCATCACGACCCGCCGGAAACCCTTTCCCCGTCCCGACATGATCATGCCCAGCGTCTGTTCCAGGACGCCATACAGAGTACCGAGCAAGGGTACGGATGTCATGGCTCTGCGGGCAAACCCGACAAGGTGGCTTCCCACCACGTTCCGGGTGAACACTCCCACGAGAAGCACGAGGATCACAAGTGCGGCAAATCCGACCCCCGGGATGCGGTAGCCCGTGGCCAGTCTCACTGCATTCGCCAGCGGCCGGTCCAGGGCGAGGAAGAGCTGCACGAATACGTAGAGACTCACCACCGCCGGGGTGAGCACCAGGACGCCGGCGATGAGATTGGCCTGCAGGGTTCGCCTGATGCTCATGAAGCGCTATGCCCGCATAGCGGGATCAGTGCGAGGGCTCGGTCTTGACCACGACCTTGGCGATACGCTGGCCTTCGATCTCCTCTACAACAAAGCGGAGATTGGACCATTGGATGGTCTCCCCTTCTTCGGGAATCCTGCCGAGGAGGTCGTAGATGAACCCGCCGATTGTGTCCACCGAGTCCGTGGGCACATTGGCGCCGACCAGCTCGTTCAGATCGTCAAGATTCATGCGGGCATCAACCCGGAAGCTCTCCGGACCGAGGCGGACAAACTCAGGCTCCTCGGTGTCGTACTCATCCTGGATCTCACCAACAATCTCCTCGAGTAGATCCTCCAGAGTCACGAGCCCGGCCGTGCCTCCATATTCGTCAACTACGATAGCCATGTGCACCTTGTCGCGGCGCAAGTCCCTGAGGAGGTCATCGATCTTTTTCGTTTCCGGGATGAAGAAGGGTTTTCGCGCCAGGGCGAGCACCGAGGTCTCCTGGGCGTCCTTCGACATGTTTGTCAGCAGGTCCTTGGCATAGACGATGCCTTCGATGTAGTCCACCGATTCTCGATACACGGGAATCCGGGAGTGACCGGTCTCCTCTATGAGGCGGACTACCTCGTTGATACCTTCGGCGATGTCGGCGCAGACCATGTCGATGCGAGGCACCATGACCTCGCGGGCCAGGGTCTCGCCGAACTCATAGATGTGGCTGATCATCTCCTGTTCTTCGGTCTCCAGCGTGCCGTCGTCTGCCGCGGCAATCCGCAATGCACTGAGGGCTCTTGCGGCGCCGTGGTCGCTGCGCGCCAGAACCCTGAGCCTGTCCTCAAAGGGGCCCTGAAGCCTCTGGGTGAGACGGACCAACGGCAGCAGCGCCATGAGACGAATTCGGTCAAGGGGGCGCATCATGACTCCTGGCTGGTGCGATATCTGAGGATATGCCGCTCCTCCGCGAGGCGCATGCACAGCTCCTCTCTCTGTGATGTATGATCGTATCCAAGGAGGTGAAGGAATCCATGTGCCACGACCCGAAGCATTTCCTCTCTCGGCTCTACGCCGTATTTACGGGCCTGGGCGCGCACCTGCTCCATGTCGACGAGTACGTCACCCAAGAGGTCGGGATCAGGAGCCGGGTGATCTCCCTCCTGTTGGGAGAAGGCGAGCACATCGGTGGTACCGCGTCTACCCGTATACCGTCCATTCAGGGCGGACATGGCGGCGCTGTCAACGAAGGTCAGACTCACTACCGCGCCAGGCCGGCCCTCAATGCACAGCAGATCGCGCAGCCACGGAGTGAGTGTTCCCCTTGATATGCCTTTGGTTCGGGCATGGCCATTCACATACACCATGGGGCGGGATGGCGTCACAGCGGGTTATCCTCGCTGCTTCCGGGAGTCTCGCGACTGCCCTCGGGATACTTCACCCGCCGATGATGAACCCCCATCAGAATGGGCGCAAAGGCTTCCCGAATCCGCTCCAGGTCTCTGAAGTTGAGCGGGCTCTCGTCGAGTTGCCCTTCCGTAAGGCGCTCATGGATCACTCTTTGCACGATTTGCCGGATCCTGGTAGCGTTGGGCTCATCCAGCGCCCGGGTTGCTCCCTCCGCGCTGTCGGCCAGCATGACCACCGCGGTCTCTCGGGAGCTGGGCTTTGGCCCGCTGTAGGAGAACTCCTCGGGGTTGATTTTGGCATCCGGGTTCTGCTCCTTCATCTTTTTGTAGAAGAAGGAAATCTGACCCGTGCCATGATGCTCAGCAATGAAGCTTCCGATGGCGGGAGGCAGCCCTGCCTTGTCGGCCATCCGCAGCCCCTCCTTCACGTGGGAGGCGATGACCAAGGCGCTCATCTTTGGCGTCAGCCGGTCATGGGGATTGTCCCCCGCACCCTGGTTCTCGGCGAAGTACTGCGGCTTGGTCAGTTTGCCGATGTCATGGTAGTAAGACCCAACCCGGGCGAGAAGCGCATTGGCGCCGATAGCGTCACATGCCGCCTCCGCCAGATTTCCCACCACGATGGAATGATGATAGGTACCGGGCGCCTCCAAGGCCAGTTGACGGAGCAAAAGATGGTTCATATCCAAGAGTTCCAGGAGCCGAAGATCGGTGGTCCGGTGGAACAGGGTCTCAAGCACGGGGAACGCCACCACCACGAGAAAGAGGCTGGCAACTGCGTTTCCCGCGCTCAGGATGACGCCGCGGAGCAAAGCGGCGCCGTTGGAGCCGAAGATCAGGCCCAGCGACAATCCCGCGCCCGCCGATGCCAAGAAGACCCACAGCGCGGCCAGCAGGAAATCACGGCGACGGCGCAGTCGGCGGACCCAGAACACCGCCACCAGGGCACCCGCCAGCGGTCCCACCAGCCCGGATAGCTCAAAACGGAAATGGCTGGCTGAGAGCAGAAGCCCCAGCGTGGTTACGCCGAAACCGACTCGCGTATCGAAGAACACCGTGGCCAGTATCGCAAAAGCCGACAGGGGAACCGCTGCGGGAGGCAGCCGGATCCACCAGCGGGCCGCGTATCCCGCCACCGCCAACAAAGACAAGAGCACGGCAACGAGGGCGGTGTCGCCGGGAGATCGGAGAATGCCTGCCGAGAGGCCGCGGAGCGACGCAGCCAGCATCACCAAGAAGAAGCCTGTCCACAAAAGGTGACCCACCACGGGGAGTGCGGTAGAGGCGGCGCCCGCCGCGCTGGCGCGGGCCGCGTACGCCTCCTGAAGGCTGCGGAGTTCGTCAAGGTCGGCCTGGGTTAAGCGGTAGTGCGCCTCCACGATGACCTCACCCGCCAGCATGGTCCCAGTGAAGGGCGACACGCTCTCCATGGCCCGGGCGCGGCGGACCTCCGTGGATGCGGGATCCAAGATCGCGGTGGGAGCGATGAATGGCGAGGCGATCTCGTACACGGCGCGGGCCATGAGCTCGTCGTCAGGAAGGAGATTTCGTGCCTGGCTACTGAGGAGCGAGAGGGCGCGATCTACGGTGAGCAGCGAGTCTGCGGGCACGATTCGTTCACTGGAGTCGGGGAGGACTGTCACAAACTCCTTGGCTCCTGTCAGAGAGACCCCGTCCGGGGCGATCCAGCCGGAAAGGATGCCTCCCAGCAGTTGGCCGGCGATTGCGAATGCCTTTGTCCGGGTGTCTTCCGTGGAGAGGAGCTGACGAGTCGACCGGGAGAGAGCCTGATCAGGCGTCACAGCGGCCTGAAGGCTGTCTCGATGCGCCGAGGCAGGCAGCGTGTGTTTCAGGGCATCGAGACGCCCCAGAGACAGCCCTCGTGCTCCGGCGATGAGGCGGAAGACGGGGGGCTCCCGATTCGCCGCGGCCGCGCGTTCGCGATCCAGATCGGCTTTGGATTTGGTTACCTGAAAGGGAAACGGTGCGATGACAGTCCTGTCGGCAACTTGGCCGAGTTCGAACATCGGCACATCGACGGATTCCAATGGTGGCCTCAGAAGCGAGAGGATCAAAGCCAGACCTGCCCACGAGGCCCAGCGCAGCGTAGGCCGGCGAACATGCCGTGATTCTTTCTGGGTGGTCCGGCTTCGGCGCATCAGCCGTCGCGCTCCAGTTCCTCGTAGGCTTGCACGATACGCTGGACCAAGGGATGGCGAACCACGTCGGCTCTGGTCAGTTCCACAAAGGCTATCCCCGGGATGGGAGGGAGAATCTGCCGAATGTGCAGGAGCCCTGAGATTTGGCCCGGCGGGAGGTCTATCTGCGTGACATCGCCGGTCACGATGGCCTTGGAGCTGTTTCCCAGGCGGGTCAGAAACATCTTCATCTGCATGGGTGTGGTGTTCTGGGCTTCATCGAGGATCACATACGAGTCATTCAGAGTTCTGCCGCGCATGAATGCCAGCGGCACGATCTCAATGGCCTCCAGCGTCATGAGGCGTTTGACTCGCTCCAAGGGGAGAAGATCGTACAGTGCATCCCATAGCGGGCGCAGATAGGGGTCTACTTTCTCCTTCAGATCCCCGGGGAGATACCCCAGCTTCTCTCCTGCCTCCACGGCGGGACGGGCCAGGACGATCCGGCGGACTTCATGGCGGGATAGCGCTGCGACGGCGATGGCCGCGGCAAGATAGGTCTTCCCCGTGCCCGCCGGCCCGATGGCGAAGACCAGATCGTTGGCCATCATCGCATCAACGTAGGCGTGTTGTCCCGCAGTGCGGGGACGAACCACCCGGCGAGGCGCGACGATCTCCGCCGCCGCGGTGCGCGGCGGCGGATTGGCAGCACCGGGAACGTGCAGTGCGATCTCCATGTCCTCCTGCTGCAGTGTGTGCCCCGATCTGACCAGATCCATAAGCGAGAGCACCAGCGCCTCGATGCGCCGAACCTCATCGGCCTCGCCCACGATGCGAATGGTATCGCCGCGGGCGATCAACCGGGCGTGGGAGTGAGCCCTGAGCAGCCGCAGCCAGCGGTCGTTCTCGCCCAGCAACAGCACAGGATCGATGTCATTCAAAGCGATGCAGACTTCGGTCCGCGAACCGTGCTTATCCGCCATCGCCGACACGCTGCTTTCTTTCCTCCCTCCGCGGAGACACCCAGAGGGCGCGATGGTGGCCGGGCACGCTGGGTCTCACGCCGCGCGCCATGTGGATGGCCGGGCAAGGTTGGCGATAATGCTCTGATAGGCCTCGCAGGGAGTCCAGCACCCCGGGCACGTGCCGTGCCTGATGTCGTGGGCCAGCGCCGCTGTTTCGGGTGCAGTCCACAGCTTCTCGAGGCAGTAGTTCATCTCACGGAGGTTCCCCAGCCGCAGGTCGTACGACGTACAAGGGAACACGCTGCCGCGGGCATCCACAAACAGCGACGAGGAGAGGGCCTGGCATGGCACCGGCGAGCGATGGGTCGAGAGATAGGCGCCGACCTTCCGCTGATACAGCATCTCCAGCAGCAGGACGGGGTTCTTGGGGAATCCCCGAGCCTTCATGAAGCCGGCGAGGGTGTCGACGGTCTCCTGAGGCAGCGCCGGGAGCTGTGGCGAGCCATAGTAGAAGGTCGAGTGAGCTATGTTCAGGTGGAGGTCGCGAGGGGTGAATCCCGGGACTCGTGCGGCCAGCGCCTCCATCGTCGGGGATAAGGCCTTGAGGTTGTCATGGCTGATGGTCATGCCGAAGTACGCTTCGCCGCCGATGCGACGAACCCGGCCATAGGTCTCCACGGCATGCTCCCAGGTTCCGGGCCTGCCGCGCAGGGTGTCGTGGAGTTCGGGAGGGCCGTCAATGCTGACACTCACGACCACCTTGGGAATCTGCGCGCGCAGTGCCGTCTCCACCACAGCTTCGACCCGGAGGGGCATCGTCCCGTTGGTGGGGAAGTGAAACTGGAACAGGTGTGGAAGACGCTCGGACGCCGAATGGGTGATTTCGAGGATATCCGGTCGAAGGGTGATCTCGCCTCCCGTGAGGTCCACCCACGCAAATGCGGCATTCGCGGCGAAGAATCTGTCGATCTCATCGAGACCAAGCTCTCCTTCGCCATCCGAGCGCCAGATATTGCACCAACGGCATCTCAGGTTGCAGCGCTCAGTCACTGAAAAGGTGAGCTTGTAGGGCCGTGAAAGCCTGCCGCGCCATGTCTGAAGCGCCCTGATCCCGAAGCGGGCCAGCGGGAACGGTCTCACACGCAGGCTCCGGCCACGACGGGCGGCAGCGGTGATAGGGGTATGGATGATCGCCATGGGAGCGTTCCCTGCCTCCTCAGCCTCGCCCCCGGCGACCGAGGGGCCGCAGCGTGATCATGGCGGGCTTCCGGTAACGGATGGAGCGTGTCGCCGAACGGCCTTCTTCGCCTCGAGTGCCCTCGGCTTCTCCGCAGCCCGGCAGCGTGAGTGTATGCCATGCTGTGATGAACGGCAAGAGACAACTTGACCACACATCCCACCGCCGGGGAAATGGTGCGAGGGGTTGAGTACGCGCCGAGGGGGAGGACACGCCTCACCCCCCGCACCACAGCCTCGCGAAGTCGAAATGGCGGTGCGGAGGAGAAGGCGCCCGGGGGGTATGACGCCTTGGGGACCTCCCCCGCACCTGAACGGTATAGGCCACTTCGCCGGGAGGTGAATGCCACGCCCGCCGGATAGCTCGCAAGGCTTCTGCCGGGCAGAAAGTACGCCTCCTCACTCACGAACACAACCCTCCCCCGTCGCTACGACGCAGGCGGGGGCTGGCCGCGGATCGATCACGCGATCTTTCACGACCCGCGAGGCTCATCGCATGCGCCGCGGCCCGGAATCCTGCTTCCGCCACGCCCTCTGGCGCAGGCCTCAGTCGGTCTCTGATGGGCGCCCATGCCCGTGATGATCATCGTGATGATCGTGGCGTATCCCGAATTCTCCCAGGCCGGCGTCCAGTTCGTCAAGCCTCTGCTGGAGCCGAGCGCGCTCGGTCTCGGTGCGGGCCTCGTGGAGCGCGTGCCTGAAGAAAACCTTGGCCAGGGACGAATCGGGCGCCGTCTCCAGGAAGTGCCGCATCTGCGGCACATAGTCGGGCCTGCCCGGGCACCGTGCCGCTGCCGCCAACTCGTCAAGCGCGGTCTGCCGGTCGCGGAGAATCGCGTAGCGGTAGAATCCGTGCCAGAGCCGGAGTTGCCAGCTGTCTGGGCGGCTTCGTGCGCCACTCTCCAGGAGACGCAGCCCCGCCATGGGGTTGGCATGGGGATCGATAAGGAAGAGCGCGCCTAGCATGGCGGGCCGCACGAACAGTGGATCAACCTCCACCGTTCTCTTGACCAAAGAGTAGAACACTTCCGACGCCGTGCGCGTGTCGTCGCCGGACAGGCCTCGTTCCACGATGCTCCCATCCACGATGTCGTGCTCATGGTGCCCCAAGGTGTGGCCCAGGTACTGCACCGCGTCGATCCAGAGATAATCTGCCATGAGGGGGCGTAAGCCGAATGAGAGGATAGAGAGCGCGGCCGACGGCGTGGAGATCGTTCGCTCCAGGGTATGCGTCGCGGGCCAGTGAGCCGTCGCCTGGCGATCCAGCCCCACCAGCGACACAATCAGAATCCCCGCCACGGCGACCCAGGCGGCCCATGTCCTGAGAATCACGAGATGTCTCTCCGCCTGAAGACCCCGACTCCCACCAGAGTCACGAGGGTGGTGTACACCAAAGCATAGAGCGATCCGACAACGACCCGCATGGCGGGCACCGCGACGGCATTGGCGGCCTGCGCCTTGAAGTTCACGTGAGTCATGATGGGGAGTGCAAAGTATGCAACGCGTAGAAACACATTCAGCGGTCCGCTCTGGTAGGCCATGGCTACCTTGGCCATGGAGTCGGGAAGGTGCGAGGCGCCATCAGTCGCGGTTCCCTGTATCCACTCATGGAGCCCCGAGGCCATGTGACCCGCGCAGAATACCAAGAGAGTCAGGAGTGTCGCCAACACCGGAGACGAGAGGTTGCTGGCCAGGAGGGCGACGGCAGCAATCATGAGCAGCTCCAAGAGGATCCCCCACGAGGCGATGAAAAGGCTTCCCCATGACGAAGGGCCGCCGATGGGAATCAGCGCGACACACAGCACAGCGAGCAAGGCCGCGATGAGGAGGGCCAGCGCCATGACCATGCCCAGGAAGCTCCCCACCACAAACTGCCATCGCTGAATAGGCCGGGCGAGCATGACGCGTACGGTCTTTCGCTCGACCTCTCGACTGATGGTCTCGGCTCCCCGGGTCAGCACCAGCAACAGACCAAATGCCACCATGGCGCCCAGGCCGACGTCGGTGACCAGGCGGATCTGCTCGCCGAGGGTCCATTCGCCGGCCAAGACCGCCACCCCCATCACCACCGCGGCATAGGCGATGACGGCGTACAGAATCCGGCTGCGGAGGATGTCGCGGAAAGAATGGACGGCAATGGTCCCGAGGATTCTCATACGGTGTCTCCTTTCGCGTCCGGCCGACGCATGAGCCGCACCAGAGTCTCCTCCAGCGGGGCCTGGGGCCGTTGCACCTGGATGACCCTGGCACCCCGGGCCGTCGCTTGAGCGAGGATTCGCTGCAGGCATTCCTCATCGGTATTCAACACCCACGCATTTCCTACCGCCCGGCCTTCGGGCCATCGCTGCTCGATTTGTTCCATGGAGACTTTGGCCGTAGGGGCAAGGACCAGCTCGAATCGCTCCTCCTGGATTGCCCGGAGCTCGACCAGCGGCGCAAGGGTGATGAGTTCTCCTTGCACCAAGACTGCGACCCGGTCGGCCACTAGCTCAGCGTCGGCCAGGATATGGCTGGAGTACAGCACGGTCGTGCCCATTTTCTTGGCCTCAGCGATGATCTCCCGGGCCAGGTGCCGACCCAGGGGATCAAGCCCCGACATGGGTTCATCCAGCACCAGGATTTGGGGATCATGGAGCAGGGCTTGGGCGAGGCCCAGACGCTGCAGCATTCCCCTGGAGAAGGTACGAAGCCTGCGGCGCCCGGCCTCGGCCAAACCCATGCGTTCCAGCAGTTGGTCTGAGCGACGGGTGATGGCCGCGGGATCTAGCCCCGAGAGGTTGCCGCACAGGCGGAGAAACTCGATCGCCGAAAGCTGTTCGTAAAAGTAGGGGCGCTCGGGAAGATAGCCCACGATGGCCCGAGCGGGAGCCTCGGTGGGAGAGCGACCACCCACCGTGACCCGTCCGGAGGTGGGCTTGAGCAACCCCAGGAGAATATTGAGGCTGGTGGTCTTTCCCGCGCCATTGGGCCCGACATAGGCGACTACCTCCCCCGGTTCCAGGGAGAAGCTGATGCCCTTCAGGGCCGTGACAGAGCGTCGTTCGAGGCCACCGGGGTAGACCTTCTTGACCTCCTCAAAGGTGACCATGCGTGACTCCTCTCAGATCAGAAATGCACCGTTTCTATAGAACACCTCACCGTCCGCGGCATACTCACCGCGACGAAGATCGGCGATGCAATCCACATGGATCGCCGACTCATTGATTCCCCCCGTCTCAGGGTAGGCGGCACCAATTGCCAGGTGCATCGTACCGCCGATTTTCTCGTCGAAGAGGATATTCCGCGTGAATTTGGTGATGCCATAGTTGGTACCGATGGCGACTTCTCCCACCCTGCACGCGCCGGCATCGGTGCGGAGAAGTTCCTGCAGCAGGTCGTCACCTTTCGTTGCCGATGCTTTCACCACGACGCCGCCTTTGAACTCCAAGGAAATGCCAGTGATCTCGCGGCCCATGACAATGGCCGGGAAGTCGAAGGCCGCCACCCCTTCCATGGAGTCCTCCTCGGGGCTGGAGAATACCTCGCCGGATGGGAAGTTGTGATGGCCGTCGGAGTTGATCCACTTCCTCCCTGAGGCCCGATAGGATAGCTCCACCGATGGGCTGTGTACCGAGAACTGGGAATGCGTTTCGAGGAACCGTATGATGCGTTCCTGCTCATCGTGGACCCGCTGCCAGCGTGCCACCGGATCAGGATCGTTGAGCAAGCAGGCGCTGAATACGAAGTCCTCATATTCTGCAAGACTCATGTCCGCATCTTGCGCACCGGCCTCGGTCGGGAACTGGGTCGATGTCCACCGCAGGGTTCCCTCGGCCGCGCGGCGCAACCATGCCCGCTGCAGGGGCGCGGTGGCCGTGCTCCGGGCTGCCAGACGGTCGGGCGGAATCCCGCTTAGATCTCTGGTATTCATCGGGGCACCTATTCTGAGAATGGCATCGTAGGAGTCCGCCACGAGACGCTCCCGGGGGCTTATGTCGGCCATCTGAACAGGCGAAGCCGCCGCAAAGTAAAGCCGCCGCAAATTCGCGGGCTCCAACGAGACCTCGGGCAGTGCACCGAGTTGGAGCGCCTCAACGAACACCGAGTCCACAAGGCTCTCGGCGCGGGGATACGCGTTGATCATGACGCGATCACCAGAGCGCAATTCCAGCGAATACTGCGTCAGTACCCGCGCCATCCTCTCAAGCCGAGGGTCACGCACCATCAACCTCCCGTGCCTGGTGCATCGGGCACTCTCACGAACATCGTGCTGAACACCGGGCGGCCTCGCTCAAGGAACTTCCTGGCGTACGCAGTCACCGGCCATGCATCCGGCAGGGTCTGCTGCCGCAGGAGCGGCTGCTCGGACAGCAGGCGCTGGATAGACAAGAAATACCCTCTGATGTCGGTCGCCGCAACTATCCTAGCGCCCGGAGCCACGACGCGCAAGACCTCGGTCACGAAGTCGTCCCGCCAGATACGCCGTTTCTCGTGGCGCGCTCGCGGCCAGGGATCGGGAAAGTAGACATGCACCCCCTGAATTGATTCGTCGGCCACATGGGCTCGCAGGAAGCTTACCGCATCGCAGTGCACTACCGCGGCATTGGCGATGCCCGCCCGATCTAACCCGTCGGCGGCCATCCGTGCCCACTTCCCGGAAAGCTCCAGGCCCAAGAACCCGCAGTACGGCCGCCGGCGCGCCTGTTCGACCAAGAAGACGCCCCTTCCGCAGCCGACCTCAATCTCTACGCATTCCACAGGCCCCAGAAGGCCGCGCCACCCCGATGCTGATGCCGGCGGAACGTCGGACAAGAGCCGCAGCTCTTGTTGCCCAGGGCTCCCGGGCCCCGCCGCCAAAGGGGCATGTCCGCGCTCCCTGCACGAAAGGTCTCTGGCTTCCACTACGGGTTCATCGCAGAGACGAACCCGCGCGGTCAGCGATCCATGCGCCATCGTGGGCCGTCGGGATGATCCTCCACACTGATGCCGCGTGTGGCCAGTTCCTCGCGAATGCGATCCGCCAAAGGATAGTTCCTCGCCGTGCGCAGTTCGGTACGCAGGGCCAGCAGCAGTTCCATCAGGCGTGGGGTGAGGCCGGTCAGATCGAGCCCCGCCTTGGGAATAATGCCCAGCACGCGGTCGCCCACCTCCCTGAACAGGGCGTCAAATCCACGCACAGTCTCCTCGGGCGGCGATGGCTCGTCCAGGAGCGTGTTCACGCGGTGAGCGGCCTCGAAGAGCACGCCGGCGGCCTGGGGGGTGTTGAAGTCATCCTTGAGGGATTCCACGCAGCGATCTCTCGTCTCCGCGGGCTCGCCTTGCAAGGAGGCCAGGTCTTCCTCGGGCGGCAACCCCCGTGCACTCATATAGGCCGCCACCTTGTCCCGAGCAGCGCCCAGGCGTCTCGCCCCGGTTCTGGCGGCCTCCAAGGCGTCGTTGGTGAAGGCCAGCGGGGAGCGATAGTGCCCGGTGAGCACCAAGAGGCGTAGCGCGGCCGGGTCTGCCTTGGCCAAGGCATCCTTGATGGTCACGAAGTTGCCCAGGGATTTGCTCATCTTCACACCGTCGACATTCAGCGAGCCCGCCAGGAGCCAGTAGTTGGCATAGCCCTCTCCGAAGGCCGCGTCTGCCTGGGCGATTTCGCTTTCATTGTGGGGAAAGATATTGTCCAACCCGCCTCCATGGATATCGTACGGCAGGCCAAGGTACTTGGCCGACATGGCTGTGCACTCGATGTGCCAGCCGGGATATCCCCGCCCCCACGGGCTCGGCCACTGCATCAAATGTTCGGGCTGTGCGTGCTTCCACAGGGCGAAATCCAGGGGGTTTCGTTTTCCTTCCAGGGCTTCTACCCGGGTGCCCGCCTGCAACTCCTCAATATTGCGACGGGAGAGTCTCCCATAGGCGGGGTAGGCATCCACGGAGAAGTACACTGAGCCGTCGGAGACATAGGCAACGCCCTTGTCCACCATGCACTGGATAAGCTCGATCTGCTCGGTGACATGGCCTGAGGCGCGGGGTGAGATGTCAGGGCGCCGCACTCCCAGCGCGTCCATGTCGTCGAAGTAGCTCCAGGCATACTTCTCCACGACCTCCATGGGCTCGAGTTTCTCCCGGGCTGCCCCCCGATGAATCCGGTCTTCGCCCGAGTCCAGAAGGTGGCCAACATCAGTGATGTTCTGCACATACCTGACCCGGTATCCTAGAAAGCGAAGGAAGCGGTTGACTACGTCGAAGGAGACATAGACCTTGGCATGGCCGAGATGTGCGTGGTCATAGACCGTGGGCCCACACACATACATTCCCACGCGTCCCGGAGTGACGGGCTTGAACGTTTCTTTCGAGCGCGTAAGGTAGTTGTACACGACAAGCCCCATGGAAACGTCTCCTTGGCGTAGGGAGTGCTCGCAGCTGACGAATGCGGGTAGCTACCCCAGTTTGCAGCCTGCCTGGTCATCCGTCAACGGTCAGGCCGCCTGCGGGCGGTTTCGGTCGCGATACCAGGACCATCGCATGGTGTTCCCATGCAGCAAAGGAGGATCTCGATGTCAACGCGAATCGTATTCGGCCTTGTGGCTGTGGCAGCCGTGGTCATGGCCGTCGCCTGTTCAGGAGGCGGCTATGTTTCGGTCCCACCGCCGGAGCGGCAGATGGAGACGCCTCCTCCCCAGCCTCCGGGAAACGTGGTCTGGATTCCCGGGCACTGGGCATGGCACAAGGGCGAGTATGTGTGGATGCAGGGACGATGGGATCATCAGAAGCCCGGCAAGGTGTGGGTACCAGGTCATTGGAAGCAAAAGGGGAATCGGTGGAAGTGGGTGCCCGGCAAGTGGAGGTAGTTCGTCCGCATTGACCTGGCGCACCCTTTCGCCATAGTTCTTTGGCCCGGGCTCCGGTACTTTGGATCCCGGGCCACGTTTTCTCCACCTGCCCAGATACCCCAGTGTGAAACCGGGAGGTCATAGCCCATGCCCACCTACGAGTACCGCTGTACGGCGTGCGGGCACACTTTCGAGATATTCCAGCCCATCACTGCGCCGGCCCTGACCCAGTGTCCCCGGTGCTCAGGCGTCGTGGAGCGCCTCCTGGGTACCGGGGCTGCCGTGATATTCAAGGGTTCGGGTTTCTACGCCACCGACCATCGGAGCGAGGACTATAAGAAGAAGGTCAAGGAAGAGAGCGGAACGGGCATCTCAAAGACTGAGTCTTCGAAGAGCGGCCCCTCGAAGAGCGAGACGGCATGTGCGGCGAACACACCAGAGAGCTCGAGCTCAAAGGATTGAGCCTGGGTGCGGCATAGATCTTTTCCGGCTTTCACGGATCGCATCGAGATAGTCGTGCGATCCGGCGCAGGGGGAGGCGGCTCCTCCAGCCTCCGCAGGGATCCCCACGTGCCCAAGGGGGGGCCAGATGGGGGTGACGGGGGCCGCGGAGGGGATGTGATCATCCGTGCCAATGAGCAGCGATATGACTTGAGCCACCTGGGAGGCAGGAAGCTCTTCGCCGCGGGGCCAGGGAAGCCGGGCGGCTCCCATCGGCTGTTCGGTTCTGACGGCCCGCCGCTGCATATCGAGGTGCCCTTGGGCACGATGGTGCTGGACCCTGCGGGGATCGTGCTTGCCGACTTGGTGGAACATGATCAGAGTGTCGTGGCCGTCCGCGGAGGACGGGGAGGCGCAGGCACGGCCAGGCTGGCGACGCCGACGCATCGGACGCCCCGAGAGGGGCATGCCGGGCAGCCCGGAGAAGAGCGCTGCATTGTCCTTCGGCTGGCCCTCTTGGTGGATATCGCCTTCGTCGGCCCGCCCAATGGGGGCCGGTCCAGCCTCCTGGCCACCCTCACCCGAGCCCGGCCCCGTATCGAGGAATGGCCTTTCACCACCACGACCCCCGTGCTGGGTGCGGTGCTTACCGAGACCTTTGAACCCGTGGTGCTGGCCGAACTGCCGGCTCTGGTTGAAGGCTCCTGGGAGGGCAAGGGGCTGGGCAACAGCTTCCTCGTCCACGCCGAGCGAGCTGCCCTGCTGGTGGTGGTCGTGCAGGGGGGCGAAGATGCCGCCGGTGAGATCCGGATGGTTCGTGCCGAGCTCGAACGCTATGACAAGGGTTTGGCGTCGATTCCGTGGGTGGCGTGCCCGACCAGAGTGCCGCTACCCGAGATCCCGGCCCATGATCAGCTTCCGGGATGGACCGCCGCCGAGGACGCGCAAGGCTTCCTGAGTCTCATGGCAGAGAGATGGAAAAGGGCGAAAGCAAACCCACCGCAGGGATAGATCCCGCCGAGTTGGAGGCATGGCTCTTCCTTTCGAGTTTGGAGGGCGTGGGCGATCAGAAGATCGCAGTGCTCGTCCAGCGTTTGGGAGACCCCCGGGAGGTGGTCGCTGCCTCTCCCCGGGCAATCGCCTCCATTCTGGGGTGTGAGGAGGCGCGGATTGCCCGGGCCATGCGCGCAGCTCAAGACGTGCGCACCGCCAAGCAGGTGGACGCGCTCCGTAGCGGCGACTTCCGGCTGTACTCGCTCTGGAATAGCGACTATCCGCTCGCCCTTCGGAACATCCCCAGCCCTCCGGTCTTGCTCTACACGAGAGGCGCCTTTCTCCCCTCCGATGCCCGGGCGGTGGCCGTGGTCGGTTCCCGGGCAGCCACGGAATACGGAAAGACCGTGGCCTACGACCTTGCCCACGCCGCGGCCGCCGAGGGCCTGGCAGTGGTGAGCGGACTGGCCAGGGGGGTGGACAGCTTCGCCCACCGCGCCGCGCTGGATGCCGGCGGCCGCACCGTGGCGGTCTTGGGTAACGGTCCCGATATTGCCTACCCTCCCGAGAATCGCACACTCATGCAGGAGATCGTGGATCATGGCGTCGTGGTCAGCGAGTTCCCGCCGGGGACCTCGCCGAACCCCAAGCACTTTCCCCGAAGAAACCGGATCATCGCGGCCCTCTCCATGGGGGTCATCGTGGTGCAGGCCCGGGAGACCAGCGGTGCGCTCATCACGGCGCAGCATGCCCTAGAGCAGGGCAAGGAGGTCATGGCCGTGCCGGGCCCCATCCATGCCCGCACCAGCAAGGGGCCGCATGCCTTGATCAAGCAGGGCGCCGCGTTGGTCGAAGACATCGACGACATTCTGGCCGCTTTGGGGGAGCCCCTTCCGACTCGAGGGTCACAGGTCTCTCGGGCCGCGGCCCCGGACCTTGCCGCCGACGAGGAGACGCTTCTTCGTCAGATGGGGACTGATCCCGTGCATATCGACACGTTGTGCGCCAGAACAGGCCAGCCCTCGGGCACGCTGCTGGCCCAGCTGCTACACCTGGAGCTCAAAGGAGTCGTCAAGCAACTGGCGGGAAAGCAATTCCTGGCGCTGGTCGAACTGGCCGAACCGTAATCGTAAGAGAGGTACGCCCCCGGTCTTGCCGGGGGACGCGCGGACTTTGAGAGATCCGGGAGTACAGCTCTGACCTTGTGGGCAGGGGAACGCCACCCGGAATCGAGTGAAGAAGACTGGATTCCCGCGTCCGTGGGAATGACACGGTAGGGCAGTGTGAGGTGAACAGGGGGAACGTGGTGTGTCCACACGGTCGCGAACAAGCCACTCCGAGAGACCCGCGACCGGCACGCTTTTGGCTTTGCCGGAGGTAGCTGACTGGGCTTAGGCAGTGCGGAGAGTCCGCTATTCATCCAGCCGGTCGTGAGCCCCGGACTGTAGCTGGAATTCGCGGCAGAGGTGTCCGGCAGTCGACCATGTTTTCCACCTTTGACTTTCCTTCACTTCTCCTCTCACCGTTTCGCCACCCGTGTCGTGGGTGGCCGGGGTCTTCGCTACTGACACCACTACTGCTATCGACACTGCGTCCACGTTCGCGGGCGCAGAAGACCCGAGTCGCCTCTCACGAGTGGTCGGCCCCAGGCGCAAGAACATACTCGACAGCAGAGGGGTGCAGACTGAACTTGCATGCAGTCTCGCACCGATCGCCACACCCCTGACGCCTCACATGACGGCCGCTGGGCTATGGCCAAGGAGATGGTATGCGTTCCGCCTTACGGGTCACGCCGGTGCTCTTGCCTCGGGATCTCTCCCGGTTCGTCGAGTTCCCGTACTGGTTCTACCGGGCAGATCCCACCTGGATCCCGCCGTTACGGGCGGACGAGAGGCGGCAGTTCGATCCGGGCCGCAACCCGGCCTTTGAACACACCGACGCGCAACTCTTCCTCGCCCGCCGCGGGGATGCGGTGGTGGGCCGGGTCGCGGCATTGGTCTCCCACCCGTTCATCCAGCGATGGAACCGCAGATGCGGAAGGTTCGGATGGTTTGAATGCGAGCGGGATGAAGGCACGGCATCTGCTCTGATCGCCGCCGCTGAGGCATGGGTTGCTGAACGGGGCATGGAGGAGATAAGCGGGCCATTGGGCTTCACTGATTTTGACCCCACCGGTTTCTTGGTAGAGGGGTTCGGGGAGCTGCCCACCATCGCCGGGAGCTACAATCCGCCCTACTACAACGACTTCATCACCGCCCTGGGCTACGTGAAGGAGATCGAGTACGTGGAGTATCGCACCACAGTGCCCGCCCAGCTCCCCGAGAAGGTCTCCCGTCTCGCGGAGGTGCTGGCCAAGCGTAGCGGGGTGCGGGTATTCAGCGAGAGGAGCCGCAAGGAACTGGTTGCCCAATGGGGCCCCCAGCTCTTCCAGGTACTCAATCGGACGTATGCCCATCTCTACGGCACCACCGAGCTCACCGAGCGGCAGATAGAGTTCTACGTCGACGGATACCTTGGTCATGTGGATCCTGAGTTCATCAAGCTGGCGGTGCACGATGACCGGCTGGTAGGATTCGTCGTCGCCATGCCCAACCTCTCAAGGGCATTCCAGAAGGCCCGTGGGCGGCTCTTCCCCCTAGGTTTTCTTCATATTCTGCGGGCCATGAAGACCAGCACGGTGCTCGATTTCTACCTGGCCGGCGTCCTGCCGGAGTACCGCAACCGAGGCATCGACCTGATGCTGGCCTACGAAATGGGCAAGAGCGCCCTGGCCCGCGGCATGACCCACGCGGAGAGCAACCGCGAGATTGAGGAGAACGCCAAGATCCAGGCCCAGTGGAAGCTGTACGAGAAACGGCTTCACCGCCGTTCCCGCGTCTACACCAAGCGTCTCTCCTGATGACCAATGCCCCGGCCGGATGGGCCGGGCGCCCGTCCTGAAGGACAGCGGAGCCGGCCCAGTGTCGGGCCGCGGTCCCGGAGTGGCCGATGCATAGGCCACTCGATATATAGGACACCGCATATATAGGACAAGTCCTATATAACACCAGGCGCGGTGTGCAGCCAACGCCTGCAGTTGGCGGGAACCTCGAAACGAAGCTCATGCGGTGCATGGGCGTACCCGCACGCTCAAAGGCCTCACTTTCGGTGATCATTGGGCAATCGAGAGTTTCCAGGCAGTGCCCGGCGCCCTGTACCCCGCCCTACCCCTGGCGTCTGGTGTCTCGGCACCGAAGCTGCATAGCATAGGAGCGAGACAGCAAATCGACCGCCACGGTCGACCATCAGAACCCAATGAGACGGAGGATTCTGCAATGATACGGACACTCATGGTAGTGACGATGATCTCGATGCTCTTCGTAGGGGCTGAGGCCCAACGCTCTTCCCCGCAGTCGATAGGCGGCCGCGTCATGGATGAGAAGGGTGAGCCGGTTCACAAGGCGCGGGTTGAGTTCTGGCTTGTCACCAGTTATGGCCGGTTCATACAGGTCACGGCGGTTACGGGCCGCGACGGCGGCTATCTGATTACCGGGCTCCCCGAGGCGAAGGGTCTTGGGATGGCGTGGGGCACCGATCCCGGTCGCGGGCCGGTGGAGCAGCCGGTGGAGGTCACCAAGGGACCGAACAACTACCGTTTCGTTCTGTAGGCGAGGGTTTCCCCCTTACGACACGCGGCGCTAGGCGGAGCTGAGATTGAGGCTTCGCCTGTGCCATGATCAGGGTGAACGATGCGAACAGGGCGCCACATCTGCGGCGACGCACCGTGGGATCGACGAAACCTGGGCGCACCAGAAGAATCCGCCCACCTCATCCATCTCATGGCTCCACGGGTGTCTCTCTCTCGCCGACGCAATTGGAGGGGGCTGACTGGTTGCCGGCAGCATCCACTGCCAGGACGACATAGAAGTGATCAGTCGTGGGATCGCCGGCACCAGTCGGATCAATCCACGCGGTGAGCGGTGTCTTGGCCAGAAGGGTTCCTGGTGCGGGCTGGAAGTAGGCGGCCGTTTCCCGGTGTACGGCGTAGTGATGCACCCCGACATTATCCCACGCTGGCTGCCACGTGAGGAGTAACGAAAGATCGCTCCCCGGTGCCAAGGAAAGGTCGGTGACCGCGTGGGGTGGTATGAGATCGACACTATCCATAAGCCATGCCAGCGCGCAGTCAAGGAAGGTCGCGGGATCGTCGGGCGGCGCCGTCCCCGGGTCGAGGGCTTCGAATGGTACCGCCATGAAGATGACGCGGTAGCCACCCTGCCCGGTGGCCGGATACCTGATCGCCACGGCCCGATCGAACGGTTGGGCCGTCAGCATGGCTGCCGCCTCGGGATCGGGGGTCAGTTCGTCCGGCGTGTTCGACAGCCCCTCCGGATACGCGAGGCCCGTGGAGAATCCATCGGCAACGGGATCGCCGGCAACACCGTCTATCCAGTTAGCATCGTAGCCAGTCGCGAAGTTCTCCACATGGAGGAAGTTGGCGGTGAACGAGGAGTCGCCGTATGAGGTCAAGTAGTTCTCAGCGGAAAAGAGCAGGGCTCCACCGTTCGAGAGGTATTGGGCCAGGTTCGCTTGATCCGCGGGCGACGCAGAGGAAATGTTGTTGTCGCCCCCGGTCCATACCACGGCCCGGTACAGTGAGAGCGTATCGGCGGGCACGGTGCCCTGCACATAGGTTCGCCACACGCGATACTGGTACTCAAGCTGATCCATGGCATCAAGAAGACGTTGTTCCGTCTGTTCGTCGTCAACATCCACCACCAGCACCGGAACCGTTCCGATGATCAGCCCAAAGGGAAGTACACACTGAATCGGACCGTGGGACGTCACCGTCTCCTCGAAAGTGATGGTACCCTCCAGGCACGACGGACTCAGTGCGACCTGAAACGGCGACAGGGACGGTGTGGTTTCAGCGGGATGAATGTCGGGATAGCCGGCCTCCCCGCTTTGAATGGTGACCGCGCTGCTCTCGCAGGACAGCGATGCCTGGGGCATCCCGGCAGTTCCGCTGCCTCCATTGGCCAGAGTGACCCACAGCCTCACCTCTTCACCTGGCTCGGCGTAGCCATTGCCGTTTCCCAAGGCATCGTCCACGAGCACTTGGGTCACGTGCAAGAGAGGGGCGTGCACCGCCAGAGAGAATGGCCGTGTCCACAGGCTGTCTCCGGAGGTGATCTCCAGTGCCAGCGGTACGAGGGTTCCGTCTGAGAGCCCGCCATGGATCTTGAGGTAGACGGGCCCACCACCGGACGACGTTCCTCCCGCGGGGATGTCACCGAACCATAGCGAGTCGACCGTGATAGTCACATTCTCATCGGAGGTCACCAGTCTTCCCCACGCCGCCGGCGCACCCATGGTGCCGACATTCTGCACGGTGGGCGCAAGCGCCACTGAGTCGCCCTGGTCGATCACGCCATCGACGTACCCCGCGATGTCCGCCGCGGCCACCTCCGAGAGGGTCACGTACCATCCGCTGGCCGCTACCACGACAATCTCCGATTCGTGCGGGATGTGATTGTGGGCGGTCACCACTATGTCCACGGTTCCCTGGGCCGGGAGCTGGTCAAAGACCACGTGGGCGACCCCTGCGTTCGCATAGGCCCGCCCGACAAGGCTCCCGTCCTGACTGAGTGCTGCCAGCGCCCCGTCAACATCGACCATGACATCAAAGGAGGCGGTATCCAGGGGCACGGTGGCATCGTGGGACACGACCATGGCTGAAGGCTGGGCGGTGTGAATGTCTAGAGTCGGGTCGCCGTGGCAGTGATACATCTCCATCTGAAGCCGGGTCTGCTGGGTCGTCGGTGACCACGGGTAGCCGCTGCCGCCGGTGAGTACGTATTTGTCATACATAAACCACTTGGCGTAGTTGAGCATGGCCCCAGGCCGGAATGTCGGGCTCTCCCACGGATTCTGGGTCGACCCGGGGTATCCGGTGTCGAAGCCGGGCCACACCGCGTCGATCAGGCCTTTGTTCAGTTCGTCATTGTACCCGCTATAGCTGGTTCGGGATGACGAAAGCACGCCGATGGCGCCGCCCGGCGACTTGCGGAGGAGTCCCTCCGAGAACGATTCGAAGGTGCCCTGGGTGTCGTCGGTCTCTGCGTCGAAGTAGCCCGAGAGACAGTTGATGCTGAACACCATCGGCATCATTTGCCCATTGTTCACCTGCGGGAAGTCAGAAATCCAGAAGCTGGGGTGCACCCAGTTCTCCCTGCCGCCGTGGTCGCGGTGGTTTACCAGGAAACACCCCTGGTTGAAGTTGTCGATGACATCCTGCGTCGTCCCCGGGGGAAAGCCGCCTTCGTAGGCCCGATCGACGTCGTACCCGATGGAGTTCAGATAGGTGTAGATCTGCTCTGACGTGATGGTGAAGTACATGCCGACTTCCTGGTAGGATGCCAGGAAGACGTGGTTGTTCCACGGGCCGGCCTGCGGAGTCTTCTCATAGGACGACAACTTGGTCAGGATCTGGTTGAGTTGCGACGTGTTGTCTACCGAAACGCGGCCGTAGTGGATATCGGCGAAGAAGTCTGTCCCGTCCACAGTGAAGTACCACAGATCAGCCGCCGTCATGTTGAGCTGCCAGGGGTGCATGTACCGGTAGTTCGTGGGAAGATATTCTGCGTCCCCAACCAGCAGCACGAAGCTGGGCGGGGTCTCCCATTGATCATAGGCGTTCTGGATGTATTGACCGATGCCTTCGGCCGTTAACCCCGCAGTGCTTCGGCTCACCACCACCGTCGGCAATCCTGCAGCAGTCCTCCATTGGGCGAGAGGCGCGACGGCGTTCACCAACGCGTCGGCAGCGATGATGAGGAATTCCCCCTCTCCCTCGCGGACCCGGGGCAGGGGATGGAAATCCCCGAGGGCGTCGTAGTTGAGCAGCGTCTGGCAGAGCAGGGATTCGAAAAACCGGGAGCGCAGCCGTGGCTCTACGAACACGCCGGTGCCCCCGGTGAAATCGACCTCAACGCGGGCCTTGGTGTAGATCAGAAGCGTGGAACCCTTGGGGTCGTACCGCACGGGGAACACCCTGAGCAGGGCAACCCGGTATCCGCGGATGGTGCCTGCATCGGTGAGCATCACGTTCGTCGCAGGGAACAGCGCGTCGCTTCGGTAGAAGGCCTCATCCTTGACGAACGGTGGTTCATCGCCGGCATCCGTGGGCGGGGTCTGGGCTGGCCACACGGTGAACCCGGAAAGCTCCAGGCTGTCCACCGGGGTGAATCGAACCTCCATGGCGGCCCCGTGGGGAATCGCGAGTAAGCGGGCGTAGCAGGGAAGCTCCGGATGGCCCAGGTCGGCGGTTCTCCCACCTGAGGGCAGCGACAGCCGCTGATACAGTGTCCCCATGGCCGGCCTGTCTTCACTGTTCATGCCGGCGAGGCGTATCTCAAGCTCCACACCGTCACGGCGGGCGGCGAGCACGCCGATCGGCGAGAGATCGGCAGGGTCATTATTGAAACTGATCCATCGGTCGTCGGATGGTGTCAGTGATGACATCACCGCCAGAAGAGCGAGAAGACATGAGAAGGGCATGGGCAGGTTCTCCACGCAGCACGAGGTACAGGCCTCCCGGGGGGCGGCAGGCACACAACACACAAGAGAATAAGCCGGACCCCCCAATATGGCTTGGGAGGTCCCGTC
>JAFGKV010000262.1 GCA_016928395.1 Candidatus Fermentibacterota bacterium | reverse complement strand
CGCCAGCCTGATAGAACTCGACGATCTCCCTGAAGAGGTCCGGCAGGCGGTCCCGACACCGTCGGTTTCCGGCCCCGTCAAGGCCCTGGACGAGATCGAGAAGGACTACATCATGGCGGTGCTCGAGGTCAACGGCGGAAACCAGACCCGGACTGCTAAGCAACTCGGCATCGGCTCGGCGACGCTGTACAGAAAGCTCAAGAGCTACCGCGTCGTTCGGGGAACGCGCACCGCGCACGTCGAGGATCCTGCCCAGTCCTGACGCCGGCGCGACTCAAGGATGCCCGAGGAGGTCTCGCATCGAGAGCGAAGGCCCTGAACGAAGGGCGATGGTACCTGCTGCGCTCGACAAGGGGGCGCATGAATGAACGAACGGCGTAACGAGACCGATAGGAATTCGTTCGCATGAGGGAATACGAACCCGGCGACCGGATGAAGCCGCCAGGCGGAGCACTGAGGCTCATCAAGCCGGGCATCCTATGCCTCATGATCCTGGTGTTCTTCGCCGCGTTTCTTTCGCCCATCGACTATTCCGGCAGCGACTCCCAGGGAACGCTTTTGACGGCGCAGGCTCTCGTGAAGACCGGTACGCTGAAGCTCGATCCCTACTTCGAGTGCACCTCCGTACCTTCCCCGAAGGTTCTAGTCGAATTCTCGGGCAAGTACAGACTGATCCGCGGGCACTGCTACTACTCGTTCCCGGTGGGGAGCGCCCTGGCGAGCGTGCCCTTTGTGTGGCTGGCGAACCTCGCCGGTGAGGACATGGTTGACGCGGAGGCTGATGCCAGGCTTCAAAACCTGATATCTGCTACGCTCGTCGCCTTCACGGCTCTACTCGCCTTCATCCTCTCGCGTTGCTTCGCAGGCGAAACCGCCAGCCTGGTGCTTGCCACTGCCTTCGTGTGCGGCAGCCCGCTGATCAGCACCATGGGCACGGCCCTGTGGAGTTCGGATTTCGCCACTGTCTTCGTGCTGCTTTGCCTAGTGCTCATCGCCAGGCATGTGAGGAGAGGGTCAAGCCTGAAGCCCTGGCTTCTTGGCGTGCTGCTGGCCTTCGCCGTTCTGTGCAGACCCACGGCTGGAGTATTCGCGCTGGTTGTCCTTGGGCTCATCTTTTTCCGGAGTGCGCGAGACGGCGGTAGAGTGCTGGTCTCTATGGGACTCGCGATCGTCCCCTTCGTCGTATACTCACTCCTTGAGTTCGGGCGCTTCCTGCCCGACTACTACTCTCCCCTGAAGCGTCTTCCGCAGCCAACTCTCATGCTCGTCGGGCTGGCGGGTATCGTGATCATCGCGGTGGGCGGATATCGCGTGGTGCGGAGAACGTCAGCCACCATGTCGCGGACGAGGCGTCTGGCCGAGAGAGGTGCCGTCGTACTGCTGCTCGTGACAGTGGGGCTCATGGTGATTCTGGTGGCGGGACACGACACCCTCGCACGGAGGCTCCTGCCACTGCCGCTTTCGCTGACGATCTCTGCCGTGAATGGGTCGCTGGTGAGCCCTTCCCGGGGCCTTCTCGTGTTCTGCCCCTTTTTCGTCGTCGCAGGCGCGGTTCTCGCCCTTCAGTATCGCGCCGTACGAAGAGATCCACTGCTCCGGCTCGCGGTCGCATGGTTCGGACTGCATTGTGCTGGGGTGGCGCGGCCACTCCGATGGCATGGCGGGCACTGCTATGGGCCTCGGGTGTTCACCGAGGCGTTCCCGGCAGTCATGATCCTCACCCTCATCGCGTGGGAACATCTCGCGGAGAGGAAGACGCGGCGTCGGCGTGTAGCCCTTTTCGCGTTTCTACTCGCGTCCATTGTGAGCATCTTCATGCACACGTACCAGGGGTTGTTCAACGTGTGGACGCTTCGGTGGAACTCGAGGCCGGATATCGATGTCTACCAAGAAGATCTCTTCAAGTGGCGCTACGCGCAGTTCCTTGCGAGCCGCCTTCGGGTGGAACGCCGCCTCGTTGACCACAGGACCGCGGGGTTGTCCACGTTTCCGCTCGGCAGGGAGGTCTCGATGGCCGACGGCATCACTGCCTACTTCCACGATTGGAGCGTTCAATCCGCGAAAAGCTGGGGCCCCAGTCGTCGGACCTTAGCCAAGAAGTCGGCGGTGTGGTTCATCCCCGGGCGGGGGGTCCGGGAGGTCAAGGGCTACTCCGCCATCACTCTCCAACTGGTCACCGGCGCCGACTCGCCCCTGCGCGTCTTCGTACGAGTTAACGGAGAGGACGTCGAGCTCCTGACAATCGACCGGCGGTCTGCGGCATGGTACACCGTTGGGTTCCCGTCCATCTTGCTCAAACCCAATGTCCCTAACGAGATCTCGTTTGAGGTCTTTCCGTCCGACATCCCGGGTTCAGGGATCCTGCCAAACATCCGGCTTTGGCTGAAAATCGGCGCGTGATTCGACTGAAACGGATGGCGGAACGTAGGCGCCCTGGGCGGAGTGCAGGTCAGCGATTTGCGGCCCATCACAGCCGGGATCCTTCGCCGGGAACGGTCGCGCCCTATCCGCTCCCGCTTTCGACGCTCCGGAGCTTTGATTCTGGTTGGTTTTTGACGCTCGTTTCCTGCGTTTCCGCACGCGTGTCTCCCTTAGGCGCCCGCTCAATCTCTTGCCAGAAGGGGCCGGTCAGACTGATGTGAAGCATGTGCGCAGGTACGATCCGGGCCAAGGCGCAAAGGTTGTTGAACGCTTCAAGATACAGTGTGCGGACTTCGTCTCTGAACAGGCCCAGCGGCATGAACATCGAGGCCTGTCTCACCCCCTCCACGAGCAGGCTGACCGCCTGCCCGGGGCCTACCTGTTCCACCCGATCTTCAACCGCCTGGGCTAGAATGAAGATGCCCTTGAGAGGCACGGCGTTCTGCACGTCCCACGTGCCGCCCGGACCCCCGTCCTGGAAGCGGCTCCAGGTGGGCCAGGGGTGCGCCTGGTAGTTCCCGTGCGGATCCCGCACCACCAGCGTGGTATCGTCGCACAGCGAGCGCCACGGGGCCGGAAGGCGATTGCTGGCAGTGGTCTTTCCCGTCCCGCCCGGCCCAACCAGGATCACGCCGTTGCCATCCCGTTCAGCAAGCGCACCGTGTATGAGGACTCCTCCGCGGGCCTGCGCCTCGCGAGCAAAGATGAGCGATAGTCTCACCAGATTGACGTATGGGCCGCCCCAGCTGTCGCATGGACTCAGAATGCAGGCAACGACGCCGTCGTTCCCAGATGCCAACGGGACATAACAATCCGCCACGGACGTGTGAGCGTCCACCGTGACGACAAGTCGGCAGGGATTACTGTGCTGAAAAGGTTCCGTTTCGCCCGTGGTCTTGGGCAACTGCATCGCGCATCCCAGTTGTGCGACGATGGATGCGGCTTCCTCATCCCCGGCGGCAATTGTCCAATGACTCCCATCAGCCAAAGCCAGGCTATGCCATACTTCCCGCGTCGGTGGATGGCCCACGGTTCGTCGCCGTTCAATCGAGACGCGGCGGCTCAGGCGGGTCTTGTCCTGCTGCCTTGGAAGGGCTCTTCCCCCCACAAGCACGTGAAACGGCCGTTGGATCTGCCATCGATGCCTGTAGTCATCGTATCGGCCAATGACACGCCGGCCCAGCAGAAGCTGAAACTGATCCCGGCCTTGGGCGTGAAAGACGACGACGCGCGGCCGGAATCGATCAGGGACCAACCAGGCGATCAACCCCCCGCGTGACAGGGCATGATACAGGGGATAGAGCAGAGGAGACGCGCCACGGCGAAGGACGAGTAGGCAACGAAGCCAGCGGCCCGTCAGCCGGCCTCGCAGCCCGCCGGCGATCTTCCGCCGCCTCTGCCCGCGCCACGCGGCCACCACCTGGCCTTTGATGCTCCTCGGATGCAGAAGAGGCTCATCCTGGTGGGTATTGTTGTCACCGAGCGTGGATATGCCTGCGGGGGTCACACGTACAATGCGATGTACGACCGGCTGATGAGCCTCCGGTGACAGAAACAGAACCACATCGCCCACACGCAGGGGCCTGGTGTCATAGGGCAGGATCTCCATGATCTCCGGCTCGCGCAGAGTCGGATTCATGCTGGGGCCAGCATAGGCGGCGAAGAACACGGCGCCGGGGATGCTCCCGCTGTCAGTCTGAATAGGCATTGACGGCAGTGACGAACTGAGACTATGCGGGTCGTGTCCCCACACGTGAAGGTGGGAAGAGACCCGCCTCTTCCGCCTGTTCACAGAACCAGTATGGCGCCCACAGGCTGCCCTTGCTGTAGTAGTTCTGAGCAATGCATGAGCCCCTGCAGCGCCTCTTCATCAGGCAGCGACTGCAGACCCCTTCCAGTCGCTCGGGCAGGCCCTCTCGCAGTTCTTTCAAGGTGGCATTTTCTCGCCATACCTCTTCTAACGAGTCCTTCCCCACCTCGCCGAAGACCAGTTCCGGCACCTGCTGGCCGATGCCGCACAGGGCATAGTGTCCGCTGGCGATGACGCCCAGGATGCCGAAAATACCACAGGCACCACACCCATCCCCGCCGGCGATGCGATGCAGGGCTCTAAAAGCAGGTGGGTAATGAAAGAAGACCTTCAACGTGGTCCTCGGCGCCAGTTCCTGCTCCACATGCCGCCCCAACTCGATGAGGTCGCCGATGTACAGGGTCTCCTGGTCTTCATGCAACTTCTCGCCTCGGGCGGTGGGCTGCACCACGTTGAACTTGAGCGAGCCCGCACCCAGTTCCGCGACCATTCGCACCATGGCGTCCACCTGCGCGGCATTTTTGCGCATCACCGTGAAGATGACCTGCGGCCTGATGCCGGCGGCCACAAGGTTGCGCACCGCCTGTCGAGCCGCTTCGAAGGATCCCGGCACACCGCGCACCCATTCGTGGGTCGCGGCGTCGGTTCCGTCGATACTGACGGATACGAATCGTTTGTGAGATTTGGCGATCTCAGCGGCAATCTCCGGCGTGCACAGCAGACCGTTGGTCTCGACCGTCAGCTTCAACTCTTCACGCTGGACAATCTCCAGCAAACGGGCAAAGTGGGGATGCAACAACGGCTCGCCGCCGGTGAGTTTGACTCCACTCAGCCCCAACGGCCTAGCTTCACGGATGGCCGTCTCGTATAATTCAACCGGCAAGGTGGGATAGTGATTGCCTGTGGCGTGGAACTGGGGCCCCATCCAACAATGGCGACATGCGAGGTTACACCCTTCGGTCAGGTAGAAATACAGGGTATTGAGCGTCGGCATCCCGGGTCATCCAGTCTTCTGCTGTCCTGTCCCGCACAGGTCCTCCCCGATAGGCGGCTCTCCGCCTGCCAAGGTGACTCTCAGCACGCCCAGCGACCCCAGTTCGGCGAAGAAGCTTCTCCATTCATCGGGAGGCAGATCCCGGTACACCATCGCCGGGTTGCTGAAGAAGTAGCAGTAGCGGCAGGGAAGATCGCAGCGTGCAGTGATCAGTGGTCAGGCTGCACGGCGCACGCATGACCTGAGACACCACTATTGGTTCTCCACCTCGAACCCCACAAAACCGTTCTCAGCGAGCGTGTTGACGAAGGCGGCGATCTCTTTGAAGGCGGCGTCCGGAGTGTCTTCAAAGCTGTTCTGGATCTCCGACACGATATCGTCGAGACTTCTCTTACCGTCCATCAGTTTCCATACTGCGACACCGACAGGATTGGTTCCTGCAGCATAGGCCGTATCGGGATTGAAGAGCACGGCCCAGTCGGCGAACTCCTCCCGGAGCACAACGACGGGATTGGCGATCGGTCTGTCCGTTTGAATCATGGATCATTTTCTCCATCTAATCGCGCTTGTGGCAACAACGCTGCCTGACCTGCCGCACGCGACAATCGCCCGCTCGGTCGTCATCGCGTCGTCGTTTCGCTTGGCGTCCCCCGGGGCAGGACAGCCGGATCGTGGTAAACCCGGTGCCGCGTATCACACGCAGGGCCTGACGCTTGCTCATGCGCAGGCCTGCGAAGCGCAGCCGGGTTCACACTCGCGGCAACCCTCGCTGCGCAATGGAGAGGCCACCAGAACCTCCCGAGCGGCGCTCACAGGGGCTGGTTGGACTTCGACTGTGCGGAACGCCTACACCGCCGTTGCGCCCACGAATACGCTACTGCCCGTGCCCTCTCGAACCGGCAGTGTGCCAGGCGCGGACGACCGGAGCCTGACCATGCGGCGTATTGCCGGAGGGCCAGGCAGCCTGGGTCGTGGGCCGCGGCTCCTGCAGCCTCCCGGCGCGCCGCCTACCCTGCTTCTCCAATCGTGCCATCTCCTTGGCACCTTCACGTGCCGCAATTCGGTATCAGAAGAGACTACAGGTCGACGGGAAAACAATCGCTCCTCACCCAACGCTATTCTCGGCCTGGAGGAATCATCCTCGCCCAAAATAGCGCTACAGAGTCAGGCCAGCCGCGAAGCGGTCTCTCGCGAGCCGCTAGCGGCAGTGCAATCGTCTATTCCCCAACCTACGGTGTGTCAGCAGTGCCGTCCGTGCACGCCGCTATCGCATCGGTACCCGCAGTGCACGCATTGAGTGCGGCAGTGCCGGCAGTGCAATCGCGAGTTGCTGTGGGGCCCGCGCTGCAGTCCTGCGTTGCAGTATAGCCAGCGGTGCAATCAAGCACCGCCGCATCGGCATCACCGACCGTGCAGGTCACCGGCGCAACTGAGCTTCCCGTTTCACAGAGTCCAGACCCTTTGGCCATCTCCCCTAAGGGGATAAGAATTGGCGATTCGTACTTGCCCATTCTACTACCACCTACTACCTTGATTCTTCCGTCGTCGAGGGGGGGGCCCCTCGGTGGAGCAGTTCGGACGTATGCTTCCTCCCTTGCTGCACCTCCCTTCTGCCTTCAGGTTCTCCTTCGACTATACGAGTACATCTGCCGAAAACAGTCTATGCAAGGGATCGAGCCTTGTCAAGGCCGGTTCTCCATGAATTAAGGGTCGCGGCGCAAGGCTCCTGAGCCGACCATGTCTGCGCCTCCGAGTCTTACTGGTCGGGATCGGCCTATGTGCTGTCCGGGGACATGAGCATGACCT
>JAFGKV010000261.1 GCA_016928395.1 Candidatus Fermentibacterota bacterium | reverse complement strand
TTGATGCTGCTCATGGGAGAGATGGAAGACCTCTACGATCGCTTTTTCGTTGCCCTGCCCTCCGAATCGCCGTGAACTCGACGGGCTGTAGCTCCTACCACTCGGTATCCAGCGTAGGTACTGCGAGGGATGGCCGACCGGAGAACTGGATGAGGGAATGATGGGTGAAGGGGTGAAAGGGGTTGGCAGTCGGCGGCACGAAGCACTCGGAATCCAGGAAGTCAGAAGGTTCGTCGTTCCGCTCCTCACTCCTTTCTCCTATCTCCTATCTCCTATCTCCCATCTTCGAATAGGAGCGCAGGCCTCGTTCCAGAGTGCACGGGAAGCTCGTTCTCGGACTGGAGCGCCCGGTTCGCCGAGTACCGATAGCGATCCCGATCCCGATACCGATAGCGATACCGATAGCGATACCGATAGCGACCCCCGCCCCCCAATCGCGGCGGACCTACAGATACCCTAAACCCCGAAGGCGTTCCTCAAGACCCTGCTGTTCCTGTTCGGTAAGGCCTCGCCGGGTGGGATCGGGCAAAGGGCCTGGGGAGCCGGGGGCTTTGGCGGACGAGCGCGGCATCCGCAGCAGGCTCTCCAGAACGTCTCCATCTACTTCGGGCGGAATAGCCAAATCCAGCAGGGCGCAGAGTGTGGGCATCATGTCCACGAGACGGGCGCCTTGAACCTCGCCTGCGGCGATATCCGGGCCCTGGGCGATGAGAATGCCGTCGTGAGCGTGGTTCCCCGAGGCCGGGTCTGGGTCATTGAAGGCTGTGGTGAAATGGCTGTGGGGAAAGAAATGGAAGTAGTACCGCTCATCATACTCGGTGATCATCAGATCCGGTGCATAGTCCAAGTAGGGCCCGGCATAGACCTCCTCACGCCGCTGCACCCGATGGATCACCTGGTCTCCCGTGTCCGGATCACGCACGGCGCAGAGCTTCTCTATGATCTCCTGGCGGGTTCCCTCATACTCATCCGTTGCCACGATGCCCTCGGGCTCCCGTCCACAGAGATTCACGAATACTCCATTGGTGATAAGGCTGAACGCTCTGGTTGCCCCCCAGTCGGTGACTGAGCCGGCTCCCTGCAGACGATTCCCCGACTCCAGGCTGTCTACAAGCCCTCGCCCGATTCCCAGGGGCCGCAGTGCAGCGGCCACGTGACGGCGCCGCAGCCCCAGCGCGTGCAGCCGCTTTCCGACCGAATCCACAAGGCCTCGCTCTCCGCGATACGCCAGCAGGCCCACATCCGCTAACAGATTGTTGAGATCCACCCGAGCCTTGATGGGGCCGAATCCGTGGTCACTGACCACGATCACATTGGCGTCGGACCCTGCCGCCTCCATGAGCCGATGGACCGTACGATCCATTGTGGCGTACAGCCCGCGAACGCGGTCGCGCAGAGCCTTGTCATGGTCGGCCACGGGGCCGTCAATACCCAGGCAGCGCCAGAGTGAGTGCTGGATCCTATCAGGCGCCACCAGCACCACGGCAGCCAGGTCCCATCTCTCTCGTGCCAAGGCCCAGAGAGACACCTGTTCATGCTGGTCCATCATGCGCTCCAGCTCATCCAGCATGGCGCCTTGGTCTTCGATGCCGTAGGACGCCCATGGGAGATCGGGAAGATAGTGCCCAAACTTCCGCCTGATCTCCTCGGACAATGCCTCGGGGTAGGTGAAACACTCGATGCCGGGCGGGGTCAGGGGGCCGGTCACCACGATGCCGTTTATAGCGGGGGGCGGATAGGTCATAGGCATATTGAGCAGCACGGTTCGTCGGCCGGCAGCGGACGCGATGTCCCAGAGCGTGGTACCGGCCAGCGTGTGGTATCCCGCGGGCTCAAGGGCCGCGTAGTCGAGGGTTCGCCGCTGCACGTCGTAGTTGGAGTGTTTCCCCGGATTGGTACCGGTCATGAAGGAACTCCATCCCGGCCCGGTGTAGGGTGGTTCCGTGGAACGCAGGATACCCGATGCGCCGCGAGCCATAAGCCCACCAAGACAGGGCATGATCCCCTCCCGGGCAAAGGGCTCGATCACACGAAAGGTCCCCCCGTCTAGCCCAATCACCAAGACTCGATGCATCCTCAGCGAATCCTCCTGAGCGCCGCCTTGGCGGCCTCCCTGTCGGTGTCGTCAAGCCCCCAGATGGCAGCGATGCCGCCGTACACGAGCAAGAAGAGCACGCCCATTGCCACCGACCCCGCACTACCGCTCACCACGCCGCGCAGTGCCCAGACACACACGATTCCGGCAACGGCGCCGGCGAGAACAACGATATATCCTCTGCTGATCAGGCGCAATCCGAGAATGGATCGAACCTCGACCACGCGGAGGATGTTCACCAACCCCAATGACAGCGCCGCGGCGGCCGCGGCGCCCTTGGCGCCATAGCGACTGATCCAGAGCACGTTCAGCCCCGCGTTGACCGTTCCCAGAACCACGGTATTCAGCAAGTTCAGCCTTTGATGGCCGGTCATATTGAGCACATACCCCACGGAGCCCGTAGCCGACGACACCAGCTTGCCCACGGCCAGAAGCACAAGCGCCCCATAGCCGGCACTGAATCCCGCGCCGAACAGGCCGAGGATGTCTTTCCCCGCGTACACGATGAGGACAAAAAGCGGAAGGCTGGCAAAAAGCACCCAGCGGGTGGTCAGCCTGAACATCTCCGCAAGACCCTCCCTTTCGCCCCGGCCGTGCAGCGACGCGATCATGGGTGCGAACATCATGTTCACCGCGTTCAAAGGCAAGGCGACAAGACCCGCGACCCGCTGGCCTGCCCCGTAGATTCCCGCCTCGGTCTGGGTGCTCAGTGCACCCAGCATCAGAATGTCAATCCACAGAATCACGAAGGTACTCAGCTCCGAGAGTGCCAGGGGGCCAGCGAAAAGGCCCAGCTCGCGCCTGTCGTAGGTGCCCGGGCCGCGCCCAACGGACGCACGCCATGCCCGCAGCCCGACAGAGACCGCGACCACGGCCAGAGCGGCGACACCCGCATAGTGCGCCGCGATCACTCCCCTCATTCCCCATCCGCATGCCAAGGCTATGGCCAACACCGCCATCTGGACCCCGGGCAGCGCCACCTTCTGCGCCGCGACCCGAAGGGCGACGCGGTCGATGCCCTGCAAGGCGCCCAACAGCACCATCACGGGTGCGAACAAGAGGAGTGAAGGCGCCAGGATCTGTATGAGCCCTGTCACCTCCGGTTTCTTGAACACCGCGCTCCCCAGTACCGGAGCGACGACCAGAAGCCCGACGGTCGCAAGACCAGCGGTCAACGCCGACCACCGGAGGCCGGCGCGGAGAACCCCCCGGGCGCCGCGGGGATCTTCACGACCACGGCTGCGCGCCACGAATCGTACGGCAGCTTCATCCAGGCCGCATCGCGCGGCAATGCCGCCCAGATCGAAACCGACCGCCCGCGCCACCAGCCATGCACCAAGGCCCGCCGGACCGAGAAGACGCGCCATGAGAAGACTCCCCATGGTGCGCAGACCAAGGTCCGCGACTTCTCCGCCGACACCGGCGCCGGTATTGGCCACGGCGATGTCGAACCGCGACCGGCGGACACTCTCGGCCCGGGCAGACGTCGTCATGGGAGACGCGTCGATGCCGACCGAAGTGGCCAGCGTGGCACGTGCTACATTCTCCCTGCGGTCAATCCCCAGGTGATGACGTCTCCGGTCAGCGGCAGAATGGCCTCGCGCTGGAACACGCCTCCGCGCCGCACATACCTTCTGAGTTCCTTCTGGTCATCGGCGGCCACGTACAGCTCTTCGGTGCCATCGCCGTCCATATCGGCCGAGGTGCATGCATGCTCGAACCCGGATGAATCACCGTCTATCAGCTCCCGCTGCCACGGCACGGTCGCACCTGGCTTGATCCACCAGAGCCCCGTCTTGAATCCCGCGGCAACTAATTCCAGTGAGTTGTTGCCGTCCAGGTCGGTGGCGAGGAGGAATCGGCATTGCCGGTCAGGTATGGTGGCCACGGTGTCGCTTCTCCACTGATCATCGGTCTTTCGATACCGAACGATGCTCACTGGAGCCAGAGGCTCAGCAACGCCCGGGGAGATCACTGCTTCCTTCACCACATACAGCGCGTCACCAGTGCCGTCGAGGTCGGCCACGAGGATCTCCTTGGCGTGGGTATCGGCAAAGCTGTCCACCACCGCGCGCGCCCAGCGTTGGCCATCCCAGGCATACTGCAGCACGGCACCGGCCTGGGACTCGCCGCTGGCGCGGTTCGGTTTGCTGGGCGTCGCGTAGAACTCCACCTGCCCGTCACCGTCTGCATCCCCGATCTCGATCTCGTGGACAAAGGTGTCAGGCGAACCGTCCACTTCGACTATCTCCCAATCCTCCCCCACCCGGCGCGCCACCGCTACCACTCCCTGATCATGGGTTGCCATCACCCAATCCGCCAGGCCGTCGCCGTCTACGTCGCCCCGCTCAATATCGCGCACGCGATTGTGCTTGCCCCCGAAAACCGGCTGCCAGATTCGCTCCGGCTCCGAGGGAATGCGGCCGGTCTTCCACCGCGTCAACGCGGCGGCATTGCCGCCGATGGTGAATAACGCGGTGTCTTCTTCAGAGATGACGATCATTGCTTTGTGGAAGACATTGCTCAGGGGATCCTCAAGCACTGCACGGTCCCACCGGCCGTCAAGCACGCGCACCAGTTCGAGCCGGGCCGGGCCCGGGACGGGAGCTCCCTGGTCGCCCGTGATGAACTGGGCCTGACACAGAAGAAGCACGCCGGAAGGTCCCAGATCCGGGCGGGATGCGGGGGCTTCCTGGGGAGCACATGCCGCCAGCAAGGCGAAGGGCAGGCACAGCAAGGCAATTCGGTAGTACATGGTTCCTCCTCGGTGAGACACGGGGGGTCGTGTACGATCGCCGGAACCGGGCTATCCAAGAACCCGTCCGGCGTGTGGCTGGCGAAAAACCCGTTTCATACGGGCATTCCATGACATGGAGTGCTATATTGGGGTGTCTATACGGCAAGTCAACCGAAACATCTCATGGGAGGCAATGTGACCTGGTCCGATCGGGTCCGAGGCCTGGCAGGCGAAAGCGAAGTAACCAGGCAAGTCTATGCAACCGGCGCCCGCGTCGACGGCGCCGCGGTGGTGACCCTCGCTCGGGTGTTCCCCGATCCCGAGAATGGCGGCAGCTTCCGAGAGGTCGCGCGCCTCAGCGGCTGCGTGCATGAAGAGCTGGCCCGGGCGGGATTCAACCTGGAGGTCAAGCAGATCAATCTCAGCGTGGTCCAGCCGGGCTGCGCCGTGGGCCTCCACGTGCACCCCGAGCAAAGGGAGGCCTGGTATGTCCTGCCCGGATTCGGGCGGCTCACGGCGTTCATGGTTGACCTGCGGGCTCAGTCGCCAACGTGCGGCACCATGAACAAGGTAGTATTGGGCTACCGCGACACCTTGCTGGGCATACCCCAGGGAGTGCTCCACGGCTACCATAACACCACTGGCCAGGATGCCGTTCTCCTCTATCTGACAAGCCATCACTTCGAGGCGGACCCAGAGTCGTCCTCGTACCAGGAGGGGCGGCTGAAACCCGCCGACCTGCCCCCTGAGCTGGCCGCCCAGCTTCCGCCACACATGCGGCCCTAGCGGAAGACGCCCAAAGCACGAAATCCGAAACGAAGGGCATTCTCTCGCA
>JAFGKV010000006.1 GCA_016928395.1 Candidatus Fermentibacterota bacterium | reverse complement strand
TCAAACCATCTCGGGCATACAGTTCAACCTCCCACCGGGAGGAAACATCAGTGGCTCGGTGAGCCTGGATGACGGCTCCCCTGCCATGTTCGTCACCATTGAAGTGTACGAATCCGGCCAGGATGAATTCTTCGCTTCGGACATTGTCATGGGGGACGGCACCTACACGGTCAACGGGCTGCCACCCGGGCAGTATGCCGTGCGAGCGTCGCCCGGCTTCATGTTCCCGGACTATGCGAACGAATGGTGGGACGACAAGCCGTCGCAAGACACCGCCGACTTGGTGCTGGTCCAGCCAGGCCAGACGACTTCCGGGATAGATTTCGTGCTCTCCCAGGGCGGGGCCATCAATGGCGAGATCACGTCGGATGCGCCGGGCGCCTTCGAAGAGACCATTTTCTTCATCTCCGCCTATTCTCTCGATGACAGCCTGCGTGAGGTGGCCTCGGGGCTTACCTTTGGAATTGGCCCGTATACTGTTGGCGGATTGCGGGAGGGAGACTACAAGGTCTCGCTCCAGGGGTTCCCATACCCCATGATCCCCCTGTACTATGACGATGCCCATTCCTTCGAAGACGCCGCCATCGTCACAGTGGGTATGGGCGGCGTTGACAATATCGATTTCGCGCTACCCAGCCGGGGTACGATCACGGGCCGGGTCACTGCCCCGGGGGCCGCAGACATCACGGAGATCGTCGAGTTTGTGATTGCGTACCCGGAGGAGTTCCCCCCCGAGGATGAAGACTTCTGGTTCCTCTTCCCGGCGCCGGTACAGCCTGACGGAAGCTACACCATCCTGGGCCTTCCCTCAGGAAGCTATAGAGTCTGGGTATCGACGCAGTTCGCCGAATACGGCGAGATCGGTTTCTGTTCCGAGTACTACGGAGGCACATCCAACTTCGAAGAGGCGACGCCGGTACAAGTCACCGAGGGGCAGTCCACCACGGGAATCGACGTGCAGCTTGACCGTGAGGCCATTGTCCAGGGGTTCGTCTCGATGCCCGACGGTTCACCGGCCGGCGATGCCGATGTCAGTGTGGTGCTCATCGCCTATGACGCGCAGTCAGGCTTCCCCGTGGGCATCGGGGTGTCCGACGAGGCACCGGTCTGCGATGATGACAACAACACATTCTGTGCGGGATACCGGATCAGACGCCTACCCGCCCGGCCCGTCAAGATCGCTGCGGTACCCTACGGCGCGCAGGCGGCTGTCGGCTATTATGGCGGAGGCCACACCTTCGATCAGGGCGGGTCCCTGACGCTGGTTGCCGGCCAGACATACGGATCTGACGTGAACATCACGTTGGCCCCAGGCACGGCCACCATCAGCGGCGTGGTGACGAGGGAAGACGGCGGCGATCCAATCAACTGGGTGATTGTGGCGTCGTACGACCTGACCGGGCATCTGAGCGGATTCGCCCCCAGCGGCATCAACCCCACCACCGACCAGGCCTGGCAAGACGGCCGATACGAGATCAGAAGCCTGTACAGCGGGAGCACCCACTATGTGCGCGCGTGGAGTTTCTTCTCATGGTTCTGGTATGGGATGCTGAACCCTGACGCGGTGGTCGTGATCACCGACGAGTGGTACGAGGAACTCCCCGCCGAGATGCCGCCCTTTGAGTTAGGCTTCTTCATGCCCTTCGGCTACTACTATTTCTACGGCTTCATGCCGTATGTACAGGTGCCGTTCGATGCCACCCAGGTCATGGCGCCGGCAACCAATATCAACTTCACCCTGGGTTTCGAGGGACAGGGTTCGGACATTCCAACAGCGGTACCCTCGGCGCTTTCCCTTGATGCGGTGAACCCGAATCCATGCCAGGGCTTTGTCTCCCTTAGCCTGTCGGTGGGAACCACGCAACAGGTCTTCGCTGACATGCTCGACATGGCGGGCAGACTGGTGGGCTCCGTTGACTTGGGGACTCTTGTCTGTGGATCCCATCGAGTGGGCATTGATCTTCGCGCCATGGGCCGCCCGACGACCGGACTCTACGCGTTGAGGGTTCGCAGTGGGGCCGGGGCCAGCATCCAGAAGATCGTGCTGCTGCGGTAGCATTCGAGAGCTGGCGGGGAGCAGCTTCGGCTGCTCCCCCTCAGCTCGTGGCCTCGTCCGGCGCACTCTTCCCCTCTCCGCCGTGTTCTCTACCCGCCCATTGCGTGCAGGGGCTTCCACAGTCACAAGGAGCATTTGCCGCCCATGCCCCGGAATGAGGATCGCCGCCGACCGCATTCGAACCCTCGTCGAATTCGCTTCCACGAGACCCTCTGCACCGGCTGTCTTTCTTGCATGTCCGCATGCAGCCTTGGCAAGGCGCACCATCAGAGCCCGTCCTCGTCACGAATCAGGATAGGGCTGGATCCCTTCGGGGGCGACACGATCCTCACCGTGTGTCGACAGTGTGAGACCCCACAATGCCTTGAGGTGTGCCCCAACAATGCACTCAGCACGGATGCGCGTACCGGTATCGTCGTACTGGATCCTCTGCGATGCGACGGCTGTCGACTATGCATCCAGGCATGTCCCTGGGGCGCCATCTTCTGGGACGAGGCAGCACGGATTGTGATCAAGTGCGATACCTGCCTGGGGGCGCCCCTCTGCGTCGAGGCCTGCATGTTCGGTGCCCTCCTCTATGAATAGGGTGACGCAGCCAGCCATGAACGGCTGGCAGGGAGCAATCCTCACGGTCAACTTGAGCTCCGGGTCGATTTCGACCATGGATTCCCGCGAGTATGTCTACCAGTACATGGGCGGCCGAGGCGTTGCAACGCGGCTGGCATGGGATTTGGTGCCCTCGCCGGCGGATCCGTTTCATGAGGATTCGCCTCTGATCTTGATGACCGGTCCACTTACGGGAACAGCGGCGCCGTTCTCCGGACGGACAACGGTCTGCGGCCTGGCGCCTCAGGGGTGGCCCGTACCGTGGTTCACCCGTTCTAGTTTCGGCGGACACTTCGGCCCCGCCCTCAAGTATGCGGGATTCGACGGCATCGTGATCACCGGCATATCCCCTGATGCAGTGTATCTCCTCATCGAAGATGGCACCATTCAACTCCGCCGTGCCGCCTGCCACTGGGGCAAGGGAATCTACCAGACCCAGCAAGATCTCATGGCAGTTCATGGCCGCGACTGCAGGATCCTCGCTGTTGGCCCCGCGGGAGAGAACCTCTGTCGCATCGCCGTCATGGCCACGGAAACCGAGTCCGCATCCGGCCAAGGCGGATTCGGTGCGGTCATGGCAGGTAAGAAGCTGAAGGCACTCGTCGTTCGAGGCAGCGGCGCCATCCGCATCGCCGATCCAAAGCGGTTCAGTTCATTCTGCAGGCTTCTTGCAAATGAGGCCCACGGCTCGCACGGGTGGCCGCGCACACGCCCTCTGAACAGAGACCTGGTGGAGAAGTATGGCCAGCGATACCATGCATGCACGCAGCAGTGCCAGGTGCAGTGTTGGGACGCCCGGTACTACCGTAATGTCCCGGCAGTGGTGGGGAAGGGCCTTCATTCGGGGCAGGTGGACTGCATCGCGCAGTTGTTTCCGGGGCCGAAGGGAACCTTCTATGATTGGAACATCGGGTTTGAGGCCGGATTCGAGGTGGGGCGTTACGCCAACGACTTCGGTCTGAACCACTGGGAATTGCTCGTGGGAATCATCCCGTGGCTGAGGAGATGCCATCAGGAGGGCATGCTGCGGGATTTCGATGGCATGGCTTTCGATCTCTCCGATCCTGTCATCTGGCATCGCCTGCTGCGCAAGATCGCGTATCGCGAGGGGATCGGTGACGCCCTGGCGGAGGGAGGGGTCCGCGCGGCCGGAATCCTGGGATTCGGCCAGGAGTTCATCGGCGAGTTCTATCCCGCATGGGGGTATGCCGGCCATTGGGACGGGCACGGCGACCATATCAACTTCATCTACTTCCCCTACTGGCTGGTGTCTGCTCTTCAATGGGCCACCGACACTCGCGATCCCATCAGCAGCGGTCACGGCTATGTACAGAATGTAATGGGATGGTCCAAGTCCTGCTCGCCCGTGGAAGGCCTAAAGTGGGATATCATCGAGAGCCTCGGGGAGCGGGTGTACGGCTCGCGTGACGCCTTCAGCCCTGGCAGCGGGTACAATGCCAAGGCCTATCCCGCAGTGTGGCATCAGCACCGAAGCGTGATCAAGGATTCGCTCACGGTCGGAGATCAGATCTACCCGCGTATCTTCAGTCTGCATACCGACGATCATTTTGCCCGAGTGATCTTCGAAGGAAGAAGAATCCCGGGGCCGTCATTCGAACATGAGATGTACCGCCTTGCCACCGGGCACGACATCGGCGAGGGCGAATTCGAAACGATCTGTGAGCGCGTGGTGAATCTCGATCGGTGCATTCAGATTCGACTCTTCAGCCGTTCTCGGAATCACGATGAAGCCGTCATTCCCTACTTCTCGGCTCCGGAGAATCACATCAATCCCTTGGTGGGCAGGCCGATGTCCATGAAGGCCGAAAGCTTTCGCAGGGTTCTCGATGAATACTATCACCTTCGCGGATGGGATCCTCTCACCGGACGCCCCGAAGGGAGGAAGCTGGAGGAGCTGGGGATAGGGTGGGCAGGCTGAGTCCCCCGCCGAACTCCAAGGAACCGATTACTCCCTCAGATACACCTGTGCGGCACCACACAAGGATCTCCCGTGCGTCCCGATCAGGCGAACCAGCTCGTGAGAGTACCCAGGAAACCGTTCAGCGTGCCGACCCTTGGCAATGGAAGGCGCCCGTCGTTCTCGCCAGCCTCTCGCCATCCTTGAGATGAATGAACACCGCCCTTCGAACAGACCGTCCGAATGCCGAGAGATCGCGGTGTCGGGAGCCCTCACCGATAGAGCACGGTGGTAGGCACAGCCTTGTGTGTGATGAGTTCGCTGGAGTTGGCCCGGGGAAAGAAGAGGAAGCTCAGGCCAAGGAGCACTCCGATCACCAGAAGCGCCCGCTCCACTCGATCCCACCGAAAGGAACGAAATCCCACCAGCAAGGCAGGGTATACAGGGTTGAGGTAACGGAGCCCAACTTGATGGCTGGTGAGTTGCCCGGCGGTGCAGAAGGCCGCCAGCACCACCAGGGCCGCCCCTGCCGCAAGTCCGCCCTGGCGCTCTCGCCACATACGCAGTACTGCCAGTGCCGAAAGGGGATAGAACCACAGCAGCCCCAGTCTGGGCGATACCAGAGCCCGGACGATATCGCCCGGATGGAAATGCTCCAGGCGGGAGAAACCAGAGAAGGCCACTGCGTGCGCGGCCCGGTCGAAATGGGCCTGACCAGGAAATGCCACCGGGTAATAAAGAAAGCGACTTGAGGTACGCAGGTCCAACCATGCAATGTGTGCGCGACCCGAGACGAGGGCGTAGTGGATCACCTGTGGTGCCGCCAGCGTCAGTGCCAGCACCCCGAGGCGAACCAGGTCACGAAGACCGAGACGGCCTCGAATCCAATCTGCCACGGGGAGCACTACCCACAGACCCATGGGCGCTTGGCTTGCGGCGGCAAGCCCGAGAAGAGAACCCGCCACGGCGATACGATGGCTTTGATACGCACTCAGAAACGCCAGGCTCAGAAACAGAAGCCACACCTCTGAAGTCGGCCAGATGGTATAGGTCGCGCTGGCCGAGCAGAGTATCCCCGCGGCCGCCCACACGACGGATCCCCAATACCCTGTACGCTGAAAATGCCTGCTCACAAGAAAGCAGGAAACCCCCAGCAAGAGCGCGTTGAGCAGGGCGAACCCACGAAAGCCAAAGGCCATGTAGAATGGTGTGGCAATCAAGGGGTAGTAGAAACTGTGGCCGCCGATGTGAAGCCCGCCGACTCGATCGCGGACAAGAAACATGCCTGCGGGGTAGTCCGTCGCCGGCGGCCGGTCCGCCAAGATCCGCTGGAGGTCGCCGTCGTCATACCGCAAATCACCGTCGCGGGCGATGCTCATCGCCATCATCACATAGTCGCTGGCGTCGCCATAGCGCACGACCGGAACCACACGTGACATCACAAGTGGCGCCGCAGCCGCCAGCACCAGCACCACCCGCGCCGTTCGGTTCACTGGGTCAGGCTCCGCGCGGGCCCCATGCGCTGTATGCCGGAATCAAACCTGACGGACCGGGGATGACACTGGAGGACTCATCACTTCGTTTCGACCAGCCCTATCTCATCGACCTCGACAGGTACGGTGCTGAACGTGAACACTCTCAGATAGGGCTGCTCGGGAAAGGCATTGGTGCCTATCGTTCGATGAAAAGTCCGAAAGGTGGCGTCGATGGCATCGGGAAGAACCAGCAGCTCCTGGTCGGGGCTGTCATAGCCTTCATCAAGGAACAGGTCGAGGCTCAGTTGTGCGCTCGGGGTATGCAATGCCCGAACCCTCACGGAGAGATTGTAGTTCGTATGAGGCTTGAGGGTCTCGAGCTTCTGCCGTACCTGAGCGACCTCGATGCCATCCGGGCTCTTCAGGATGGCGGTGCCTTCGGCGATGCTCGCGTGCTGTGCTTCCCAGCTCAGCCGATTGTCCAGGCCGGGATCAGCAACGCAGTGCGCCGACGGCTCGCTGGTGCTGCAATGAAGCCCCGTCAGCAGAGCCGCAGAAACAATGCGCATGATTCTCGATCTCACGGAAAACCTCCTTCTATCTTCCGCAGGTCACACACACTCCTACGAAAGAAATCTCTGGTACACCTCCACGGTAAGCCGGGCCGTCTGTTCCCAGGAGAACCGCGACGCCTGCTCCACCCCCTTCGCTCGCAAAGTGGCCCGGAGTCCCGCGTCGTCAAGTACCGCTTCCATTGCTTCCACCAAAGCGTCACCATCGTGGGGATCGATGAGAAGCGCGGCATCGCCGGCCACTTCGGGCAGTGACGAGACCCCCGAACTCACCACCGGCGCCCCGCATGACATTGCTTCGAGCACCGGCAAACCGAAGCCCTCGTAGAGTGAGGGATAGACGAAGGCCCGGCAGGCATTATAGAGTACCACCAGGTCTTCGACGGGTAGGTAGCCGAGAAACCGTACAGCGTGCTCCAGTTTGAGTTCGCGAACCCGTTCGTAGATCTGTTCATTCTTCCACCCTGTCCCGCCGGCTATGACCAGCCATTCAGGCCTTTGGGAGCCCAGCTTCAGCCGTGCAAAGGCCTCGATAAGCGCGGAAAGGTTCTTCCTCGGTTCGACGGATCCCACAAAGAGCAGAAAGTTCTCAGTGATCCCGAGTCGAAGCAGGGTCAAGGCGATCGCCTGTGAGTCTTCGAGCCTCCGGAACTCCGGACCCGCCGCACCGGGAATGACGAAGAGCCGGTCTAATGGAACGTGCAAGTACCTTCGCACATCATCTGCCGTGGATTGTGAGTCACAGAGAATCGCGTCGGCGAGCCGTGCCGCACGAAGAGACTGTACCATACAGAACTTCCGATTCTCCTCCGTGTGGAAATGGGGATGGGTCAGGAAACTCATGTCATGGATGGTCACGCACAGCCTGATTCCGGGCACATAGGGAGCTGTGTATCCCGGTGAATGAAGAAGCTCGACGGGCCCGAGGAGCTCTCGCGGCGGCAGATCCTCTCCGGACCACCGCCGCCTGAGAGTCTCGAAGCTTCGATTCTGGTCATGCAGCCGGAAGTTTCTGGTCTTTGGCTTGAAGGCCTGGCGATAGTCTGGAGGATGGCAGAACCAGAAGAACGGATACAGGGTGTACCGATTCGTCGTGTCCACTCGCACCAGAGCACGGACAAATCTATCCGCAAACAAACCGACTCCTCCGGGCTGGCCCAGGGTTCTGGAAATATCGATGCCTATCCTGTGGATCATCGTTTCCTACCGTCCACGGTATAGAGCGCACGCTCCAGACGGTCCAACCGCTGGGGCCACAAGAACGACGAACGCGCCTTGGATCTGCCCGCCTCACCCATGTGGACGCGCAAGTCGGGCCGGGTGAGCAATCTCACCAGAGTCTCCGCCAGCATGTGCACATCCGCAAACGGGACAAGGAACCCATCAACACCATCCCAGATCAGTGCGGGAAGCGAGCCAGCATAGCTGCCCACGACGGGCTTGCCGTACCACCAGGCCTCCAGATAGGAGATGCCAAAACTCTCCGCCCGGGAAAGCATGACCATCACGTCTCCTGCGGCCAGCAAATCAGCCTTGGCCTGTTCGCCCAGATGGCCCGTGCACACTACACGCTCCAGGACTTCCCTGGGCTGTTGGGAGAAATACTCATCGAAATCAGGGAGGACGCGGCCAACCAAGATCAGGTGTGCCTCCGTCCCGGTGGCCCACACCTGCTTCATTGCCTCCACCAGATGATGAGAGCCTTTGTCGTGGGTTTGGGTCGAGACCTGAAACACTATGGGGTGCCGAAGCCCGTACTGCCTCCGGAAGCGGTGGGCAACGCCGTCCTGCAGGGTAGAGGGATCGATCCCGGCGCCAACGACAGCGACCCGCCGAGGCTCTATTCCCCATTGTCGAAGGGCGGCGACCTCGACGTCGGTATTGGCCAGCAGGATGTCTGCCATGTGGAGAACCCTCCGTTGCAACGGCCGGCCGAACGAGGCCAGCAGGGTGTGATCGCTGGGCTCTCCCAGATGGAGAAGCGGCAGGACTGCCAGAGGAATCCCATGGCGCTTGGCTACGAGGGAACCCGCGTAGATGAAAGCAGTAAACGGAAGATAGCCGGCCAGCACCATGTCGAACCGGCCGCGCCAGAGGAAGGCGGCCCGGAGCAGACCCAGCGAGGTTACATGGGGCTCGTCGAAGGCATACCCCGACCCGGGCATCGGCAGCCGGAACGCCTTGCCAAAGGACTGCGCCTTGTGTGCTGGATGCCACAAACGGAAGCGCCGGATGCCCACCCCCCCGTGCATAGTCTGTCGTACGGAGACCCGCGCCGCCGAAGCAAAGTACAGCGCCCTGTTCTCCGCGGCTTCAGTGGTCCACACCTCGACAGTATGCCCTTTGGCCGCAAGCCCCTCTGCATACCCTTGCAGCAGCCTAGTCGCGCCTGAGCTGTCCGGCCAGTACAGCGGCGTCACAATGAGGAACCGCATGCTTCAGGAGGCGCGAAGAAGTGGGCTGTCCGCAGGCAGCAGGCTTACCTCATTGATTCCTACGGAGCGGTTGGCAACCAGTCGTACGACCGCCCGGGGCGGGACATCACAGACAGGGATTGCCAAGGTGTGCCAACCCGGAGTGGCAATGGCCACGCCGCTATCGTGCCCTGGCCGGCACGAAACTTCAAGTTCCGCGGGCGCATGTTCCGGGTAGAGGAAGAGGTGGATCTGGAGGTAACCTTCGACTATGCGATGGTTGGTCATGCTGACGGTGCCGCATCCCTGCAAGAGCCTGAGCTTCGGGAATGTCGGCTGCACGGGAGACCAATCTCCCCGCAGGGGCTGGCAGACGCATGTGGTGATGATACGGCCCTCTGGTGTCATGCCGCGGTAGAGATCCACGAACTCGTCCACCACGCCGGGGAACCCGGGTCGTGAGAACCCCTTGATGAGCATCGTAGTCCACCCTGTCTCTCGACCTGACCTGCGCAGGAGACGCCAGAGAAGGACGTCCGGAAGCCTTGATCCTGCCCCCCACGCTGCTCGAATCTGCGTGAGGATTCTGCGATACTCCCGGGCTCGCCACCACGATCTGAGTTCAGACCACTCTTGGGCCAGAAGCTCATTGCCATGCCGGGCCAGATAACGCATCGGTACGTTCTTCAGGATGTATCGATAGCGGGAACGCTCCAGCAGGAATGTCTTCCACTCAGAGACAGGCCCTGAGGTTGCGGATAGTTTGTGGAACACTGCGCTATCGGGAACATAGACGACCCGCCATCCGGCAAGCCTGATACGGTGGCAGAGGTCATTGTCTTCGTAGTAGGCGAAGTAAGCCTTGTCGAAGAGGCCGGCACGGCGCAAGGCTTCGACACGGAGAAGCATTGAGCCTCCGGTGACGGCGAGGCAGTCACGCCCTTGCCGCCATCGTTTCCCATCACGCTCGAATACTCCCCTATCCCACCCGTACAGAGCCTGATTCATGGCACCGCCTGCACTATTCACGGTGCGTGGCCGATCGAAGAAGAGCATCCTCGATCCCGCCGCACCGATGGAGTGGTCCTCATCCGCGTGCCTGATGAGAGCGCGAAGCCATCCGCGGGCGACTCTGGTATCGTTGTTCAGAAGCACGATGTAGTCCGCCCCTTCAGCCATGGCGGCCCGGATACCTACATTGTTGCCCTCGGCAAACCCCAGGTTGGTTCGGTTCTCAAGCACCCTGCATTCGGGAAAGACATCCCTGATGAAGCGGGAGCTGCCATCGCGGCTGCCATTGTCCACCATGACCGGCACCATGCGGGGGTAATACTGGTCACGAAGGGCTTCAAGACAGTCCGGCAGCAGGACTTTCCCGTTCCAGTTCAGAACGATGACATGGGCGGAAGACGACGCCTCGCCAAGTGCGCGAAGCCCTGCGTGAAGACGCTGGAAGACCCGGCTCCACGACAAGTACCTCCGGGCAAAGCGACGACCTGCCTCCCGCATGCGGGCGGCGAGAAGGGGGTTGGCCGATAGGTAGCCCACCGCAGAACGCGCCTCCGCCTCGTCGCGACAGGGTAACCCCATGGCTCCTCGCTCGCAGAGATAGGCCAGCAAAGCATCCCTGGCGGGCACAATAGGAATGCTCCCACGGGCTAGGGTCTGGAGAAACATGGGGAGACCGTGCTCTTCCTCCGGCCAGATCACTGTGGCTACCGGTGCGGCGGAGGCATCAACCTCATGGCCTTGGCCCCGCTCAGGCAGGCCTGACCCCAAATGCGTCACGGGGAGCGTGGCGTCCACCGGGCCGACACCCAGCGGCAGTAATATCAGGTCCGCGGTGGACCAGGGGTGGGAGCGGTTCACAGGCTCGCCGATTCGGGGGATCCACACAAGACGGCCGGGAGGAGGGGTGCTCTCGCAGGATGGACCGATACCGACCACCGGGTCACTGCCGTGGGCTGGCCCAAAGCCGCTGGAAGTCGGCGTGCTTTGTATCACCACTTCCCAGAAGCGTTGCAGCCTGGGCAGCATCGCGGCCGTAAAAGATGACCAGTAGCCGCGATTGACGCCCCGTGGGGGGGCCACTACGGTCAGCCTACTTGAGCCCAATGAGCGCGTACTCCTGGTAGCCGAATACCACGTGGTTCAGCCTATCGAAGTTCACTCGTATTGCGCGCTGCTCGTCACTCTCCGGATCGAACCGAACAGGAACCAGGCTGTAGTCCGGCCCAAACGGGGAGAAATACGACACCGTGAGCTTTCGGAAGCCGGCGTCCTCTGCCAAAAACCGCATGGTCTCAGGTGGGAGCGGCCGCACGTGGGTAGGGTCGAGGAAGAAGTTGTTGGCCAGGGCAAACAACGAGAGCGGGTTTATGGTGACCACTACCATGTGGGTGCCGACTTTGAGCGCCCGGTAGCACTCGCGCAACAGCGTCTGGACCTTCTGCATGGGGAGATGCTCCACGACCTGGGAACAAAACACCCCGTCAATGCACTTGGCACTCAGCCCCGAAAGATGCTCGACGATATCCTCGCACTTCACGTCAAGGCCGATACGCTGACAGTGCAGTACCATGTCTTCGTTGGAATCGACTCCATACGCGCCGATCCCTTCCTGCGTGCAGAGATCGAGGAACTCGCCACGGCCGCACCCCAGATCAGCCACGCGTTGACATCGGACGAAATGACGGACGAACGGACGAATGAGATCCCGCACGGCATCGGCGCTTCCGCGATGCAAATCCTCGAAGCGGAAGTAGGGGAAATCGCTGGGAGAGAGCACGGTGAGCTCCCTCACCTCGGCCGCCCGCCGATCGAAGACCGCCAAGGCCTCATCCAGGGCGGCGCGCACCTGCGTGGTCGCGGCATCGATGGCGCCCTGAGTTTGGGTCAACGCGGCGTCGTGGCTCGCAAGACGCCGGGAGAGATCGGCCTGGCCTTGTGTCTGCACAGTCTCAATCTCGGCAAGCCGTCGCGCGAGATCGACCTGGGCTTGCGTCAGGGCATCAATGCTGCCGTGCAAATCCTCGCGAACAGTGGCCATCGTCTCGATGCTGGCGCCTATGTCCTCCTTCATCCCGTCCACCGCGCCCAGTAGTTCCTTCAGGCCCGGCCCCATAGTTTCGGTGGCGGAGATCATGGCCTTCAGACGTTCGCCGACGTCCTCGAATCGCTTCAAACGTCCTTCCACCTCCTGCTCGCCTCGCTCCATGCTCTCCAGCCGGCCTGAGAGTTCTTGGTCGAGTTCCCCCATCTTCTGTTGAAGCCATTCCTTCATTGACTCTACGCTTCCTGCTACGTGGGTATGCAGACCCGTTGCACCGCTCTGAATCTCCAGGAGCTTGGTTTCAAGCTCCTGGCTTCGCGTCTCCGCGGTTGCCACGCGGTCATCGAGGTCGCGCTGCGTACGGATCAGTTGATCCTCCAGCTGTGATTTTGCCTCATCGACTGCCTGCATGACCATGTCCATACGTTCATCACTGGCCTTGGCCCTGGCCCGTATGGCCCGAAGTCTGGCCGTGATGGGGGAGGGGCCTTCAGCGTTCTGGAGGTCATCCCCCGTGTCCAATTCCTTCCCATGCGCCACGTTGTCCTCCTTAGGCAAGCTGGCTCGCCGCCTCATGGCTACAGCACCGGCAGCACTTCTTCGATGAAATCAACGACTGCGGCGATCTCCTTGGAGAGACGATCCTGCATATCCTTCTGGCTTTCAAGAGACTTCTTCTCAACGTCGGAGAGCCTGGCCTGGAGACGATCAACAGCCTCCGACAGACCATGATGAAGCCCGATGGCGGTGGCCTGCAGTTCGTTGCTGGTGGCGGCCTCCCGCTCTGCAAACAGCCGTTCCTGCTCCTCCAGGCCCGCGTGCAAGGCCGTGTGAAGGCTCTGGTGCCGCTGTGCCATCTCTCCCCGGAGACGCTCCAGCCTCGTCCGGAGATCATCCATATCGTTTCGAATCAGTTGCTGCAAAGCCTGCTGGTCCTTCTGGATTGTCGCCAACTGCTGGTTGATGCCCTCCAATTGGGAGAGAAGCTGAGAGACGACCCGCTGGAGAGCTGCGTTGAAATGGGCCTGCTTGTCCAGGAAGTGCCCTGCATACGGGCGCACCACCGCTTCGACGAGTTTCTTGGCACCCACCACCAGGGGCCCAAGAGACCGCTCCGTGGAGAGATCATACTGCCGCACATCATGGTGTGACCGCAGAATCTCCAAATCACGGTGCGTCACCGAGGATGGCTCCGCAGATTCCTGCGTCGGGGCGGAGACCTCGGCCCGGATGGCACGCAGAATCTCCCGCACATCCAGTTCGTCGGCGGGGTGGATCTCATTCACCACTCACCTCATTCCCGGTTGGCCACCACGCGCCAACGACACTCCATATCGACCTTGCCGTCGAAACCCCGACGGGGTTCAACCTGGATGCTATAGCAGTTTTCCAGCCGATGGTACTGAACGGCGTGATCTGCGGAGTGGGCCGCGATGGTAACGTAAAACAGGCCCGCGAGCAGCACCAGACGCGTGATGACGATCTCAATCTCGCCATTCCCGCGAAGGTCTGCCGCGGTGTCGTCTATCTGGGTATTGCTGCCGAAAACGACGGCTCCGCGCTGGTCAGCGAAGGCAATCCCGACCACGGGGGTGCGCACCGATGATCTCACCCTGTACTTGATGCGAATCACCAAGGAGTCGCCACTTCGGAAATGCGTTGTCTCCTTGCCATCGCTGTTGAAGAATACTACGTCAACGAGCTCAACCGCTCTGGTCCCATACTGCCGGGGCACCATTGCAGTGCCTTCGGCCAAGAAGGTGGCAATCCTGCTCTCAAGCTGGAGTATCCTGGAGGTCAGATCCCCCAGCGCGCCGTCGCGCGTCGCGTCCTGCTGATGCACCACCCCCATGGTGTCCTCGAGCTGCACAAGGCGCTCCTGCACATTCTCGACGGAGATGGGGCCGCTTATGCGGCGCTCCAGCCATGCGAGCCTCTCAGGCAGCTCGGCGCCGACCACACCCGCCTCTGAAAGGCCTTGTCCGCTCGAGGTGACTTCTCGGTGCCCGGTCGCGGCAAGCTGTCCCTCCAGCGCCGCATGTTTGGCGTTCAGGTCGCGAAGCGCCTGATCTCGAGTCTCGCCCTGCCGGTGCACGACTCCCATGCTAGTCTCAAGCTGTACAATCCTCTGGAAGGCGTTCTCCACTGACATCGGCGCGCTAATCCGGCGGTCCAGCCAATCCATACGCTCGCAGAGGGTGCGGACCTGCTGCTGAAGGTCTTCCCCTTCAGTCGCAAAAGACCTGGCGTGCTCAGGACTCGGCATTGGGGTAAGCACCTGGGTTTGGGTGGCCATTCCCAGGATGCGTCGGTAGCACTCGATGGCTTCGCCGGGGAGGGCATCAGCTACCAGCCTGCCTTTGGAGAGGAGCACGGCGCGGTCACAGAGATTCTCCACCGCACCCAACGCGTGTGATACGAAGACGATGGTCTTACCGGCCTGGCGGAACTGCTGGATACGTTCCAGGCACTTCTCCTGGAAGGGCTCGTCCCCGACCGCGAGGATTTCATCGATAAGGAGAATATCGGGATCCACGTGGGTGGCGATGGAAAAGCCCAGCCGCATGTACATGCCTGAACTGTAGGTCTTCACGGGAGTATCGATGAACCTCTCCAGTTCGGCAAAGCGCACGATATCATCGAAACGCTCATCGACCTCCTTGCGGGTGAACCCCAGGATCGAACCATTGAGATAGACATTCTCACGACCCGTGAAGTCAGGTTGAAACCCGGCGCCCAGCTCTATGAGCGCCGAGACTGACCCTTGAGCGGTCACGGAGCCGGTGTCGGGCACCAGGATCCTGGCCAGCAGTTTGAGACATGTGGACTTGCCGGAACCATTCTCGCCGATGATACCCAGCATCTGTCCGGCAGGAACCTCAATATCGATGGCCTTCAGAGCCCAAAACTCCTCCCAGCGCCCGCGATCCCGGAAGAGGTTCAACACGCTCTCTTTGAGTGAGTAGTGTTTCTGGTGATAGAGTCGGAAGCGCTTAGATACATTCTCGAACCGGATGGCGATGTGGCTCATGTCAGATCTCTTCAGCAAATCTGGGCTCGACCCGTTTGAACGCGACCAAGCCAACTACCAGCCACACGGCGGCGGAACCGATGCTCTGAGCCACGGACATGGGCGAAGGGAACCGGGCGCCGTAAAGGATGGCGTGGTAGAGCTCAACCACCCCAACCATGGGGTTGAGGTTGTAGAGCAGGAGGAGCGGGCCCCGAAGCGCCCCGCTCACCTGGTCGTATGCGTAGATGATCGGCGTCATGAAAAACCATGCCATGAGGAGGACTTCCAGCAGATGCTGCACGTCCCGGAAAAAGACATTCCACGCGGCCACCAACAACGCAACACCACAGGTCAAGGCGAGATGAACGATGAGCACCAGGGGCAGTAGGAGATAGAGCTCCAGACGAATGGGCCGCCCGAAAATCGCCAGAGCGGGGAAGAGAATCACGAAACTCAACAGGAAATGAACTAGATTGAACAAGACGGTTGATATGGGGAGAATCTCCCGGGGAAAGTAGATCTTCTTGATCAGGCTGGCATTGGCGCTGATGGAGCTCACGGCGCCCATCAGGCTTCCGGAGAAGAAGGTCCAGGGGAGCAGGCCAGAGAGGAGGTAGACCGGAAAATCCTCGATGGGAGCTCGCATGAGGTAGCCGAAGGCGAACCAGTAGACGCCCACCATGATCAAGGGTACGACAAGACTCCACAGGAAGCCAAAGACCGTGCCCTTGTACTTGGCCTTGTACTCCTTGGCCACCAGGTTCAGCAGGAGCTCGCGGTACTCGTAAAACTCGTTCAATGGATTCGTTCGAAAAAGCATGCACTCCTACTCTTCTCGCCCTGGGGCGTCATCGTGGTGCGTAGAAAACACTCCATGCTGTCAGCGCGGGGCCTTCGCCCTCATCGCCGGCCCGGAGGGACGCCTCCATCCGAAGCCAGGGATAGGCGTCGGGATTGATCGTACCCAACGACCAGGATCCCGGCGCAGGGAGATCAATGAAGCCCTGAATAGGCTCCCAGGCCAGATGAGAGACCGAATAGCCCGCGACGGTCACCAGCACCGAATCACGGGCCTGTGGGATCAGGGCCTCGGCCATGCACTCCAACCAGAAAGCGGCCGGACCCACCATCGGGCCAATCACGCGGCCGTCATCCGGCCGGACGAGAGGAAACGCATACACCTCGTAGATACGGGAACCCCACAGCGCCTCAGGGTGAGGACATCCTGCGCCGAATCGGGCGCGAATATACCGGGATTGGTGCGGACTATCCAGGACTACGTGGATCCTGGCCGGGATCTCAAGGTTGGGCTGGGGGAATTCGCCGTAGTATACCCAGGAGGTATAGCCGGAGCCGTCGACGCTGCCGGCCAGCTCCAGCAAGGACCACACGCCTCTGTCCATGGCGCCGGCCCACACTTCGGCGCCCACGGCGGTCAACGTACGGGTACTGCCCAGGTCTATTGTCGCCGTCTGATCCAGATCATTGTTGCCGAAGAGGAAGAACCCGGGGCCGATGAGCTTGGCAGGACTCGAGCCAGGATACACGCTGGATGTGGAGACCACGGTTGCGCCGGAATCCGCCAGGGCGACGTCGGCGCCCATGGACGTCGCTAACCGCACCAGGGACTGCACCGTGTCCACCCTGCATTGCAGGAGCGAATCAGCCACGAACTGACCCCAGTGCCGTTGCCGCCATCCGCCGGAAGACGCCAGGCGATCGATCTCAAAAGACATCACCGGCGACCACGCCCCGGGGATGTCGCCATCCTCGGCTCTGCACCGCCAATAAAGGGCAGTTCGTTCTGGAAGAGGCGGCGGTGTAGCCGTCGTGTAGTACTCCCCGGCAGGCAGCAGGCCGGAGTCGTACAAAGTCTCGTCGAAAGCAAACCGGGGATCAGCGGCGGCCTGGAATCGGTACGACACGTTCGGTTCACCCGGGATACTGGCGACCACGAGTTGGACAGCGTGGCGGATCAGCCCGCCATCCGATGGCGCAGAGGGCTCGGGTGCGTCGAAAAAGACGGCGACGTCGCAGGCGGCTCCATTGTTGGTCTCGTCGGACTCGTGGATCTCATTGTCTGCATCGATAGTCACCGAGATGCGGTGCAGGCCCCTGGCCGGCGGCGGAATCCACGGCAGCACCAACATTGTGTCCCGCTGCACGGGCAGCCCGACCCGAAACTGGCCCAGCGACCCTACCCCCGATGCACTGCTATCGGAGAACACGACCCAGCATGAATCGTGGGATGCATCCGCAGCGCAGCCATCGTTGGAGAGTATGGCATGGAGGTACGATGAGGGATCACCTTCCGATGGTTCGGGGGGGTCTACCGTCAACCATCCTTCTGGCGCCGTCAGGTCGGGGAGTGAGGGCCGCGCCAGGGCGAATGCGGGGTCTGCCAGAAGGATGTAGCGTTGCGCGAGAAAACTCCCGGCGAAAAGCACACCCGCCAGATAGGCGTTGCCCACCGGCTGGCCGGACAATAGCCCCGTGAGTGCATACTGTGACCACACATAGGCCTGGCCAATGGAAGTGATACCCGTACTAGAGACGATCCCGATGGAGCCCGCACCAGGAAGTGCGGCGCGGAGTTCGACCTCGCCCAGGCAGGAACTGTCCGGCATGGCGAATCGCCCGCTATGACAGGAGCCACCTATGAGGAACGGGAGAGGCAGTGGTTGGACGAGGGTATCGGGCAGGGTGGTGTGCGACTCCATGCACCAGGTATAGAAGTCTCCCCGGCCCATGAAATGCACCAACAGCGGTCCGCGCCGCCGCGCATTCACGAAATCGTCCTTGTACCATCGAGCACCGGGAGTCCCTTCAGGATCGGCATACACGGTATCGCGGATAGCCAGCATTTCCGAGGGAACTCCTTGCTCGGCCAGGGTGTTCGAGAGGCTCGCGAAGCTCTGATGCTCCCAGTCGGAGCTGCCGTGGGCCACGAACAGCAGACCCTTGGCCGTGTGGTTCTGGCGAAGATAGACTGCCACGCGATTCACCATGACCCGCGCCTCGTCTTCGCTCCGCGCGGCAAGCCGCCCCACGGCAATATCGGGTATCCAGTCATAGGTACCCGACCCGTCATGGGTCAGCCGGGTGAAGTAGAAGTCGTTCCCCGGATTGCCCCAGGTTGGCACGAGATTAGCCTGCGCCTCAGGACCGGACACCCCAAGGAAATCCCAACTTGCATCGCCCAGAAGCACTGCCATGGACACGGCGGGAGGCGCCCAGTTCTCGAAGGCACACACAAGGAAGTCCCTGACGGCATCGGGATGCGGCTCTCCTCCGGAGAAATTGTCGTAGAGATCGTAGACATCGACGCGTGCAGATCGAAGCCCGTGGGCCTGACCAGCCAGAGCAACCAGGGTGTCGGCAGAGGCCGAAAGGAGCGGATGCGTCACCACGATGTAGTCTGCGGCCCGTTGAGAGGAGTCCAGTGGCGGATCCACGGCCTGATATGGCACGATGGACACAACTGAATCGGCAACGGCATCATGCTGCAACCAGATGAGGTCATCCATGCCCGCGTCAGCGGAGAAGAGCAACGTGTCGCCGCTCATGGCGGAGCCCGTAAGCCATTGGGATCGGGTGACGTTCACCAGGCACACATCTGCATCGGTCAAACCCCGCACGCCGAAACGGTACCGTTCACCCATCGAGCCCTGGGGGCCGGCGAATCCGAGAATGCCCCCTCCCGCGACATGGCCGCGGGGGTAGCCTATTTCGATCCAGTTAAGAAAACTGTAGGCGCCGGAGCCTGAGGGACCGTCGGGTAGTTCCTTGAGGCCGATGGTGGTGGCAGGAGTACTCAACAAAGCCACGGGCAGTGCCATGCCCGAGTCGGCGCTGTCGAACACCAAGGCCTCCCGGCCGGAGACATCTCCCCACCATGACTCGCCGACCTGAGTTCCCATGACAAAAAACTGGGAGTGATGGCCAACCCCCGTCGAGCCACCCTGGAGGCCCACCCGAAGAACGAAGCTATCCGCCGCGGCGATTTCATCCACAAAGACAGCAAACTCCCGTGTGACGGTACTGGCATTTAGCTGCTGCCAGTACCACTCGATCTCATTGTTGAATGCCTCGTTGTGGGTGCCGACAAACTCAACATTCTCCTGTTCAGCGTGAACCCACTCCCAGTACCATGGCGCCGCAGGGTCACCAGCCCCGGCAGTTGCATCGGTTATGGTCCATCGTAGGCCGTCACCCCCTCCCCATGAAAGCCAGTACGTTGCCTCGCGGGAGTACTGGCTCACATAGTCGATTCTCCGACCGGCCGGGTTGTCCCTGAACCGCTCATCACCGAAGAACACCATGGAATCGCCTGGGCCGAATCTGCCGTCACCGCCATCATTCACCAGAAACGCCTGCTCTACGCCATGATACCAAAGGCGCAGGCTGGCGCTGCGAACAATGCCCATGTTCACCCCCGCCGCGACGAGGTCATCCCAGGTGACTGCATAGAGTCCCCGGTGATCCACAACGATCTTGCACGACGGTTCCGGCGGTGGCGAAATCTCGCGAAGCGAACGCGTTCGGGGGCCCGTCGGCTGCAGAGGGCCGTTGATGACCAGCGGCGCCAGCACATCGGCGATAAGCGGATCAGGTGTACCGGCACGCGGCCTGTCTCCGTGGGGGAAGGTGACAGTCACGATCACATGGCCGTACAGCACCCAGCCCTCGCGCCCACGCTGCAGCGGCTGCACCAGCACTCGACTCACGTGCTGTGAACGAAAAAACCCTTCACCCTCGATGGCGGCCACGGGAGCAAGCTCACAGGCCGTGGCGGTGTCGGGAAGAGCCAAAGCCATGGGGGCTTCGGTGGATGTCCATTCCACTCGAGAAGGACCAGAGGTAGCCACCAGCACCGGTGTGCCCGGCCAGGGGACACCAGCGCGGATCACGCGCAGAATGGAGGCCGTGTCCGCCTCAACCACGAACTGGGCCGCCTGGGGGCTTGACCACAGGAGTCTCGGCTCATCGGCCGTTGCCAGCGCGGCAGCTACCAGCATCACGACCCACACGGGAATACCCTAGCGAAGGAGGGCCATGGTGGTGGTTGCCCGATGGCCCGATTGGGTCTCCGCCCGCACGAAGTAGACGCCGTTGGCCACCCGGTCACCGTCGCGATCCCGGCGATCCCAGCACACCATGGTCATGGGGGGTGCGATCTCCCCGCCCCAGCGCATCAGCAGCCGACCCGATACGGTGTACACACCGAGTTCCGCCGATTCCTCGAACGCGCACCGCACCACGAACACGGTCTCGTCTAGATGATCGCGTTGCATGGCCACGAGACTGATGCCGGCTGCCTCCTCCGCCACGGTGACCATCACTGTCGGGCTGACGCCGCGGTTGGCTGCCTGATCTGCCCCCTCAAGACGAAGGGCGTGCAGGCCGGGGGCCAACGGACCAACCGTTGTCTCCAGACGTAACCCGGGATCGACGACCTGCCATACGGGCGTGACGGGGTAGGTTTCATCATCAACGTAGACCGTCACGCTGGCCGTATCGATGCCGGTTTCCGCATCCGTCAGATGGGAGATCACCGGCACCATGGGCGGCACCCAGGCCGAATCGCCGAAGCCGGGCAAGGCCACGGCCAGGGTAATGACGGGCGGGTCGCGGTCTTTCGGGCTCACGATCAACGATCGCTCGGCGCTGTTGTTGTCAAGCCGACGCTCCCGGGCCGCAGAGTCAGGATTGCAGGTAACGCAAAACCAGTGGGTGAGGCGGTAGTCGTCTGCAATCCATGCTGCGTGGCCCTCCGCGAACCCACCGGGGGCAATGGAGCTGAAGGTGCTGGCGAAGAACTCGGTCCACGCGCCGGATCCGCCGGGGCGGTGGGCGACTGAAACGAGAAACTCCTCGCTGGGCGCTCCCCCGCTATTGCGGACCACAAAGCGTACCGCCACGGTATCATCCTCGGTGGGTGCCGAAGGATCAAATCGGACCTCGTCGCTGCGAACTGCCAGGTCAGGCTCGGCCACAATGCCCACCGCGCTCTCCGCCACATTGTTCCCTTCGTTGGTCTCCTCGACGCTGTCCGGCGCGTCGATCATCAGGCGTATGACTCCCTCCGCAGGCACAGACGGCGCAAGAAAGGTGGCGGATACCTGCTCCTCTGATGTTCCATCCAGGCCACCTACTGTGCCGTCACCAGCAAGAAGGCGAAGCTCCGCTGCTTCCCACGCGAGCTCGAAGGATCCGACGGCGATCTCTCCGGCATTCCGCACGGTGGCGAAGGCTACTACGGTGTCGCGAGTGAGCACCGGCAGGGGTGCGAGGGACAGCCCCGTACACAGCAGGTCGGCGCCGCTGAGTACGGTGATCGAATCGGCTCTGCTGTTGTTGCCTTCGTCGGCCTCCGGGATCACGTCATCCGGGTCCGCTACCGCCCGAATGCGGTGCAGCCCCGGCAGACCGGACGTGACAAAGGTCGCCTCCATGGCGCGGGCCTGCCCCCCCTCCACACTGAGCTCCCATACCGCCAACGTTGCTTCATCTCCCCCGGGGGGAGTGTGGAAGAGCACGAGGAAAACACTATCGACGCCTGCTTCGCCGGCATTGAGGACACGCAGACGAACCCCCACCGGGTCACCGGCAGGAGGCTGGCTATTGGAGAATGCGAGGGAATCGATGACAAGATCAGCGGCCCCCGCGATTCGTATGCTGATCTCTACCGTATCATTGGCGATGCTGACCTGTTCGCCGGAGTATGCCACGGCAAAGAGGAGATCATGCATCCCGGGAGTGCGCGGCGGGGGCCACTGGATGGCCACCGCGATGCTCTCGCCCGGTGTCACGAAGCCCGTGGCCCCCGAATCCACAGCGACGAAAGCCGCCGCGTCCGGGCCCTTGCTCTCAAGCACCCAGGGCACCGAATCGGTCAAGACGGATCCCTGGTTGCCGATGATCCCCTCCAGAAGCAAGGCGCCATACTGCTGGGGTTGGGGCGTAACAGCCCTGAGGGCCAGGCACGCCGGGTCTGGAAGCACTACGACTTCCACCGCGGCCTCATTGTCTCCCGGCGCCACTTCAGGAGCCCCTCCACGGACCTCGGCGGATGCCGTGACGGTGTGCCGCCCGATCGTTGACAACCAGGGCACGGCAAACTGCCAGACTGCTCCCGGTTGAAGCCCGATTAGCAGGGTATCCATGATGTCAACAGCGGCCGACGTCGTCGTATCGCGCAGCAGGAAGCGCACCGTGTCGGCCGTGGAGATACCCTGGTTGACCATCACACCGCCGATCTGGGCCACACTCCCTGCGGGCGGAAGAGGCGGCGTCACCGAGAGCCCGCCCCTGAACGCCATATCCACGCCTCCTTGGAACCGGAGGCGCCACTGGTGCAACGCTGGTGTCACTCGCGGATCGGTGGTGGAGGCGGTCCCGACAAGTTTCACGTAGGGATCCGTGATTGCGTTCAGATCAACGGGGGAGGCACTCAAACCACCCAGGCCTTGAACCGGAAGGAACTGGCCCGTCGCGGTGGATGAGGAAAGCACGGTGACGGTAAAGGATGCCCCCGGTGGAATGTCGGCATCCCAGGTCGCCTGCTGCCAAGAGGCAGCGGGGCCTGCTGCGGAGGAGGTGAGCGTGCCGGAGGGCAAGAAATCCACTGCATAGGCAAACACCTCATAGATCCGGGATCCCCACAATGCACCGCCGGGGAAGGGGTGGGGGAGGCCCTGTCCGAACTGGAACCGGAGGAACTTCACCGGGCGGGGTGTTTCCACCGAGAAGAACATGGGCGTGGGCACATTGCCCAGACTGGGCAGTGTGTAGGGGCCCAGCGCTCCCCACTCTTCAAAATCGACATTGTTCAAGGAAGAACTGATCCGGTAGAAAGACCAGACCGGCCTGTCGTCCAGACCGATCCAGTGCTCGGATCCCACGATTCCAATGGTTCGTTCTTGACCGAGATCGATGAGGGCTTCCTGCGCGTAGTCGTTGTTGGCGAACAGGAATTGGCCGTACTGGCCGGCGCCGCTGCCGATATCCTCACCAATGAGATTCAGGGGGTCTGTATACGGCTGCGTCATGTAGCTGGAGACAAAGGGTACGGTGGCGCCTTGATCCACGTGGGCATAGTCGGTCGGATTCACCTGGGCGCGCAGCACCACGGTGTGCAGCTCGCGGTCCACGACGAGCTGGGCCAGGGAATCCGCCGCAAACTGGGCGCCATGCCGTTGTGCCCAGACCGTGCCGGATGCGGTGGTATCAATGGTGACACTTGCCGTGGGCGACCATGCGCCGTCAAAGGAACCCTCCATGGCCTTGCATCGCCAGAAGTACGTCGTCCCCTGCATCAGGCCCAGCGGAGACCAGCCCGTAGAGCCCTGCTGCTGGCTCACCGCGCCGGAACTGGCGAAGCCTGGTGATGAAGGAGTGAAACTGTCCGTACGAGCGATCTGGAACTCATAGGTGCGCCCCGTCGATTGCCCCGGGAGGTTGTTCACGGTGAGCCACACCGAGGCCGTAGTGCTCACCTGGCAATCGAAGGGGGCCGCCACCGAGGGCGGCGCCAGGAGCGCCTCAAACGGCAGCGTCGCCACATTGTTGTCTTCCCGCAACTCGGCCATCACGTCAAGATGATCAGCGGATGCAGAGACAATGCGCGGTCCCAGGCCCGCGCCGGTGTTCCATGTGACCGTGTACGGGCTCCGGCGCCGCATGCCGCACGTGTCGGACACCGCCGCGATCTCTGAGGAACTTCCCTCGGGGCCGGCGGCGAACCGCACGATTACCTGTTCCGGAGAGGCCCTGCCGTGGTTCTCCACCACGACATCGATGGCGACATCATGGTTCTCTCCCACCACGGAGGGCGTCACTGAGAGACTGTCCTCATTGATCACAAGGTCAGGGCCCGTGGGTACCGGCAACTCCACCAGGGGTTCTCCCAGGAGCGAGAACATGGTCCACACCGATGAGCCGCCTGCGATCTTGCCTGCGGTAGTCAAAGGCCCGACGCGACGTTCAAGATCAATGCAGAGGGCCTGGAAGAACGCCAGGGATCCGCGCCAGGCCGAATACTCATTGGCTCGGGCGGTGGCCCCCCACGAGGCGATGGCGCCGTGGGCCGGATCTCCAAGGCGCAGGAACACCTCGCCGAGGCAACTGGTGTCAGGTTCGCCAAAGGCATTGGAGTTGCAGGTCAGGCCCATGGTAACGGGAAGCGAGAGATCATTGGTGAGTGAGCCGACATCCGTGACGTCGAACATGATACCCCAGGTGAGTGCGGCGCCGTGGCCGATGTAGTTCAGCGCCACACACCCGTCATTGATGGCGTCCACGATCCGCTGGTTGTAGTAGCCCGGCTGATAGCCGGTCAGGCTGCGGTAGACCCGGCTGGGGTCCCCGAGGAAAGGCGCAGGAAGTACATAGCCGGTCAGGATACTTTCGGCGTGGCTTTCGAAAATGGTCTGCTCGGAGTCAGTGAATCCTCCCACTACCATGAGGGCGCGTTTCCGCCACGTTTCGTCTTCCTGGTACGGCGCCGGGTAGGCCAGCACCTTGGCCACCGCATTGTCCGCCTGGAACGAGTTCTCCACCGGCAGGCGACCGATATGGAGATCGGGAAAGAAGTCGCCATCGGAGAGTTCGACAAAGTGGTTCTCGGAGATGGGATAGCCCCAGCATGGCACGAAGCTCTTCTTGGCCGTGGGGCCTGATCGCCCCAAGTAGTCCCACGAAGCGTCTCCGAAGAAGAGCACATACTCGGGCGGGACGAGGCTCCACGTGGAAAACGCATGCTTCAGGAAATCCCTGATGGCCTCAGGGTCGATGATTCCCCAGTTGAACTCGTCGTAAATGTCCTGCACGTCAAAAACCCTGGTGGGCACGACGGCATCTCTGGCCAAAGCCAGGTTGATTGCCGCATCAAACAGGTTGTGATAGGGATCCGCATCGCCCGCCTCTTCCCGGTCATAGGAGATGATCAGGTAGGCAGCCTGTGCGTCTCCCGAAGACAGCGGCGGATCCGCTGGCCGCTCCTTGACGATCTTGAGCGGCTGGACAAGCCGGGCCCGGGAGGCCAGGGCAAACCGCGTCGAGTCAGCAACGCTGGTCTCAAAGGTCAGGGTCGTGCCGATATGATCGGCGCCAATCAGCCGCTCTTGGCGCACCATGTCCAACAAGACCACGTCCGCCGTGGAGACGCCCTGGACTCGAAAGGTTCTCATTCCCGCGCCGGTTCCCGGCGGGGCCTCGAATTCCAGAGTATCCTGAACGGCTTTCAGTATGCGGTCATACCGGAGGCTCCACGAATCAAAATAGGCGGTGCTGAGCGGCCCCTTCTCCGGGTCAATGTCCGGCAGCAGCCGCACGGCGAACGTATTGGTGCCCTGCTGTATCCACTCCGCCTGGATCAGGTCTCCCTGCTGCTGGCTGTCATAACAGAACGGCACCCGCCCGTTCCACTGGCCCCAGTACACATCACCCAGGGGATTGCCGTTCAGCGCGAATGTCGTATGATACTGCCACTGTACGCCGCTCAGATTGGAGTACCCGTGCAGTGACGCGCGCAGCAGGAGAGCGCTCTGGGTCGGTCGCGGAGAATCCACCACCACGGTGAAGTCCTTTGTGACCCCTTGCGTGCCGGCGCTCCATCTCTGCCAATACCACTCGGTAGGCCATGGCGCGTCGCCCTCATTGCTGAGGAAGGCCAGCAGGTCCTGTTCGGCGTGCGCAACAGCCGCGTGCCATTCCACCACGGGATGCGCGCCCGACGGCGCGGCCGGGCGTTGGGTGAAACGTATCCCTGGAGCCTCCCCCCATGAGAGCCAGTAGACATTGGCGGCACTGAAGTGATCCCACCAGTCAACCAGGCGGCAGCCTTCGTCGGCACGGTAGTTGGGATGCCCGAAAAAGAGCAGGGAGTCAGTGGGGGAGAGGATGTGTGTGCCGAGTCCAGTAAACGCGTACGGAACATCTTCGCCCCGGCAGGTGAGGCGTAATGTTGATGGGTCGACCGTGGAGATATCGATGCCGGCGATTTCCATATCGGCGCCGGAGAGGGCGGTGATTCCCCGCCGGTCAACGTAGACTTTCACCGCGTGTTCCGGTGGCAAAACGGGATCTCGCCGCAGCGTCACCGGGGGCGTCGCCCGCCAGGCGGTTGCCTGCTGGTGATTCACCGCCACCCGGTACACGGCCTCGAAGGAGGGCTCTTCCTTGACAGTTCCCCCTCCGATTCCGATGTCGGTGAACCGAATCTCCACCCGAACCCGCCGTGCGGTGCTGAGCCCCATCGGGCTTGGGATCGCGGGAAACAGAGTCAGCTCCATCATGCGCTGATGCCGCAGCCAGCCCTCGGCGGTCACCGCGTGCCAGGTCTGCGGCACGCGCATGGTCCCCGTCCTGAGGGTATCATCCACCGCGGCGATGAGCCCGGTGTGGGATGTCACTCCCGATGGGAACGCGCTCACCTCATAGTCGCCTCGGGGAGGCAGGGCAACGGCCACTGCCCCATGAGGGAGATCAGGAGAGCCCACCGGCATGGCATAGGCCAAACTAGGCGCGATCACTCGAAGCCGGCCAGAGGAATCGCGGGCTATCGATACGGTTTCCCAATGTGCCTCAAGGATCACCCGATCCGGCGGGCTCGGGATCACGCTGATCACCGGAGGCAGTGATTCACCTGCCAAGGCGATGCACAGCATCATCGGGCTGATCACGGGGTCGGTGCTCCTGCAGAGATCCCCATTGGCGGAACCATAACGGTCGCGGCGGCAGGCTCGATGCGGATCGTGGCGGGGCTCATGGTCAGATACTCCCCGTCGGCACAGATAGGCACGGCGGGATCGCAGCCGATGGTGGCTCGTTGCGCGGACGCGATCAGAAAGTAGGGCGAGTCAACGTGGCCGCCCGTGAACAACTTCGGTAGCATCCGCAACAGGCCGAGCTTGGACATCGGCAGCACCACGCAGATTTCCACAAGACCATCGTCCATCTTGGAATCCGGCGACAGCATCATGCCGCCGCCGTAGTAGGGGCAGTTGGCCACCGATACCATCATCGCGCGACCCTGGAAGGTGAACGTGTCGCTCTCTATGGTGAATAAGGGTGGATGGAACCGAGCCAGCTCTTTGATCGCCGCTATGACATACACCATACGGCCCTTCACTCGCCTCATCCTGGAGGCGGCCAAGGAGACCAGGGCGTCGAAGCCCATGGCAGCGATGGATGCGAATGGCCGGTCGTTCACATAGCCGACATCCATCGCGCGTTCACGACCCTCGGCCAGCACTGCGGCGGCGCCATCGGGATGGGCGGGGATGGCGAGGCTTCTGGCCACGTCATTTCCTCTACCGCAGGGCACCAGAGCCAATGCCGGCCTGGTGCCGGGCGTGACGCACGAAAGCGCCATGTTCAGTGAGCCATCGCCCCCGCAGATCACCACACGCTCTCCGGGCTCGGCCGGCCTGCCGCCGACAAGGGCTTTGAAGTGCTCGGCAGTGCTGCTCTCGTGAAACTCGGCGGTGAGGCCCAATCGCGCAAAAATGCCGGGCAGCAACGTGCCGATGCGACGCCCGTGCCCATTACCACTGAAGGGATTTACCACAACGCGGTGTCGCGCCGCCATCACCGGTCTTCCGCCGCAGGGATGGCGCCAGTGCATCGCTCGACAAAGGCACGGATGAGCCCGTAGTCTAGTTCACTGAAGTCCGCGCCCCGGGCCACGAAGTGCGGCTCAATACGGGCACCAAGATCTCGGACCGTTGCGGCGAGATCGCCGCTGTCGACCGCGTCGGGCGCGTCGATTCCTATCAAGACAAGACACGGCATATCCTGGAGGGCGAGCCCCCTCCCTCCGGCGGCCAGTGCCTCCTGCACGGGAGGCTCCGCATACCCTGATACGAGTACCAGCCCCTGCACACGCCCGGGATTGGCGGCCGCCCACAGGGCCGCGATGCCCGCGGCCTGCCGAAACCCGGCCAGCACGAGAGGAGGGCCTTCGGCATGGGCAGGGCGCACCTCATCGATGATGGAGCCCACCGTGAAGGCCGAGAGTGCGGTCCCCCGGTCGACCCAGGGGCTGGTCGGATCGTCGAGCCATCCGTACCCCGCAAATGACTCCTCTCGCCCGGTGAGGGGATCGGGAAGACGAATGCTCATGGGGAAAGGCGCCCGTGGCAGGATATGCTGCATGCCGCGCAGACCGAGGCGGGTCGCGATTTTCGTGAAATTGGTGGGATTGTCACCGGCGCCATGGAGCAAGACCAGGAACCCCTTGACCTCTCCATCGCCGTGACGTATCAGAGTGTATGGGCATTCAAGACCGCTGCGGAACAAGAAACGCTCCACGGTGACACCCGCCAGACCGGCAGAGTCGGCGGCCGTGAAGTTCACGTAATCGGCGGGAGCGCCGCTGCTCATACAGGGCAGGCCGAGGATGACGATGGCTGCGAAGCGGATCGATGAGCGTATGGCGAACATGAACTACTCCGGTGGGCGTGGAGGCTTTTCCGCAAGCTCGATCGGGATGGCCTCCGCGTCAAGCCTATTGCCTGTGCCGCCCCGTATGGCTCTGCGGAGGCGGCCTGCGGCATGGGGATGACGAGGACGGTGGATAGGCAACTGCCGCCCCCATACCACGATCTCGTGGCGCACTGGCTCACCTTCTTGGCCGTGGAGCGCAACCTCTCTCCCCTCACCGTTTCCCAGTATCAGCATGAAGTGTTCAGGCTCCTGCGGTGGCTCTTTGCCCAAGGCACGGCTGAGCCCGCGTCTGTACGGCAAAAACACCTGTCGGCATACCTGGGTGAGTTGGCACAGATCGGGCTCGCCCGCGCCAGTCAGCGCCGCGCGTTCGCGGCCATACGCAGTCTGTTCCGATTCGCCGTAGCGGAGGGAATCGTTTCGACAGATCCCGCGGCGACAGTCTCGCTTCCCCGAATGCTCCGCACGCTTCCGAAGGTGCTATCCGTCTCGAGTGTCGAGGCACTTCTCGCGCAGCCCGATGCCGCGACACCCCTGGGGCTCCGTGACCGAGCCATGCTGGAGCTGCTCTATTCGGCGGGATTGAGAGCCTCGGAGATCATCACCCTGAGGGTTGCCGACGCATCACTGACCGATCTAGTAGCGAGGGTCTTGGGCAAGGGAAGCAAGGTTCGCATCGCGCCCTTCGGCGCCGTGGCTCGACGGTGGCTTGGAGACTATCTCGACAGGGCGCGACCACTGCTGGCACGACGGCACGCCGACTGGCTGTTCTTGACCAATCGGGGCACCCGGATCTCTCGCATTACGCTCTGGCATATCGTGAAAACCTATTCACTTCGGGCGGGCCTGGGGCCGGATGTCAGCCCCCATACGCTGCGCCACAGCTTCGCGACCCACCTCCTGGAGGGCGGCGCGGATCTGAGGGTAGTGCAGGAGCTTCTTGGCCATTCGAGTATCACGACGACCCAGATCTATACCCACCTCGATCGCGACTTCCTCCGCGAGGTTCACCGCACATTCCACCCGCGGGGGTGAGAGTCGGCAGTTGGCAGTTGGCAGTCGGCAGTCGGCAGTTGGCAGTTGGTAGTCAGCAGTCGACAGTTGGCAGTCGGCAGTCGGCAGTCGGCAGTCGGCAGTTGGCAGTCAGCAGTTGGCGGTAGGCAGTTGGCAGTTGGCGGTTGGCAGTTGGCGGTAGGCAGCCCAGGGGTCAAGTCAGAACATGGGTAACGTTTCAGGTTCAGAACATAGGTAACACTTCGTCATTGCGCGGATGGCGATGGACTGGGACG
>JAFGKV010000041.1 GCA_016928395.1 Candidatus Fermentibacterota bacterium | reverse complement strand
GGGTGGGGGTCGCTCCATTCAGGATTATGTGGCGCCGTCAGGCGATGTGGTCGCTGCGTTCATGGCGACCATGGGTGCGAAAAGCCTTGCCACGGCAGAGGAGGCACGGAACAACGGCCTCTATTCTCGCTATTTCCTTCTTCATGGGCTTATCATGGCTCTGACCGAGGCGTTGGCTGACATGGTGCGGGCATCCATCGTGACTGAGTGGGGATTGGGTGCCGGCGGCAAGGCCTATGCGCCGGGCATGCCCGCGTTCCCGGCCATAGAGGCCCATGAGCAGTTCTTCGCCCTGCTGGCGCCCGAACGGATCGGGATCTCCCATACCGAAGCATGGCAACTGCTACCGGAGTGCTCCACCTCCGGGCTGATTCTGCATCATCCCGACGCCGAGTACTTCAGCGTGCGCCCGGAAGGCGCACCAGCCTAGTCCGGCTGGGGGCGCTGGGCTCGGCGTCTTTGGATTCCGAGTCCTTCTCTGCGGGTGGCCCCGCACGCATCAGCGAACGTGTCGGACCTGGAGGCCCTCGCACACCACACACCAGTGCGGGCTCAGGGCGGGCGCACTCGATGGGTCGAAGCGAATCCCTCCAGGGCGCTCGATTTCCGCCCTCCGCTGCAGTGAGTTCTGACCATGACTCCCAAGGGCTTTCTGTCATCATAACCCCGACACTCACGCACGACCACGCCGTGGGCATACAAAAACCGGGGCTGCGAAAGCCGCAGCCCCGGCTTAAAACTCTGCTCTAGTCTTAGGAGGCGAACATATTGTTCGGCTGGACGTCGCTATAGCCGCAGTACGCGCCGTCAGAGTAACTTGCCGAACTGGAAACCCAGCCCGAGCCGGTGCCGGGGCTGTGGCTGGAGCCGGTGTGATGGCCGGTCACCGTCCAGATGTAGCCATACGGGGTGGCAGTGGACTTGCCGCATGCCAGCGCCGAAGTCTCAAAAGTCGCCTCGGAGAAGATCGAGGGCTTCCGATACGCCTTCTTCATTTGGTACACCTCCACGAGTAGAGAACATCGCAGTAGGGAATAGACCTACATACAGAACCGGCACAAGAGTACGAACGTATCGCATGGGTGTCAAGAAAAAAAAGGCGCACCCTCATCTATCGCTCCGGAAAGCCTCTTCGGGACGCCCTGAGCTCGTTCAGGAAGCCTGCGCGCATGCACGCATAGGTCGATGGCCCGAAGGCGTCGCCGTTGGAGAGAAGCGCCTCTCCCGGGCAGCGGAAGCACAACGGTGAAAGCTCGCAGTCACGGCACGTATCGAGGTCGGCGTTCACAGTTGCGCGAAGGCGACGGAACACCGGCGAGGTTTTCCAGATCTCCGCGAAGGGTCTTTCCGATACATTGCCCGCAATCTGCTGAAACTGCACGCATGGCAGCACCTGCCCCTCGGGGCCGATGGACACGAAGTTGATGCCCGCCTTGCACATGAAGCTTTGCAGCTTGTCCTGGCGGACCTCATCCCACCGGGCGGGGTCATCCTCGCCCAGGAGGCGCTGTGCATCGGCCTCCAGGGATCGGCGCAACTGCTGAGGCGTGAGCCGGTGGAGCAGATTATCCAGTGACCCATCGCTGCGCGGTGTCAGCAAGGGATCTTGAGAGAACGATGCGCCGAGCCGGAGCGCCAAGGCCTCAAGTGCCTCTTCCTGGCCAAGATTCTCCTGCATGAGCACGCTGCGTATCCGCACTCGCATTCCCTGGCCGACCATGGCGGAGATACCCGCCACAGTGCGGTGGAAACTGCCGGGCAGTCTAGTGATGGCTTCATGGACGGCAGGATCGGCCGCATAGAGGCTCACGCCTATTTCCCACGGCTTCAGCTCGCTCAGCCGTGCCGCTTCCTCAGAGCCCACCAGGGTGGCATTGGTCGAGAGCTTAATGGAGAAGTTCAGCCGGCGAGCCTCCTCCAGGATCTCGAACAAGTCGGACCGGAGGAAGGCTTCACCGCCGCTGAAGGTGACCTCGATGGTTCCCGACGCGGCGAGCTGCCCGAGGATATCCTTCCATTGGCCCGTGGTAAGTTCGGGAGGCTTTCCCCGCGGTTGTATCACGTAGCAATGGACACAACGCTCATTGCATCGGTGAGTAAGTTCCAGGATGGCCGTGAGCGGCACGAAGCCACGGGATGAGCGCTGCACCATGAGCGCATGCGGACCGACACCGTGGTCGTCAAAGGTCACGAACCGTGCCTCTATAGCGATCGAATCACTGCGATGATCCGCTCCAATGCCCAGCTCATCTCGTCGTCATCGATGATCAAGGGTGGCGCGAAACGAATGATGTTCTGATGGGTCTCCTTGGCCAACACTCCCCGGGCCTGCAGGGCCTCGCTCACCTTCCTGCCGGATGCCTTGTGGGCGTCGAGCTCGATGGCGTTGAGAAGCCCCCTGCCCCGCACTTCGCGTACGACGGGATTGTCGATGCTCCGAAGGGTGGAGCGGAATCGCTCGCCCTGGCGCGCGGCATTGGCCAGCAGCGCTGGATCCTCGAGGGCATCGAGGGCGGCCATGGCAATGGCGCATGCCAGGGGGTTTCCGCCAAAGGTTGAACCGTGCTCCCCGGGCTTGAAGACGCTCAAGATGTCGCGCCGTGATACCACGGCTGAGACCGGCATCACACCGCCACCGAGAGCCTTGCCCAAGACCAAAATGTCGGGCGTCGCATCCTCGTAGTGGTGACAGAAGCGTTTACCTGTTCTGCAGAATCCGGTCTGCACCTCGTCGAGAACCAGCAGGACATTGTGGCGGGTGCAAATCTGACGGGCCGCACTCAGATACCCGTCGGGCGGCACCTTGACTCCGGCCTCACCCTGAATCGGTTCCACAAGGAAGGCGACGGTATTGGGCGTGATCGCCTCTTCGAGGGCTGCCGCGTTGCCGAAGGGGATGATGGTGAAGCCCGGCGTGTAGGGGCCGTAGTCATTGCGGGCTACCGGGTCCGTGGAGAAGCTGATGATGGTCGTGGTACGGCCGTGGAAATTCTCACAACAGACGATGATCTCCGCCTTCTCCTGCTCGACGCCTTTGACCTGATATCCCCATTTTCGTGCGGTCTTGATGGCGGTTTCCACTGCTTCAGCGCCGGTGTTCATGGGTAGAACCATCTCCAACCCGCAGAACTCCGCCAGCCGGCGGCAGAAAATCCCCAGAAGGTCATTGTGGAAAGCCCGGGAGGTGAGCGTGAGCCGTTCCAATTGACGATGGGCAACGGCCAGGACTCCTGGATGGGCGTGGCCAAGATTATGAGCGGAATATGCGCTGAGCATATCCAGATACCGCATGTCCTCCACATCCCACACCCATACACCCTCGCCTCTGGTCAGCACCACGGGAATGGGGTGATAGTTGTGGGCGCCATACGCTTCTTCGATGGCCATGGCATCTCTTGAGGTCATCACAATCTCCTCTATATGCAGGGATGCACGCCGCTGAGCCTTCGGCGGGCACTTGGCACCGCAGGATCGTTTCACAGCCGGGTGTTCCAGCAGGAATCTCCCGGCCTTCCGCGGCGGGTGCATGCCTGACTTTCGAAGGGCCCCTCATTGGCAAGAAATCAGAGTGGTCCGTGGAATCGGCACCGAGGTTCGGGAGGGGTGAACCGATCGGTTCAACTTAGCCCTGGGACCCGTTCAGAACAAGCACCTGGGCTGCCGCGATGACACAGGGGGGGTGAAGAGGTGAAGGGGTGAGGAGGTAAAGGGGTGAAGGGGTGAAGGAGGGAGGGAGCGGGCGGACCGCACCCTCATGATCGTGACCTGCCGGATCTGGAAGGGCTTCCCTCAAGGTGAGATGAAGGTGTCGACCCCGTTCTCCCTGGATCGTGTCACGCGAGCCGGAGAGGCCCGAGGTCATTGGTCACTTCTCTCCTTGACTACTGTACATTTGTACATTAATACCAGGTGAAAGGAGGTGACCATGCGGATCGAGACCCTGGAGGAGCCGGTCAACGTGATCGGGCTATTCCGAGACGGATGTTTGAAGCCCCTGCGTTTTCAGTGGCGTGGGCGAACATTGCCCGTACGGCATCTGGCATCGCATTGGATGAGCCGTTCGGGAGCGGATCAGGAGCATTTCTATTCGGTATCCGACAATGGCATAGATTACTATGAGCTGTCGTTTCACAGCAGAACCTTTCAGTGGCGGGTCGAGAAAGTATTTCTGGAAGGATGAGACGTGATGAATCGGCAGTCTGTCCGCCGAATGGGAAACTCGAAACGCGGAACATGGCCTGCCGGATGATTGGATGGGAGGGTGGAGATGCACGATGACCTGTCCGCGAAGCGAGCAAGGGTTGTCGTTCATCTCGACATGGATGCGTTCTTTGCTTCAGTCGAGCAGCGAGACATGCCATGCCTCAAGGGAAGGCCGGTGATTGTCGGCGGAGAGCGGGAAGGGCGTGGGATCGTATCCGCGGCGTCGTATGAAGCAAGAAGGTTCGGCGTGCATTCGGCAATGAGTATGAAGGAGGCCCGTAGGCTGTGTCCGCATGGAGTATTTTTGACGGGGAACTGGTCGAAGTATGTCCAGGCGTCCTTGGAGGTTTTCGCTACATGCCAGCGGTTCGCCCCCCGCCTTGAGGTTGTGAGCGTTGATGAATGCACTATGTGGTTTCATCAGACGTGGGCTGCGGTCGTCGAACATGGTCGCACATTGTCTGAAGCCATTACCTCCACCCATGGCTTGAGTTGCTCAATTGGCATCGCTCCCAATAGGCTGTTGGCCAAACTAGGGTCATCCATGGACAAACCCGGCGGGTTCACTGTGCTTCATCCTCTCATGATGCCGGGTGCCATCCTGCCGCTCAAGGCCTCATCACTCTGGGGTATCGGGAAGAAGACATCGTGCCTTCTTGAACAGCATGGCATCGTAACCATCGGTGATCTTCTCAGAAATGATCCTGTGCGGCTTCGTCGTATCTGCGGAGATCGAATGGCGCGCCTTTTAGATGACTTGAAGGGAGCTTTGGACGGTGAGCAAGGGCCGATCAAGGAACGATCACTGGGGCACGAGTATACCTTCGGGCACGATGTGAGGATCGGCCCCGAATTCTGGGCGGTGGTAACCGTGCTGTGCGACAGGGTCAGCAGGCGCCTTCGTCAAGACAGGCTTCAGGCCTCACGGGTTCAAACCCGCCTTCGATGGTCGAGTTTCGAGACTCATACGCGACAAACATCCGCGCGCGAGGATCTCCATGATCCATCAACCCTCAGGTTTATCGCCACCCGCTTGCTCAAGGGTATGATACAAAGGGATAGACGCGTACGGTTGGTGGGCGTGACTGCGGCTGGGTTGCGGCGTGATGTTGAGGTGACGCTGGAGGATCAGCTCTTCCCGGATACTGTGGTGAGAAAAAGGCTGGTGAGCGCTATGGACAGGATCTGGGATCGTTTTGGAGAGGAGAGTCTTTCCCGAGGATCCGCTCTCTTGTGATCCTCGACATCCGGCGCGTGAGGGATACTCGCCGCGAAATGAACGGGATGTGTCGGGCTTGAAGACCTTTTTCCAGCACACGATGCAACGGGGTCATGACCGGGGCGAGAAGAGTCAAGGGCGACCCCTTTCGCGCGAATGCGACTTACCGGGCGCCACTGCTCTGCAGTAGATCGACGATTTCCCGATGATTCTCCGCCAGCGCGATATCCAGAGGCGCGTCGCCGTCGGCGTCGCGGGCATTCACATCCGCGCCCTTAAGGATGAGGACCCCCGCGACAACCCGCTTCCCATAGAGCGCGGCCGTGTGCAGGGCCGTCCATCCGTCCTTGCTTCTCGAATTCACGTCTACCCCCCTGGACAGCAGCCGCTCGAGAACGTCTCGCCGGTCAAGGATGATCGCCAGGTCGAGGGGCGTCATGTCGTTACCGTCTCTGATGTCTCGGTTCGCCCCCGCATCGATCAGAAGCTCGACGACGTCGGGATGGCCCTGGAGGGCGGCCAGGTGAAGCGGAGTCTGTCCCTCCTTGTCGCCCGTAGCGATTGCCAAGGCCCCGCCCGCTTTGAGGAGCACATGCACGAGTTCGCGGGAACTCCATCCGGCTGCCCAGTGAAGCGGGGTGCGTCCGAGTGCATCCTGGGCGCGAACGTCCGCACCCTTGGCCAGGAGCGTCTCGACGAGCCGGAGATCTCGTGCAACAACTGCTTTGTGTAGGTTTACGCCCAACGTGGGTCCCATGGTAGACGATGTGGTCATACCCCCGCTCCTTGCATGGCGACGTGCGACTCGCGAAACCGAAGGATGTTCCGTAGGAGAGAGCATCGAGAATTCACCCGGCCTGATAGACCCCCTCCCTCGATGGCGCGCACGCCAGAGCGGGCCCTGACCGACACCGCCCCTGTCGTGCGACCCGGCGACAAGGCGCTTTGAGCGAGTTGATCCCCACGCCGTTGAGGCGCCCGGATCACGGAGGGAGAAGTGAAGAAGACCGTTGCCAAGGCTTCCCCCGTTTCTTGGGGCTATCCTTCATCTCATCATTGATGCAACCACAACTTACCCCCCCACGCGACTGGGATCAAGCCGTCCTTGCGCGTGTAGGTTCACGGCCATCGTCGCACACGCATGCGAGGACAAGGCCGCTCATTGTGGATGCCGCAGACCTCTTCCCTTTCGCTTGCCTTCGACAGTTGAGAGGAAGATGGTCTCGACCTTGTCGATCATCTTGTCTAGGGTGAACTCGCGCTCGGCCCATCGTCTGCCCTCAGTCCCCATCCTCTTGCGCAGGCGAGGGTTGGCCGCAAGAAGGGCCACGTGCTGGATCATCATGAGCGGATCATCCAAGGGAAAGAGGAATCCATTGATGCCGTGGATCACCAGTTCCGAGTTTCCGCCCACATCGCTGACTACCACAGGGCGGGCCGCCGCCATGGCTTCCAGTACTGCCAGTGAAGCCCCTTCCGAGCGTGAGGGGAGTAGAAATACATCGACGTTGCGCAGAACATCGGGAATGTCCCGCCGGAATCCCGCGAAGGTAACGCGATCCGCAAGGCCCATCTCCTCGCTCTTCCGCTCAAGACGTCTCCGCATCAGTCCCTCTCCGACTAGCAGCAGATGAACTTGCGGTGCCAGCAGAAGGAGCTTGGGCAGGGAATCGAGGAGCATCTCGTGCCCCTTGGAGGGCACAAGGTCGGCAACCGACCCAACGATTACCCTCCCGCGCGGGATCCCAAGCCGTTTCGCCACATGACGTGACGGGTTGAAGGAAGTGAACGGCGTCAGGTCGATGCCGTTGGGAACGACCTCGACCATGCCGGGCGACAGCCACGGGTACCGCGTGAGCTGCGATTCTATGCTGTGGCTGGACGCGAGGATCTTGTCGACGAGGTAGCGATAACTTGCCCGGTACTGGAGGCGGTTCTTGATCCGGGGAACGACTTTGCGCTGAACCAAGGAAACGGATGGGAAGAAGCGCTTCGCCATTCCCGCCAAACGAGCTTCCCGTTCGAATACCGTGCAGACCAGTTCTACTCGTTGCCGCAGCATGATCAATCCAAGGCGCACCACCGCGTTCATATTGATGTCGCCGCGGAGCCCATGCTCATAGACTGTCACGCCCAAATCCCGCGCGTGCTCCGCCCACGGACGGAACGGGCGGCAGACCAAGGTTACCCGGTGGCCTCTTCGTACGAACTCCCCCCCCACCTGCGCCATCCAGTATTCTCCCCCGGAGGCTCGCTTGGCGGAGTTGATGAAGAGCAGGCTAAGGCCGGTCACGTATGCTCCTTGTTCATGGTAGCCACCAGGTGGCCCAGGCATGCGCCCTGCTGCAATGGGCGCGCCTTGTCGAGGAACTCCCATAGTCACTAACCGCTTTCCCTCGCAGAGTTCCCCTCTGACGACACCACGTGAACCTCGTCTTTAGGCTGGCCCCTGTCAATGAAGGATTATGGCGCGGCGCGCTCTTGCCGGCGTGAGGGCAGCGCAGTGTACGGTCATACGCTGTGCAGGGCGGATTGTCTCTGCGGTGCGGGGGAGCCTCGTTCGGCGCCGTGACCGTCTGGTGTATCTCCCACGGCGGCAACTCGGGGCGTTTCCGAACGCCCGGCCTGCGCTGACATATGCGGCCCCGTAGGGTTTGAGCTGATTGACTAGACACGCCCCACGTCGCAGTTACTTCCATTCCTGCGCGAGGCAGACGCCTTAGCGCAGCCACGTTGCGTTGGGACGCTCTTCGGGAGTGGTACTGCTCAAGCCCCTGGACGCGCGTACCTCTCCAGAGAGGATGCGGGGGATTCGCTCCTGAGCAAAGGCCTGATTCGCCCGGAACCCACCATTGTGGTGCGGCACGTGGTAGAGATGAAGAGGAAATTCGCGGAAGCACACGTTCCTGCCCCGTACTCCAGAGGCGTACAGCCTCCGACCAAGGTCGTCGTCCTCGTTGCCCCACCCTTCGAAGTTCTCGTCGAAACCGTCCACGCGGAGAATGTCCTCTCGCCAGGCCCCAAACACGCCGCTGCGGAGTTTCGGTCTCGCTGCGCGCATGAGTCCATGCCTTCGTGCGTGGTGATAGAAGAAGTCCTTCACGAACTGGCGCGTCACCTTTCCACGCTGCTGGGCCGTCACGACTCCCCCGAATCGACCTTGTCTGATCATCGCATCGGTGACGCATGCCGTCTGCCGCTGGGTCAGCCGTATCGGATACCCCACCGCGAAGGTGCCTGGTCCGGTGCCCTGCGCCAGCCTTGCGAGGTAGCCCCGGGTCGTCACGATATCTTGGTCGACGAACACCAGGATGTCATGGCTCGCATAGTGAATCCCGTTGTTTCTAGTCCGTGCGGCCCTGAAGCCCTTCCGAGGCTGTCGCACATAGGCGAGTGAGCAGTTCAGCAGGGGAACGCACCCCATTAAGGTAGCCCAGATATCTTCATCGGACCCGTCATCCGAGACGATGATTTCGCAGGGCGCCAGGCTCTGGCTTGCCAGCGAGAGCAGGGTTCTCCTCAGGAGATCGCATCGGTTGTACACTGGAATCACTACACTCACATGCTGCATGCACTGATCTCCGTTTCCCCGGGAAAGACGAAACGTGCCGTCAGGCTGCTCTTGACGCGGGGCGCCCAAGCCCGGTTAGTTGGAGAATCCTGTCCGACCGCATAGGACTCCGTGGATACTGACCAAGAGAATGACCATGATGAAGATAAGTGGATTCTCCTTCGTAAGAAACGGGCTCAAGCTCTACTATCCGGTCGTTGAATCGATTCTCTCGGTGCTTCCGATTGTCGACGAGTTCGTGGTAGCAGTCGGCAGGGGCGATCCTGAGGATACCACCAGGGACGCCATTGCCGCCATCGAAAGCGACAAGGTTCGCATCATCGATACCGTGTGGGACGAGAAGCTCTTCGAAAAGGGCATCATCAACTCGGTGCAGACCGATATCGCCAAAGACGCCTGCTCGGGAGACTGGCTCCTTTACCTCCAGGCCGACGAGGTCGTACACGAGACATATCTGCCGGTCATCCAACAACGATGTCAGGAGTTGCTGGGTCGGCATGAAGTTGAGGGCCTCCTGTTCCGCTACACGCACTTTTGGGGTGACTACGAGCACTACCACGTGAGTCATGGCTGGTATCCCCACGAGATCAGGATCATCCGCAACCGGCCCGACATTCACTCATGGCAGAGCGCCCAGTCCTTTCGGCGTTTCGACTTCTACCAGGGGCCTCGCCAGCCCAAAGGGCATCACAAGCTCAAGGTGGCGGCGGTGGACGCGGAGATCTATCACTACGGATGGGTACGGCCGCCGCACCTCATGACGAGCAAGAGCCGCGCCCTCACCACGCTGCACCGTGGCGTGGCCTGGCGGGATCGCGTCCCCGCGGAAGAGGAACGGCCCTTTGACTACGGCCCACTGGATCGCCTTGCGGTGTTCACCGGCGCCCACCCGAAGGTCATGGCGGGCATGATCGGTCGTATGGACTGGCGGGACAGGCTGCAGTACTCGGGATCGCCGGATCCTCGGCGCGTGCCTCATAAGCATGAGCGGGCCAAGTACCGATTCCTGACCTTCCTGGAGCGCCGCATTCTTCGTGGTCGCCAGATCGGCGGGTTCCACAACTACGTGCTTCTGAGGGGAGTCTGATTCCCCACGCACCACGCCGTCGTCGCACGGCCGCGCGTGCCTGACCGTGCACGAGGCACCGGCTTCCTTGGCTGCATCCCCTTCCGAGAGAGACCATCACCAGGGGCCGTCATGGAGCCAATCGGATCTCGCGAGCACGCTTTTCACACCATTCGCCGTCTCTCCACTACCGGTTCCGTCGTGAGACGGGCGTGTCTGGTCGGGTCTAGGGACGTAGACAAAGTGTCAAGTTGCTGAGCGAAAGGGCCATCCACATAACGATTCATGGCCTGGCGAAGCACGCTGGCACCCTTGTCGGACAGCACTCCCCGAATAGAGCGAGGACTGGGCGCCTTGACAGGTTCGAGCCGCGGCTCTTCCTTCGGCCTATCCCTCTACAAGAGCGACCTTCACAATGGGGCTGTGATGGAACCGATCGAATCTCGCGCTCATGCTTCTCGTCCCATACCACTTCTTTCCGCTGCCAGTTCCGTCGCACCGCGGGGGGTCTTCCACGGGTTCGCGTCTCCGCTTCCCCCGCGCTCACCTGACTACCGACAACTGAAGACTGACCACTCCTTCTCTTGGCGAGCCCGATGGATGCGCTGTGAGGCTGAACGTGAGTGTTATTCGGATCTGCACAAGACGCGGCTCCGGTTTGTCAAGGAGGAGGTGAATGATAGATGCTACAAAGGAAAACCTCAACCAGGTTACAGTGCTGTATACGTGTTATGCGGCTCACCCGCGGCCCCGTTGGGATCATGAGAATGAAGAGAGGTTTTGCCACAACAATCATTGGGTTGGCGGCGGTGATCGCCACGGGATTTGAATGGAGTGACGATCCATCGATCAGAGCCGTTGCGAAGGACGATATCCACAGCGGTGAACGTTTCAGAATGCTTGCCGATTTCAATTCGGACGGTATTCAAGACATGGCCTTGTCCTGTGACATGAGATCATTTGGCAACGCCGGCGGCCAATTTACTCTATACCTTGGCAATGCCACAGGAAAGTATCGCAAGTATGGGGAATTCTTCGCCCATACCATGGCTGTTTCCCTTGAGAAGATCGGAACCCAGGTCAGACTCTGGACTTATTGTCGTCTTGGCGGATGGATTGGTCAAATTGGATATTACGAAGTTTTCGAGGACACGTTGTCAGAATACCATTCCATCACGATCCACCCTGGAGATAGCGGATCAAAGATGGGCAACGCGATCTATGAGGCGGTGATCAAGAGCTCTGATCTGCCGATCACAGTTGAGAGAAGTGTAACAAAGAACGGGGTCGTGAAATGGATCGATCCCAACAGAGCCATCGACGGCGACGAGGAATAGCGTGCCGCTTCGCTCTGCGCCATCCCTCGCGCGTGATCCTTATCGTTCGCTGCCAAGGAAGAACACAGGGTGATGGGATGATGAAACTGACCCTATTGCGGCACGGTGAAAGCTTGTGGAATAAGGAAAACCGCTTTTCTGGCTGGTCGGATGTCGATCTTTCTGACCATGGCAGGATCGAAGCTCGAGAAGCCGGCAAAACGCTCAGATCTGAAGGCTACCAATTCGATGTTGCCTATACATCAGTGCTGAAGCGCGCCATACGCACACTTTGGATCGTGCTGGATGAACTTGACCAAATGTGGATTCCTGTCGAGCGTTCGTGGCGGCTGAATGAGCGGCACTATGGGGCTCTGCAAGGCCTGAACAAGGCGGAGACCGCAACGCGCTTTGGGGAGGATCAGGTACTCCTTTGGCGCAGAAGCTATGATATCAAGCCCCCGGCCCTGGAGAGAACGGACGAACGATATCCGGCCCATGATCCACGGTATCGGGAATTGGATGATCGCGACTTGCCACTCACAGAGTGTCTTAGAGACACAGTCGAGCGCTTCTTACTCTATTGGAACGGATCTATTGCACCTGCCGTCAAAGCGGGAAAGAGAGCCATCATCGTAGCTCACGGCAACAGCCTACGGGCACTGGTGAAGTATCTTGACAATGTTTCAGACGAAGACATTGTCGCACTCAATATTCCTACCGGAATTCCGTTGGTATATGAGTTGGATAAGGAGTTGCGACCTATCAAACATTACTATTTGGGAAATACAGAAGATGTAGATCAGGCAACGAAAGCTGTAGCGGACCAGGGTAAAGCTCAATAGAAAGGTAGGATCAGCCTACAAGGCGGATGCGTGCAACGACCAAGTAGAGCTCCTTAGCGCTAACCAACGGGAAGGAGGTGATTAATATGCCAAACAAAGATGGAACTGGACCAAAAGGTCAGGGACCGAAAGACGGTCATGGCAAAGGTAAGGGCAAGGGCACAGGCCCTGGTCAAGGTCCGATGACTGGAGGAAAGAAAGGAATTAAGGAGAAGCCCAAGAAGTAAGCCAGAATTGCGGGAATGCGAGCAATCGCATGAACGAAGACCAAGAAGGCCGGAGCTCGCATCATTTTCTGTCTTGATGTCTTGCGGCCCGGCCTTTTGGCTGGCTACGCTCAGGGTATTGGAGGTGGCAATGGAAGCTGACGCCACGCGAGCGAGGCGCGCGATTGAGCTTGTGATGTTCTTTCTGCTGACTCTGATTGCCTGGACGATCTGGATACCACAGGCAAGGTACCGGCTCGGACTCGCCGAGTCAGCCGTGTCGCCCAGGTCGCCAGCGAACGCGCTCACGGTATGGTCTCCCGGCCTTGCGGCCATTCTGCTCACGATTCTCTCGTCGCGCGGGCCAGGCCTGGGCGCTCTGTTCAGCAAGCTCGGCAGATGGCGTGTTCGCTGGCAGTGGTACCTCGTAGCACTTTTGTTCGAGCCTGCGCGGTGGTGTCTGTCTCTGGGCATCGACCGCGTTCTGGGTCGGTCCTACGAGCTCGGGCCGATGCCGCTGCGAGTGATCCTAGGCCCGGCTGCGGCGTACATGATTCCCGTGGCCCTGGTGTTCACTCTTCCGAACGCCGTGGGTGAGGAGATCGGCTGGCGGGGCTTCGCGTTGCCTCGGCTCGAGGCATGGCGCGGCGCGCTGGTGGGGACCCTCGTGCTCGGCGTGTTCTGGGGCCTATGGCACATACCGGCGTGGATAGGCCAGGGCCTCAGCCTGGGGTTCGGTCCCATGGCGATTCGGGTTATGGGTCTTGTTGCGACCGCCTTCGTGTTCACCTGGATCTACTACGGTTCCGGCGGCAGCCTCGTTCCCGCCATCCTCTACCATGCCTCAATCGCGTCAAAGAACTACGTCTTCCCAGGACAGCCGACCCTGACCGATGAGATCGTGCTGTGGGTGTTCGTGGTGCTGATGATCGCATCAACTCGCTCGATGTGGTTTGGGCGCGCCGGTCAGATTGATCGCGCAGGAATGGCGCAAGCAGGCTCGCCAGCGGTTGCAGCTGGCACCCGCCGCATCTGAAACGCGTGCGCTATCCGCATAAAGAAGACAACATGCGGAGAATACTCATTATTATCAATGACGCCCCCTATGGGACGGAGAAGGCTTACAACGCATTGCGAATGGCAATGACGCTTCAGAAAGACTACGACGATTCGGTAGAAATACGAATTTTCTTGATGGCTGATTCTGTTCTTTGTGGCTTGCCCAATCAAACAACGCCGACTGGCTACTATAACATTGAACGCATGCTGAAATCTATTATCAAGAAGGGTGGGGAAGTGAAAAGTTGTGGTGGTTGTTCTGAAGCGCGAGGCATTGACAAACTTCAATTAATCGAAGGCATCAAATTAAGCAATATGAAAGATTTTGCACAATGGATAGTTGAAAGCGATAAGGTCATAGCCTTCTAGTTTGTTTGCCATAGTAAGGAACTTGAGTATGGTATGCCAAATATAGAGCAATTTGACAAATATAGCGACAGATATGATGAGTGGTTCGAAAGACATCGCGATTTCTATCATGCCGAATTAGAGGCGATACGCCAAGTAATGCCTTCTCTCCCAGCAAGGGGTTTGGACGTAGGCGTTGGTTCAGGTCAATTCGCTGTGCCTCTGGGTATAAGAATCGGTGTAGAGCCGTCTGAGAAGATGGCGAGCAAGGCTGAAAGACAGGGTATCCGGGTTTTTCGGCATGTAGCTGAGAAGCCGCCTCTTTCAGTTCCCGAGTTTGACCTTGTGCTAATGGTAACAACCATTTGTTTCGTTGACGATATTCTCAAGGCCTTTCAAGAAGCGTTCCGAGTGCTGAAGCCCCATGGGTGCCTCATTGTGGGGTTTGTGGATCGAGAAACCGAATTAGGACCGGCGCGCGGGACG
>JAFGKV010000260.1 GCA_016928395.1 Candidatus Fermentibacterota bacterium | reverse complement strand
GCATTGCCATCGGAATCGACAAGCTGGGCATTCGAGTACGAATACGAATACGAGCCTTCCCATGTTCTCTCAAACAAGTCGGGCCTCCGAGGGCGCGGGCGCACTCAGGCTTATCGGGGTTGAGAGGACGGCCGGCAGTTGGCTATCGGCTGTCAGCTATCGGCTGTCAGCTGTCAGTCGCCCGCCGACGGCGGGGCTTGGGGTCGATATTGCTATCGTAGTCGTAATCGACGAGCTGGGGCAGTCGCGTACGAGTACGATTACGGGATTTGCATGTTCTCTCACACAAGTTGGCGATTCTGGGTCACGCCCGGATTGCCGATGAATCGAGTCGTGGGATAATGGAATGCGGCATCAATCGTCCAATCATCCAGTTCCGTGGGCGGGTGGGCGGGATGATGGGGTGGCCTGTGAACCCTGAACCGAAAACCCTGAGACCTGCATCCCTGGCAGGAAGAGGAGTCGCATGAAGTCGCTGCATACCGTTGGTCTTCTGTATGCCCGTGAGATGCGGGCCGCCTTGCGGGAGAGGTCCATCGTCATCAACTCCATCGTCATCCCCATCGTTCTCTATCCATTCATGATGTGGGCCATGTTCAGCGGCATCATGTTTGTGCGAGGCCAGACTGAGGGGCAGCTGTCCAGGGTCATGGTGGTGGGGCTCCCGGCCGGGCACGAAGCCTTGGCCGAGAGCCTGGAGGCTCGCAAAGTCATGCTCATTGCCCCTTCGGACACCACCGGCGCCGCGGCCGGCATTCACGGAGGCTCGCTGGACGCGCTGGTCGAGTTTTCCCCGCTGGAGGCGGAAGGAACTCAGGGCACTTTTCGTGTCAGGCTGACCAGCACGGCCTCCCGGGAACGAAGCGAGGAGGCCAGAAGCCGGGTCACTGTGGTGCTCGAGCGCTACCGCGATGACTGGCTGCAGATTCAGGCTCGAGACGCAGGGATCGGCGAGGAGGAGTGGACCGGGTTCAGGGTCCGCCTGAAGAACCGCGCCAGCGGCAAGGAGATGGGCGCCTTCCTGTTGGGCCTCATGCTGCCGCTGTTCTTTCTCATTATGACCGCGGTGGGGTGTTATCACCCCGCGGTAGATGCAACTGCCGGAGAGCGGGAACGCTCGACATGGGAAACCACCATGTCGCTGGGGGTCTCCCGAGCCAGCATCGTGACGGCGAAGTATCTGTCGGTGGCCTCGTTCGGGACCATGGCCGGGCTTTTGAACCTGGCTGCCATGACTCTCACCATGGGGGCCATCGTGAAGCCGCTGCTGGCAGGCAGCGCCGAGGAGATTCATTTTGGATTGCCACTGGCGGGTCTGCCGGTCATGGCGGTGGGAGCGGTAGTGCTGGCGGGGTTCATCGCCGCGGTCATGATGCTGTTCGCGTCGTTTGCCCGGACCTTCAAGGAAGGCCAGGCGATGATCACCCCCTTCTACTTGCTCATGATGGTGCCGGCCATACTCCTGCAGCAGCAGGGCCTGACTTTCTCCACGACGCTGGCGCTGGTGCCGGTGGCGAATGTCGTGATGATGATCCGGGAGGCGGTTGCCGGGGTGTTCCACTGGCCGCAGATCGCCATCACGATAGCTGTGGGGTTGGCAATGGTGGCGATTTCGTTGCGCCTGGCCGTTTTTGTGCTACGGTTCGAGGATGTCATTGTCGGCTCGTACGGAGGAAGCCTTACCACGCTTCTGAAGGAGCGGTGGCGCGGGCGTGACGCCGGCGCGCAGGGAGGAGTGAGATGAGTGAGATCACCGTGGAGGCCCGCGGGCTGACCAAGATGTTTTACGATGAGAGCCGTGGTGAAGTCAGAGCGGTGGACGGCATCGATTTCCAGTGCCGAAGCGGTGAGATCTTCGGGCTTCTGGGGGCGAATGGTGCGGGTAAGACCACGACGCTGCGAATGCTGGCGACCATACTCAAGCCGACCTCAGGCAGCGCCACGGTCATGGGCCGCGAGGTGGGGGAGGAGCCCGAACAGGTGCGGCGGTCCCTTGGGTTTTACTCATCGTCTACCGCGTTGTATCCCCGGCTCACTGCCCGGGAGACCATCGAGTTTTTCGCCAGAGTCAACGGGTATGCGCCTGATGAGGTGCCGGGTCGTGTGCGGGAGTTGGTCGCTCGGTTCGGCATCGAGGAGTATGCCGATGCCCGGGTCGAGAAGCTGTCGCAGGGCATGAAGCAGAAGGTGTCCATCGCCCGCACCGTAGCCCACGATCCTCCGGTGCTCATTTTCGACGAGCCGACTGTTGGGCTCGATGTGCTCAATGCGCTGGACATGCAGCGGGTGATCGGGGAGTTTCGGACCCAGGGCAAGACGATCATTTTCTCGACTCACATCATGAGCGAGGCCGAGCGACTCTGCGACCGTATCGCCATCATCCATGGGGGCGCCCTGCTGGCTTGTGATACCCTGGAGGGGCTCCGCACGGCCACGGGCAAGCGGTACCTGGAGGACATCTTCGTCTATTTCGCCACTGATCGGGAGGACGGTACCTGACATGGGTCGCGTCCCCCGCAACGGTGTCGCCGCGGCGCGGCGATCCACCGAAGTCATCAAGGCGATCTGCCGGGCGGAATTCACGATGCTGCTGCGGGACCGGCGCACCATCGTCGTATCCATCGTGCTGCCGCTGTTCATCACACCGCTGCTCATGTTCGGATCGCGCTGGGTGCAGGAGAGAAGGGAACGCCGGTTGGCCACCATGGACGTCCGCTATGCCGTGACGGGTAGTGCGCACGAGCTAGCTCACGATCTCATTGCCAGAGCGGCCGCCGCGGACACGGCGGGCCTGCTTCTCCTCCAGACCGCAACCTCCGACCCTGCCCAGAGCCTGGCGGAAGGGGAGTTGGATCTCTTTGTCGAGGCCCTGAGCCCTGGGGAGGCCTGGCGCGACACGACCGAAAGAGACGAGATCAGCCGGGGTGACACGGCGGCGGTGCCCACACTGATCCTCCATTTCCGGGAAGACAGGGATACTTCGGAACGGGGCGCGCGCATGCTTCGCCGGCATTTCGACGAGTTACGACGGGCGCATAGGGTCGAGATGCTCGAGTCGCGCGGTCTGGCTGAGATGATCGGGTTCGGGGTAGTGGAACGCCATGATCTGGCCGGGGCCCGGCAAGTGGCCGGCCTTCACATCGGCCGATATCTGGTATTGTTCGTCATGCTGTTCATGCTCTCGGGCGGGTCGGTGGTGGCCGTGGACACGCTGGCAGGCGAGAAAGAGCGCGGCACCCTGGAGACGCTGCTGACCACCGCGGCCTCCAGGGCCGACATTGTCGCCGCGAAGCATCTGGTCATTCTGGCGGTGGCTCTGATCATCGCGGTCATCCAGTCCCTCAACTTTCTCGCCTATGTGGCCTTGAAGCTTATCCCCTTGCCTCAGGGATTCGTGCTGGATGTGCCGCCGGAGGTCACGGCGCTGATCTTCGTTCTGCTGATTCCCCTGGCGGCGCTGGTATCCGGCGTGCTCTTGCTGACATCGGGGTATGCGCGAAGCTACAAGGAGGCGCAACTCTACTTCTTCCCGGTCTTGCTCATCGGGATCGTGCCTGCGGTTGCCCCATTCCTGCCCGGGCTCTCTCTGCGCTCGGCAGCGGTCCTGGTGCCCATCGCCAATATCGCGCTTGCGATCAAGGAAGTGCTGGTGGGCAGGTATGATTGGCCCTTTATCGTTGCCGCCTGGGCCGTCACCGCCGCCGCGGCCTGGTATGTGCGGCGACTGGCGGAACGGGTACTTTCCACCGAACGGCTCATCGTGCCGACCGTGGGGGAATCGGGCCAGAGATCGGGAGAGGCGGTGTTCACACGACGCGTGCTCCCGGCCTTCGCCATCATGTGGGCCGTGTTCTTCATCTTCGCCTCCAATGTCGAAGGCAGGATGGATTTGCGCATTGAGCTGCTGGTGAACCTGGTCGTGATCTTCTTCGGCGGCTCGCTCCTGCTCATCCGGATGCACCGCCTATCCGCCCGCCGTGTGTTTGCTTTCAGGCCGGTTCGGGCCTGGGTCTGGCCGCTGGTGGCCATCGGCGCCCCGGCGGGGCTTCTGGCTGCCGCAGGTGTATTCCGCCTGGCCAGCCTTGTCTTGCCTGTTCCCAAGGAGATGCTGGAGGCCTTCGGCAAGGGCCTGATGCCCGAGGAAATTCCGTTCTGGCAGCTCGTGCTGTTCATCGCAGTACTGCCGGGTGTGTTCGAGGAACTGACGTTCCGGGGCACGTTGCTGTACGGCCTGCGGAAATCCCTGCACCCGGTGCCGCTGGTGCTGGTGGTTGGCGCCGTGTTTGGCCTTTTCCACGTCGCTTTGTTTCGTATCGTCCCCACGGCCTTCATCGGCATCGTGCTGTCAGGAGTCACCTTGCTCACCGGGTCGGTGTTCCCGGCCATGCTGTGGCATGCGCTGAACAATGGCCTGAGCATTGCCCTTGGTCACTTCGAGTTGGACCTGGCCGAGTTGACCACGCTGCACTACGCCGGCGCCGCGCTGATTCTGCTCGCGGTCTTCGCCGCTCTCTGGCGCATCCGCACGCCTTATCCCGAGCTGAGAACCAGTCGGGAGTAGGCAGTACACAGTCAGCGCACTAAACCGGAAGCCGGGTGCGAGTATGGCCTCGGGGCCGTGCTCGTGGGGCAACTGTTTCCCCATCCGTCCCCTGCACGGGATGATTGGACCATAGGAAGGTTGGACGGTTGAAGCCGCATCCCATCGTCCCAGCCATCCATCCCATCATCCATCCATCCGTCCGTCCATCCATCCATCCATTCGTCCATCCGTCCATCCATTCGTCCATCCGTCCATCCATTCGTCCATCCGTCCATCCGTCCATCCATCCCATCGTCCCATCCATCCATCCGTCCATCCATCCATCCGTGCCATCCATCCGGCCATCCGTCCATCCATCCGTCCGTCCATCCTCCTCATACGCCCGTGGGCGGCTCTGGGAACGCGCCCATCATCGTGCTCATCCCTTGCGTTTCCTCACCCGGCGCAGGAACATGCAGGCGTCGCCGAACCATCCTCGTCGGCTCCAACCTGAGAGGACCTGGTGAACGAAGCTGACACCTGTCGGACATTCGTGGTTCCCCGGCTGCAGGCGGCCGGTTGGGAGCAGGATCCGCATCAGATCCGGGAGCAGGTCACCTTCACCGATGGCCGCATCTCAGTCATAGGGGGCGTCTCCCATCGGGGCACCCAGCGACGGGTAGACTACCTGCTGCGCTACACGCCCGACCTCCCGCTGGCGGTCGTTGAGGCAAAGGCATCCTACAAGACAGCGGGCGACGGGGTGCAGCAGGCCAAGGACTACGCTACGACCCTCGGGTTGAAGTTCGCCTACTCCTCCAATGGGCACACCATCATCGAGATCGACTTTCTGACCGGGCTCGAGCAGGAAGTATCGACCTTCCCGACTCCCGACGAGCTCTGGGATCGACTCACAGGCGCCGAAGCCATTTCCGACGATATCTCCTCCCGGCTGGTGGTACCAGGCTATCCGGTCAAGGGCAAGCCCCTTCGCTACTACCAGGAAATCGCGATCAACCGGGCGCTCCAGGCCATCCTCCAGGGCACGCGGCGCGTGCTCCTGACCCTGGCCACCGGCACGGGCAAGACGCTGGTTGCGTTTCAGATCTGCTGGCGACTGGCGAGCGCACGCTGGAATAGGGGAGGGGAGCATCGACGGCCTCGGATCCTCTATCTGTCCGACCGCAACATCCTCATCGACGACCCCAAGGACAAGACCTTCGCGCCGTTCGGGGATGCCCGCTGGAAGATCGAGCACGGCGATGCCAAGAAGAGCCGCGAGATGTACTTCTCGACCTACCAGGCCATTGCCCGCGATGAGCGGCGGCCCGGGCTCTACCGGGAGTTCGATCCCGGTTTCTTCGACCTGATTATCGTGGATGAGTGTCACCGCGGCAGCGCGCGGGAGGAGAGCAACTGGCGGGAGATCCTGGAATACTTCGAGCCCGCCTCTCAGCTTGGCATGACCGCCACGCCGCTACGGGAAGACAACCGAGACACCTATCGCTATTTCGGGAATCCGATCTACCAGTACTCGCTGCGCCAGGGCATCGAGGATGGATTTCTGGCGCCCTACCGTGTGCATCGCGTCATCACCACCTGGGATGCCGCCGGGTGGCGGCCGAGCCAGGGGGATCTGGACCGCTATGGCCGCGAGATCCCCGACGAGGAGTACCAGACGCCCGACTTTGAGCGCATCGTGGCCTTGCGGGCGCGCACCCAGGCAGTGGCCCGCCATCTTACCGAATTCCTCAAGAAGACCGATCGGTTCGCCAAAACCATCGTCTTCTGCGTCGATCAGGAACATGCCGACGAGATGCGCCGGGTGCTCTCCAACCTGAATGCGGATCTGGTGCGGTCACATCATGACTATGTGTGCCGCGTGACTGCCGACGAAGGCGACATCGGCACCGGTCATCTGAATCACTTCCAGGATGTGGAGCGCACCACGCCCGTGATCCTGACGACCTCCAAACTACTCACCACCGGAGTCGATATGCCGACCTGCCGCACCATCGCGCTGGTGCGGACCATCAACTCCATGACCGAGTTCAAGCAGATCATCGGGCGCGGCACGCGGGTGCGCGATGACTACGGCAAGCTCTGGTTCAGCATCCTCGACTACACAGGCTCCGCAACCCGGCTCTTCGCCGATCCGGAGTTCGACGGCGAGCCTGCCCTGATCACGGAACAGGAGATCTCCGAGGAGGGTGAGACGCTCACCGAGCGAACGGTGCTGCCGGAAGAGCCGCTCCCAAGAGAAGGAGATGCGGGTGGTGGAGTCACCATCAGCGAGCCGCCCACGGGGGAACGCCGTAAGTTCTACTTCGACGGTGGTCAGGTGGAGATCGCGACCCACTTGGTCTATGAGCTGGACCCTGAGGGCCGGCAGCTCAGGGTCGTTCGCTACACCGACTACACCGCCGACAAGGTGCGCACCCTCTACGCCAATGCCGCCGTCCTCCGGCGCCAGTGGGCAGATCCCCATCGGCGCAAGGAAGTGATCGACCAGCTCGCCGAACGAGGCATTCAGTTCGATCAACTGGCCGCGCAGACTGATCAACCCGAGGCTGACCCCCTGGATCTCCTGTGCCATCTGGCATTCAATGCGCCCGTGCGGACACGCCGGGAGCGGGCCCAGCGACTTCGCGCACAGAGCAGAGACTTCTTCGAGCAGTATGGGCCTGAAGCTCGTGAGATCCTGGAGGAGCTGCTGGACAAGTATGCCGAGCACGGCGTCACCCAGTTCGCTCTGCCCGATGTGCTTGAGCTACCTCCCATCTCCCGCCACGGCAACGTCATCGAGATCGCCCGCCGTTTCGGCGGCGAGGACCGCCTCGTCCATGCCGTAAATGAGCTGCAAACGCTGCTGTATGCGGCGTGAACGAGCTCTCAGCTCTCGGCTATCGGCTGTCAGCTCTCGGCTCTCAGCTATCAGGCCCGCCCAGCGCCACGAGGAACCGTTGCCGTCGTAGGGGCGACCGTCTCTGGTCGCCCGCGGGAGGGAGCGGGGGTCGCTATCGCTATCGGTATCGGAGTGGGAGCTTTGAGTACGAGTACGAGCGCGAAGTTGGGGTGTACTCTCAAACGAGTGGGGGCCCCGGGCTCGCCCGGACGATACATC
>JAFGKV010000259.1 GCA_016928395.1 Candidatus Fermentibacterota bacterium | reverse complement strand
GCATTGCCATCGGAATCGACAAGCTGGGCATTCGAGTACGAATACGAATACGAGCCTTCCCATGTTCTCTCAAACAAGTCGGGCCTCTGAGGGCGCGGGCGCGCTGAGATGTTTCGGGGTTGAGAGTAGGGCCGGCAGTTGGCTGTCGGCTATCGGCCCTCAGCTATCAGGCCCGCCCAGCGCTACGAGAAACTGTCGCGGTGTACACCGCTCCAACGGAGACAGACCGAAAATCCAGCCCCACCGTTCGCGCGTGATGCGAGGCTCCAACCACGGAGTATTCCCTGTTGGGTTATTACGTTACTGGATCACCCGGCCAAGCCGGGTGATGACATTCGTGCTCCTCATTCCTCCCGCTCGTTCTCATGCTCTGCGGAGGAACCTCTGCTCCCCTGTGAAGTTACAGCGTAGGATTCGGGGTTCAGCCCGGACTGCCGATTGCCGAAGCGACGGCTAATGGCAGGTCGAGCAGTGAGTGCCGGAGCAACCAGCACAGCTTGACGTGCTGGAATCCTTCGTGGCGGCCGCCATGGACGATGCTCTTCCTTTTGAGGCGAACCCGAAGCAGGAGACCTTCTTCTCCAATTCAACGCCCTCGCAGGCCGGGCAGGCAACAACCTGAGAGGACCGCAACAGGAGCTTCTCAAACTCATGGCCGCAGGCACGGCAGGCATATTCGTAGATGGGCACTCCACACCTCTCTTCTCGCAGATGTCGGCCTCTTGGCCGCGTCTTCATACAATATAAACCACGTTTCCGTCTTCGGATCCATCCGTATCCACTGGAATGGAGAAGGAGTCTCGCACCCATGGCTGAGACCGCGCAACCGGTTGTCGAATTGAGCCTTGGTTCAGATACTCCGCTGGGAGCATTCCCGGCGACTGATGAGTCTTGCCTCATGTCATAGGCCGGTCACACCCCACCGTTCGCGAAAGCAGATGACTGTGAATCCCCAACCGTGACCTGTCGACGACACCTCGGTCGGGTCCTCTCCTTTGACCTTCCTCGCTCGACATGCTACTTGTGTGATCTCGCATGAAGGAGGTGCCGTGCACGAGATGAAGAATACCCTCACCAGTCTTCCCTCGGTGAACGACGTAGTCGAAGCCGTTCTCCTGCGGGCATCGGAATCTCGGGCGTTGATTGTCCTCCGCGCCAGGGAGGTCATCGAGGCCCATCGTGCCGGCATCATGGCAGGCGCGATGCAGCGGATGGGCAAGGCCGAGACTCTGGCCCAGATCGCGGGGGATGTGACGGCAGCATTAGCCCCCGGCCTGCGTCGGGTCATCAACGCCACGGGAGTCGTGCTCCACACGGGGCTCGGGCGGGCGCCGCTGGCCGACGAGGCAATAGCCGCCTTGGTGGCTGCGGCCCGGTTCTGCAATGTGCAGGCTGATCTGGACGAGGGCATGCGCAGTCTGCGCGAGGCCCACACCGAATCCCTGCTCTGTCACCTGACCGGCTGTGAGGCCGCCACCATCGTGAACAACAATGCCGGGGCGACTTTGGTAACCCTGGCTGCTATTGCCAAGGGCAGGGAGGTCATCGTCTCGCGGGGCGAGCTTGTCGAAATCGGCGGTTCATACCGCATCCCCGAGGTCATGGCCCAAAGCGGCGCGGTTCTGGTGGAGGTCGGCTGCACCAATCGAACCCATCTGCGCGACTACGAGGCTGCCATCACTGAGCAGACCGTCGCCATCATGAAGGTGCACACCTCCAACTATGCTATCCAGGGTTTTACCAGTTCGGTGTCGCTGGAGGAACTCTCGCCCCTGGCGTCAACCAGAGACTTGATCCTCGTCCACGACATGGGTTCCGGATCACTCATCGACTTTGCGGCCCACGGACTGGGGGGCGAACCTCCGGCTGGGCTCTCAATCCAGCAGGGCGCCCATGTGGTCACCTTCAGCGGCGACAAACTGGTGGGCGGTCCGCAGGCCGGCCTCATCATCGGCTCCCGCGCCCTGATCGAGCGGATACGGTCCCATCCCTTGGCCCGGGCCCTCAGGGTTGACAAGCTGGTGCTGGCCTCCTTGGAGGCCACCCTACGGCTGATGCTCGACCCGCAGGAGGCAGTATCCCGAATACCGGCCTTGCGAATGATCACCGCCCAGAATAGTGACCTGCAGCCCCGGGCGAAGCGGTTGGCCCTCAGACTCCGTCGCCGGTATCACCTCGAGACCAGAGTCTCACCCGGGGCCTCCAGGGCCGGAAGCGGAGCATTCCCGGTCCTGGACCTGCCCACCACACTGATCGAGGTCGATCCCGGCCCCCTGGGTGCGACCGAGGCGGCCCGGCGCCTCCGGCAGGGTTCGCCTTCCGTGTTCGTGCGCATCACCAACGACCGCCTGATCGTCGACGTGCGAACCGTGTTCCCCGAGGAAGAACGGGACCTGGCCGCAGCGTTGGGGGAAGTGGCAGGGGGATCATCGCGAGCTCTCGAGGATGCAGCACCGCAGCCACGGATGGAGATTCAGGATTGAACGACCGGATTGATGGATGAGAACGACACGGTTGGCCGGCCTGTGTGAGAGAACATGCAAAGCTGGTACTCGTGCTCGAGCTTGGATTCCCGGCGCGTCGAGTACAATTGCGATTACGACACCGACACGGACCCTGAGCCGTCGGCGGGCGACCAGGGACGATCGCCCCTACGAGGCAACGGTTCCTTGCAGAGCTCTGCCCGGGACTCTGTGCACAGAAGTCAGAACTCAGGATTCAGAAGCTCCATCCATTCATCCAACCATCCCCATCGTTCCAATGTTCCAATGTTCCAATGTTTCGTCCTCTCAACCCCGAAAGACTTGAGTGCCTTGACTCTCGGAGGCCCGACTGAATCCTGAATCCTGAACCCTGAACCCTGAACCCTGAACCCT
>JAFGKV010000258.1 GCA_016928395.1 Candidatus Fermentibacterota bacterium | reverse complement strand
GGAAATCCACAGCTCGGACACCGCTCTCCGATCCATCGCCCAAGGTGTGCGTCCGAACACCGGCGACTTGCGACATGTCCCCTACCCTTGCGAGCAGATCCGCTTTGGAATACTCGCCACCAAACAGCTTCACCATATCCGTCAAGCCTCCGTACGTCTGTTCATTCTACGCCTCACGCGCCCTGCGTCTGCACGCGTTAGCGCTGGAGCAGGCACTCCTCGCCATCAGGAGAAGCGGCACTGGAGGCACCGTGCTTCTCCCGGATGTACTTATCAATGGCGTGTGCCGCCCTCCGCCCGGCTCCCATTGCCGTTATGACGGTGGCCGCGCCAGTGACTGCATCCCCGCCTGCATAGACCCCGGGGATGGAAGTGGCGCCGGTCTCCTCGTCCACTATGATGCCGCCCCACTTGGTAGTCGCAAGGCCCGGCTCGCTCTGCCTGACAACAGGATTGGGGCTCTGGCCTATTGCGACTACCACCGTGTCCACTTCCATGATGAACTCCGAGCCCGCCATAGGAACAGGACGCCTCCTGCCCGAGTCGTCGGGTTCGCCCAGTTCCATTCGTATGCACTCCATCGCGTTCACAAACCCCTGATCGTCTCCGATGAAACGGATCGGAGCCGTCAACAAGTGGAACTTCACGCCCTCTTCTTCGGCGTTCTCGATCTCTTCCTCACGAGCAGGCATCTCATTACGGGATCTGCGGTACACTATGCTCACCTCGTCAGCACCCAGTCGAAGTGAGCACCTGGCGGCGTCCATCGCGACGTTGCCGGCGCCAACAACCGCCACCTTCCTGCCGACCCTTACCGGCGTAGGATACTCGGGGTACTTGTATGCCTTCATCAGGTTGACACGCGTCAGGAACTCGTTCGCGCTGTAAATGCCATTCAGGTTCTCGCCCGGGATGTTCATAAATACCGGCAGACCCGCACCCGTGCCGATGAAGATGGCATCATATCCGTTGCTCAGCAACTCCTGAAGGGTGTAGAGCTTGCCGATGATGGCGTTGGTTTCGATCTTGACACCGAGCGACTTCACATACTCGATCTCGCGATGCAATATGGTACGCGGCAGACGGAACTCCGGGATTCCGTAAGCGAGTACGCCGCCCGGGTCGTGAAGCGCTTCGAATACCGTGACTTCGTGACCGAGACACGACAACTCACCCGCAGCCGTCAGACCGGCGGGCCCGGAACCGACAACGGCCACCCGTCCCAACTTCGCCTTGGGCGGCGGCGAGGTCGTAACATCGCACAAGCCCGCGTTGGCGCTGTGCGTCGCCTCCCAGTCTGCCACAAACCGCTCGAGCCTTCCTATTGCTATGGGCTGGCCCCGCTTCGCCAGTACGCAGACTTGCTCGCACTGCTCCTCCTGAGGGCAGACCCTGCCGCAGATCGCAGGAAGGGCGTTGGTCTTCTTGATTTCCTTTGCCGCTTCTTCGAACTTCTCTTCAGCGATCAGCCGAATGAACTCAGGAATATCAATCTCTACCGGGCAGCCGGATACGCATGGCTTCTTCTTGCACTGGAGACAGCGCTGTGCTTCTCGGACGGCCTGCTCCTTGCTGTAGCCCAAAGCAACTTCGTCAAAGTTGCCTCGTCTCTCTTCCGCGGATTGTCGCGGCATCGGCTCGCGCGCTCTGATCTCCTTACTCATCGCCGCCAGCACCTCCACCACATTCCGCCCGGAACAAAGCCATGCACTCCTTCTCATGCTCGGAGTACATCTTCTTGCGCGTCACCAACTCGTCCCAATCTACCATATGCCCATCGAAATCTGGACCATCAACACAGGTGAACTTCGTCTCCCCTCCGATCGTGACCCGACAGCCCCCGCACATGCCGGTGCCATCGATCATGATGGAATCCAAGCTGACGACAGTCTTGAGACCATGCGGTCTTGTCTTGTCGGATATTCCCCGCATCATGGGGACCGGCCCGATCGCGACTACCAGATCAATCGCACGTCCTTCACCGATCAGCTCGTCGAGCACGTCGCTCACCAAGCCATGACGCCCGTAACTACCGTTGTCGGTGGTCACGTGGAGTTCGCTGCTCGCTGAGTGCATCTCGTCCTTGAGGATTAGCAGGGACTTGTCGCGAGCACCTATGATCGAGATGACTGTGTTCCCAGCTTCTTTCATCGCGCGGGCGATCGGTCTTAGAACAGCAAGCCCGATGCCACCACCTACGCAGACGACTGTACCGTACTTTTCGATCTCCGTCGGGCGGCCAAGCGGACCAACTACATCGCGGATGGTCTCCCCCTCCTCGACAAGCGCCAACTCGTGGGTGGACCTGCCGGCGTGCTGAAAGATCAACGTGATCGTCCCGGATTCCGCATCCCAATCCGAAAGGGTAAGCGGTATCCGTTCCGAGTTCTCTTTCTGTCTGACGATTACGAACTGCCCTGCCTTCGCTTTGGCAGCGATCGCGGGACACTGTATCTCCAAGAGAGTTACAGAGTCCGCCAGTCGTTTCTTGGAAACCACTTCGTACAAGAACAATGCCTCCGTATGATTTACTTCTTGCCAGACGATCCCGTCTTCGGAGGGATAGCCGCCTTCGCTTCCACCACCTTCGTCCCTTTGGGAAGAGCGAACAGGGCATCGGTAACGTTGTAGTTCAGCTTGAGGTTGCGTATCTCCGTGGTCTCGCTGGCGTTTCCTTTGGTTATGTGTGTCTTCATCTTCAAAGGAAAGCGGGAATCCGTGCTGACGTGCACGCGAGCATTTCCCTGCTTGGTGGAAAGAATGAACACGCTGCATTTGAGTCCCGAAACCGTCTCCGTGCCGACCTTCTTGCCACCCTTGATCGGGGCGGCCATGGCTTCGAGCCTAGCCTGTACCGTGATGGACGCGCTGGGCAATGTGGTCTTGACGGCCTCTTTCTTGGCAGGGTTATATGCGTAAAGGGTCTTGCCGTTCTGAATCTCAATCATAACCCCCGCGACGGTGTATGTCTCCACCCTCATGCGGTTGGCTTCCCAGTATACCTT
>JAFGKV010000040.1 GCA_016928395.1 Candidatus Fermentibacterota bacterium | reverse complement strand
GGGGGATTCGGGCCGCATCTGGGCCGATGCGGGAAGGGTCGACGCAAAGATGGCCAAGGCGAGAAGCCGTGGGATGAAGCTCATGGAAGTGCTCCTTTGGAGATGGGGACGGACAGGCGGCGCCCGAAGGAGGCCGATTCAGCAGAAAAGGAAGGACACCGGCAGGCTGGACACGGGCGATGAGACTGAACGATGGTCGACATATCCGCACATCCCAGAGTCCCCAGGATTGCCACCACGACGGTGCCTCCGTGCGGTTGGCGATGGGAACCGGGGTCGCCGGCCGATCGCTTCACTGAATGGCAAACTCTCGTTCACCCACAGGGGGCGATGCAGCCGACTGATTGCCCGCCGCATCCTGGGCGGTGATACGGTACGTATAATCCAGTGAGGGGTCGTTCAGGCCCGCCGTGAGCTGTATGCTCGTGCCCGTCGTGGTGGTCAAAGGCGTCATGCCCTGCACCTCGAAGTAGGCGAGGAGGCTGCGGTAGATGCAGTAGTGATGAACGCCGACATTGTCGGACGCGGGGCTCCAGCTCAACGTGCCGTCTTGGGTCAGCACGGGATTCGAGGGCGCGGTCGGGGCGAGTACGTCGCCTCCCAACCACGTCAGACATCGTTGAATGACCGATTCGATGTTGTCCGGATCTGCGGCTCCCGTGGGGAAGGCCTCCAAGGCCGCTCCGAAGAACACCATCCGGTAGGTTGCTGAGCCGGTGGCCGGGTAGCGGATGACCGCGGAATCATCGTTGGGCGACAAACGGAACACCGTGCTTGCACCCGTCGCCGGGTTGATGCGATCCGGCGCATCGGAAAGGTCGGCGTGATAGCTCAGGGTCACGGCTATGCCATCACCGATGGGATCGCCAGTCGTTCCCCCGACCCCGCTGCCGGTGATGCTCGTCTGGTAGGAGTCGACATGGAGGTACTCTGTCGTAAATGAAGCCGACGCATAGCTCGTCAGGTAGTTCTCCGCGGACAGGAGCAGGTTCCCTCCCTGATCGAGGTAGGACGCCAGATTGGCCCTGTTGTCGTCGGTGACGCTGGAGGCGTTCTGATCACCCGCCGCCCACAAGACCGTGACATAGTTTTGCAGGGTATCCAGGGGGATGATGCTCATCCCGCTTTCGTACGTGTTCCAACGGCGGTAGTCTACTCCCAGCGCGCCCAGTGCCGTGGTGATTCTGCCTTCCGTGGCCTCGTCGTCGGCATCCACGTAGAGCAGCTCCCTTTGACCAACCACCAGCGTCAGTGAGGCCGCATGGGTATAGGTCCCGTAGTTCGATGAGAAGACCAGGTCGAGGGTCACGGGATGGGCCTGGGGACACGACGGAGAAATAACTACGGCAAAGGCGGGGCTGGTGACCTGGCTACCCGAGTTGATGGTGCCGAGACTCTGGGTCGTGGAGCCCGACAGCGACACATAGGGATCGGATTCGCTCAGGGCCAACTGGACGTACCTGGCGGGACCGGTGCCGTTATTCTGTACCTGCACCTGCAAGTCCACGGTCTCACCGGGGTCGGGTCTGCCATTGCCGTTACCTGTCGGGTCTACGACCGTCGATCCAAGAACCGCCAGGATTGGTGCCCGGGCCGTGATAGAGAATGAGCCCGGCCAGAGCGAGTCACCCGAGTTGATGGCCAAGGTGAAGGGTACCGAGGTCTGATCGGCCAAGGTGCCGACCTGGAACCTGAACGGCGAGTAGGGAAGGGCGGTGGCGCCCGCGGCGATATTGCCGTAGTTCCTGGTCGCGTTGATCATGGTGATGGACGGTTGAATCGTGCTCAATGTAGCCTGCACGGACGGCGCCGTCTGAGTTCCCACATTGCGCAGTTGGATGTTCATAGACACCGTATCCCCGACATCCGCGTAGCCGTCGCCCAGAATGGTGTTTCCGTCATAGACGACATACGGGCCCGACGAGGCGGTCACCGGCACGGTGGAGAGCACCGGCTGTTGATTGCAGGCCGTGACCGTCAGTTCAACATCACCGACCGTGGCCGGCGTCGCGCTGAGCGTTACCTGGCCCGCACCGTTGGTGTAGCCCCAGACATAGACCTCGCCTCCCTTGCGCAGGCAGACCAAGGCGTCTGGCACCGGGCCGCGGGTGGGATTGGTGACCGTCACCGTGATGCTGGAGGTCTGACCGGCCGCGAGAGTCGACGGGACGACGTTCGCGGTGGTGGTCTTGGGCACATCGGTCCAGACTTGGAGCGATGGGTCGCCCAGAATGGTGTATTCCTTCATCATGCAGTCGCGGCGATTCGGGTCAAAGCCGGGGTACATGTGGTTCCACGCGAACACCTTGCCCGAGAGAAGGGCTTCGCCGAGGAGTGATTTGCCGGAATCGGCCCAGCAGCGGTAGAATCCTTCATCCAGGGGATTGTTGTACTCATACGCCGTGTAGGCTTGGGAACCGACGAATGCCACCGCGCCCTTGGGGTTTTCGGCAGTCCCGAGCCGGAGCATCTGCTCTGCGAGAATGGCATTGTAATAGTCGAACGAGCCCGATGAGCAGGAGAGTATCGTCCAGACTCCCAGCTTGTTCAGGTTGTTGACATAGCCAACATCGTAGGTGTCAAAGGTGCTGCCCCAGCCGTTGGCATCGCAGTAGTCGCCTCGGTAGTTGTAGAAGGTCACGCCCTGGTTGATCGCGGGAGTCACATTCCACGGCGATGAGAAATACTCGGATACGTTCATGCCCCAGGCGCTGAGACGGTCGCTCACGAGGTTCTTCACATTGATCGTCTCGCTGATACCGGCATCCAGCGTCATGATGGCACGCTTCTGCCATGTGCCGTCGATGTACGGAGTCTTCTCGTAGCCGACGGTCTTGCCCAGGAGCGTGGTCATGTCAGCAGTGCTTGAGGCGGACATGCGGCCAACCATGATGTCGGCGAAGACGTCATTCCCTTCCAGAAACCCGTACCACTGGTCATGTGGCCGATTGCCCTGACCGTAGAAGTAGTTGTAGAACGTCTGAGTCCACACTGAACCGGCGTAGTTGCTCGAATACATGTCGCCGATCAACAGCACGAAGTCGAGCCCGTCGGGCCACGTATTGTATGCGTTCAGGATGTAGTTCTTCGTTGCGTTCAGACAGGTGGTCCCGGTGATGGCGCTGCCGGAGTAGCCCAGGCTCTCCAGCGTGACAACCTCGACCCCATAGCCCTGTCGCGTCTTCCACTCGACAAACTGGGGGGTCTGGGCGTCGAAGGCCGTCCGCGAGATGACCAAATAGCGATTGCCGTTGCCGCGGGTGAGCCGGGGAAGGTTCAGGGAGTCATAGTTCAGGACGTGGCTGCGGTACATGCGATCCCAGACAGGCGACACTGGACGAGGGGCTTGGGTCTTCTCGTTGATGCTGGCTCCGCCGGTATTCGTGATCTCCATCACGAGCCGCCGCGCCATCAGGCCGCCTTGGGGCGTCGCCCACGACGGGGCGACCGTGACTTCCACCACCCTGAGGTCACGCCAGATCGCGGGAGTGCCCAGCCGGACGAGAGGAGGGATGTCGGCGCCGGAGGAGGGCAGAGTATTGTCTATATCGGACACGCGAGCGACATCCGCCTGGATGACTGATGCCGAGACATTGCCTGTGGGCGCGATGGCTACCAGCCCCAGTATCCCCTCGGCGGAGTTTGGGAGGCGCCGCATGTCGGTCGGTGCGAATGATACCTCCAGCACGGTTGACTCATTCGTGGACGAGAGGACCTGGGACGACATGGTGAATGGAGCGGGAACCAGTGGCAGGCCACCCACACCTTCCTCGGGAAGAGGCGGCTGGGCCAATGAGATACTGGCTGCACATGCAAGAGAGGCCAAGAATCGGAGGCTGCTCACGGGGCGCTTCCTTTCCGCACATACGGGGAGTTGGGGAGATGAGTGAAGCTAATGATACTGATTATCACTCTAAATAAGCAGCATCAACCCCCCGTGCCAAGCATCACGTCGTCGCACCCGGTTTCCTGACAGGTGTGAGCTGGACGCGATACGGCGGCGCACAGGTAGAAGCGCCGGGCGTGGGACCAGACAGTGGCGACGAAGTACCACGACGCGGCGGCCCGGTCAAGAACCTTGACCATTCAGATTGAGAAGATGCAAGAAACCTGCCACCGCTTTGCCCTATGTCTCACCGTGCCCTCTGGCTGGCTGGGCGCTTGCTCCATCGTTCCATCGTTCCATCGTTCCACCGTTCCATCGTTCCACCATCCCATGATTCCACCAT
>JAFGKV010000257.1 GCA_016928395.1 Candidatus Fermentibacterota bacterium | reverse complement strand
CTCCTTGTCATTCCCGCGGAAGCGGGAATCCAGGTGGAAAAGGGGATGCACAGGGGAAACCTCTCCCTCGATGGGAGAGGATAGAGGTGAGGGTGGATGATGCGGATGCGCTCCGCTCAGCCCAACGATGCGACGGATTTGGCACGCAACCTTCGCCAACGGAGCACTGACGCTGAGCGGAAGCTGTGGGCCCACCTCCGCGGCCGTCGCATGGGAGGAGTGAAGTTCCGCCGCCAACATCCGATAGGTCAGTACATCGTTGACTTTGTAAGCAACGAGGTCGGGCTCGTCATTGAGGTCGATGGGGGCCACCATCTCGAGAGCGAGGCCGACGTGGCACGAGATGCGTGGCTGAAGAGCCAAGGCTATCAGATCTTGCGGTTCTGGAATCACGAGGTGTTGGCTCACACTCAGAGCGTGGTGGAGCGCATTCGGATGGAACTGGAATGCCCTCACACTACATCTGATGGTGCGGAGCCCTCACCCCGACCCTCTCCCAAAGTGGAGAGGGGGGAGCAGGGCGAGACGTGAACTCATTGCAGCGTAGGAGGTCCGATAGTCTTGCTTTCCGCGAAGATGGTTCCTCTGATTGGATGGGAGAGGGGGGAAGGGGCATCGAACGGCCATGGCAACCGCCGCGCCCCGCAGAAGCGGAGTGGCGGTGAACCTCTCCATGAGTCAAGGCGGATCTCCTCTCCCTCGATGGGAGAGGACAGAGGTGAGGGTGGATGAACTGCCGCACAGTGAGGCCGAGATCTGAGTAGGAGATCGTCGTGACGACCGCGCTGATCTTGGGTTCCGGGATGGTGGCCACGCCGTTGGTGGACTACCTGATCGACACCTGCCGCTACCGTGTCGTGCTGACCGATTTTTCCGCGGAAGGCGCCGCGCGTATCATCCGAGGCCGTCCTTTGGGGGTCCCGACGGCCTGGACCGCACGAGACACTGCCCTCCTCCAGCGTCTCGTGCGGGATGCCGACGTCGTGGTCAGCATGCTCCCACCCGCATTGCATCCCCAGGTCGCCCAGACATGCCTCGCCCATCGAAGACATCTCGTGACTACCTCGTATATCAGCGACGCCATGGCGGCGCTGGACGGGGAGGCCCGGGCGCGCAACCTCATCTTCCTCAACGAGGTTGGCGAGTCTCCGGGGCTTGACCACATGAGCGCCCTGGCGTTGCTGGACGACGCGCGACGAGAGGGAGAGGAGATCCTTGAGTTGCGCTCGTATGCGGGCGGACTTCCGGCGTTTCGCTGGAATACGAATCCCTGGGGATACAAGTTCTCCTGGAGCCCTCGGGGCGTGTTCAAGGCAGTCCAGGCTCCGGCAGTCTACCTTGAGCGGGGCAGACGGATCATCGTTGCGTCCCAGGAACTTTTCACACATCCCCGGCTCGCCGATATCCAGAAAGTGGGGGTGTTCGAGACCTATCCCAATCGGGATGCGACCCGCTACCTGGAACCGTATGGGCTGGAGCCACACGTGTCGCTCTACCGAGGTCTCCTGCGGCACCGGGGATGGTGTGCGATGATGCGGGCGATCGGGGCGCTGGGGCTGTTGGACGATAGCGAGATACACCGGTTCGATAGGATGACGCATGCCAGTTTCCTTTCGACGCTTCTGGGATGCGACGAAGGAGATCTGCAATCCGCGCTTGCGCGGCGGCTGGGGATCGGCCCGTATGATCCCATCATCGAAAGGCTCGAGTGGCTTGGGCTCTGCGGCTCAACGAGCCCGCGGCGGGCCGAGGGGACTGCCCTGGATATTTTCCTTGATCTGGCGGTGGCCAAGCTGGCATACGGCCCCGGCGAGCAGGACATGGTCGTTGTGCACAACGAAGTGGTGAGCCGATCAGAGGATAAAACGACCCGTCGCCATACCGCCACCCTGATGGCAGAGGGCGTGCCCAACGGTGACTCCGCCATGGCGCGGGCGGTCGGATTGACCGCGGGCATCGCGACCAAGCTTGTGGTGGAAGGAGCGGTGAAGGCGCGCGGGGTCCTTGGGCCGTTCTCATCGGAGCTCTATGGCCCCGTGCTTGACGAAATGGCCACGCGGGGTTTCCGTTTCGCCGTTCACCGATCGTCTCTTCCCTGATCGTGGTGAGGGTCTCTGATGTACTATCGTCAGTTCGGCAGGTCTTGCAGGAAGGTGTCTGCGTTGGGATTCGGCGCCATGCGCCTACCCACTGTCGATGGCGACGTGAGTCGCATCGACGAGCCTGAGGCAACGCGGATGATTCGGGCCGCCATCGATGGGGGAGTGAACTACGTTGATACCGCCTATCCGTATCACGGAGGGAACAGCGAGCTCTTTCTCAGCCGAGCGCTGGCCGATGGCTATCGTGAGCGGGTGACGCTGGTCACCAAGATGCCGACCTGGCTCATCGAATCCGAAGCAGACTTCGACCGCTACCTGAACGAGCAGTTGGGCAAGCTCCGCACAAACCACCTGGAGTTCTATCTGCTTCACTCGCTCAACGATCAGATCTGGCCGAAGCTCAAGGCCCTAAATGTGTTGGCATGGGGGGAGCGGGCCGTCGCGTCGGGGCGCATCGGCGGGATGGGATTCTCCTTCCATGACGGCGCGCCGGTATTCATCGACATCGTCAATGATTATGACAAATGGGCATTGGCCCAGGTGCAGTACAACTACATGGATGCCTTCTCCCAAGCCGGAACCGCCGGTGTGCGATACGCTGCTGAACGGGGAATTCCCCTCGTCGTGATGGAGCCCTTGCGGGGAGGTCAACTGGCCCGGAAGCCTCCACAGGTAGTGCAGGAGGTATGGTCGACGGCGCCCGTCCAGCGCACCCTGGCGGATTGGGCGCTGCAGTGGTTGTGGGATCAGCCCGAGGTCTCGGTCGTGCTCTCAGGCATGAGCACCATGGAGCAGGTAGACGAGAACCTGGCCAGCGCGAACCGATCACGCGTAGGAGCACTGACGGACGACGAACACGGCCTCATCGAGCGCGTCCGCGAGGCATTCATGGCGCGCCGGGGAGTGCCGTGCACGGGCTGTGGGTACTGCCTGCCGTGCCCCAACGGCGTGCACATTCCCGAGGTGTTCATGTTCTACAATGACGCGTTGGTCTACGACGACTTACCCCGGGCCAGCATGTCGTATCGCTGGGTGGAGGAGGAGAATCGAGCCAGCCGGTGCACCCGTTGCGGCCACTGCGAACCCCTGTGCCCGCAGCACATCGCCATCCCCGATCTCCTGGCCGAGGCGGAGAAGCTTCTGACCGCGAAAGCCTAGCGCGAAACACGGTCTTGCGACACACGAGAATATGGAGGATATATAGGATACGTCCTATATGAGACGTGTCCTATACAGTCTCACTCTGATGCGGATTCCTGTGGGGCGGAGTCCTCCCAGCCAGGCCCTGACGCGCCAGGTCTTCCTCTCTCACCGAACCACGACCAAGGCCCTGGTCCGGATGGTCGCTTCTGCTTCAATCCTGAGCAGGTAGACGCCCTGGCCGGCGGGCCGTGCATGGGCATCATTGCCATCCCAGCGGATCGTATGCACCCCACGGCCTTGTGCCTCGTCGAGCATCGTGGCCACGCGCCGGCCCTGGATGTCATAGAGTGTGACCGTGACATGTGATGCCTCCGGTAGGGTGTAGCGGATAGCTGCCGCCCCGCCCGTCGGATTCGGTCGGATCGATTCGATTCTCAAGACCTCCGGGGTCGTGAGGCTCTCGTCGCCGCTCCACGGCACCTCGCCTTCGGCATGGGCGAGGATCTGGATATCGTCGATATTCCAGCCGCAGTAGGTCCATCCCTCATCGGTGGGCCCCATGGTCCAGCGCACATACACCGTGGCCTGGTTATCGGCCATTGCGGAGATGTCGAGCTCCTGCGCCACCCACGACTGATCAGTGATCTCGGCAGGGTTCGTCCAGACCCTGGTCCAGCTGATCCCATCGCCGGATACACTGATGGATGCCTGATCATACTCCGGCGTCTCGACGCCCAGCCACCGCCAGAATCGCAGCCGCACATTGTACAGATCGGTGCAGTCAATGGCAGTGGTAATCAGGTGGCGGGCCGGCAGGTCGTCGGGGTAATCGCCCGTCAGGTTGTAGCCGTAAACGTTCACACCGGTGTACCCGGCCGTCGGGTCAGGCCCGCCGTGGCTGCCGCCGCCTCCGGTCGGCTGGCCGAAGGCCCAGGCTCCCTCGGTGGTCCAGCCAGGGTCTTCATCCAGCAGCCACTGGTGATACACTCGCTGCTGGCCCACGGCCAGGATCACCGACCTGCTGGTGTCGCCCAGATGATTGGTGGTATTGACAAAAGAGATGCGTGCGGAATGGGCGCCGGCCGGCAGCAGGGTCGCTTCGTTTTGTTCGATAACGACCGTGATCTGCGCCGAATCGCCGGGAGCCAGTGTTCCCGAGATTGGTCCCGTGATCGCAAGCCAGGCAGGCAACGAGTCGCAGGAGACCTCATAGGTCATCGTCTCCAGGCAGCGATTCGTCACACAGTACACGGTGCTCGCCGGCTCAAACGGGCCTCCTATCTCGCCCGTCGCCCGGAAGGCCTCCTCGGGGCTCACTCTGATTCCGGTATGGGTCGCTAGCGCTTTGATACAGAAGTTGGCCGAGGAATCTACCTCGTAGAGATCCTCCCATTCGCCGTTCATCCGGTAGAAGCTTTGCCCCGGCTGGGAACTGGATTCCACGATGACCCTGTACGATGCCCCCAGGAGCACGGGGATGTCGGAGGTGCGATCGAAGGCCTGGCCGCCTTGGGAGAGCGAGAGCCAGACGAAGAAGCCCTCCCCCGCGCGTATGAGGATGGGTACCGGCACGTTCACGGTGTGGAGCCCGCGACGTTGAATGAATCCCGACGAACCCCCCAGCTCATCCGACAGCTCCCCGTCAAAAGCACCGTAGATGATTGCTTCGTACCAGACGCTGTCGGCAGCCGTGCAGAAGCTCACGGCTTCGATCAACTCGTCGTCATCCGCGGCAAAGGCATTGAACGCCTCAAAGCAGTCAGTCTTGGTGTCCCTCCACCCATGGTAGTCATGGGAGTAGATCCGGTCGTAGTGGAGCGGCTCGACTTCCTGGAACGATACGGCGCCCATCTCGGGATGCTTGCAGCACCATTTGTCGTAGTATGAGATCCAGAAGAAGCCGCCGTTTCCCCAGTCTTCACCCCAACTGTTCTTGCACAGCCACGCTCCGGGTGCGGGCGCGCCGCACTGCTTCGCGTCATCCCAGCCCACGATGGCCACGGCATGATTCGGGTCCATACTGCTGCTCGGCGGCTGATAGTGCACGTGCTCGCTATTGATGAAGGCGACATTGTACGCCATGCACGTGCCCATGACCCCGTGTTCCATGACGGCATACTTGATCGTCTCGATGTTGGAGAGGTCATCCCCGGCTACGTACCACTCGATGTCGCGGGGGTAGTAGAGGTGATAGCCTGGCGCCCAGCGCTCGGGCGGGGCATTGAAGGACTGGCCGTCGATATCGCGCACCGCGCCCTCGCCCCGTGCCACGTACGCCGCCGTCACCATGTAGTCTCCGCCTTGATGCACGGTCAGGCCACTGCCCGAGGGCGGCACGATGTCATCGTTGTTGTGCTGATTGAAGCCGTTCCACCAATCAAGATGATACTCGGCCAGGTCAGGCTCGCCGACTTCGCCGGCCGCCGCCCATGCCCCGGTCATCAGGAGGTTGCCCTCCATGGCAGCCATGGCGCCATGGGTCCAGCACGTGCCCTGGATCTGTGACTTCACGCTGGTGACGAGATTGATGCCATTGACATCGCGCAGGTCGAAGCTGGCGGGTGGCTGGGCAAGGGCTGCGCATGCCCACACAATGATCAGGGCAGCCATGGCCCTCGAAGAGTAGCTGGTTGTCATCTGCTGGAATCTCCTGTCTTCATGTTCACCGTGATGTTCCGTCAGTCTCCGTTGACGAGAACTCCCGGACCACCGTGTTGAAGTCTGCTGGTGCTATTCGTCCGCGGGAATTGTGCTTCCCGCCCGAATAGGGGCCATCGAAACCGAGAGCTCTCAAGGCTCGCACGAGCTCCGCTCGCGAGATCGGGCCCAGTCCGGCCATCAGGCCGCGACTTCTTCCTTTACATTCAGTTCAACACCGTCGATCGTCGGCAACGGGAGATCGCGGCTCACTCTCAACAGAATCCACTCCTCGAGCACCTCCTCGAGTGTTTCCCGGCACTCCTCAAGAGTGCCGGCATTCGCATGGACTCCACGACACTCGGGAATTTCTCCAAAAAACGTCCCATCGTCCTCGAGAATCTCGTATCGAGCGTGGTGCATTGCTGCACGAAGATACTGAGCTAACATAGACGCGAACCTCCTGCACGGTCTAGCACAAGCATCGGATGCCCCGCCTAATGTTCGGGGAGGCTATCTGACTTTCCCGTGCGGCGGAAGGGATGCAACACGATCACTCGGAATGTATGCCCAGTCGACGGCGGGAAGCAAGGCGAAGCATAGTACCGGGTACTACCATGGGAAGTCGCGGCAGGAACCCTCCGGCCGTCCCATGGATCCTGGAGTCGCCCGGCAAAGACCGGACTTGTCTGCACTCTCCCGAAAGCAGACCCCGGATCTACCGCACCACCACCAGCCGGCGCTGCGTCTCCCTCGAAGGCGTTTCCAGGCGAATCAGGTAGGTGCCGTTCGGGAGGAGGCCATCGGGAATCTCCCATCTGGTCGATCGAAAGCCTCTCCGTTCCCCACGCAGAAGTCTCCCCGAGAGGTCGTAGACCCCCAGCGTGACGGGCCCGGCTTCACCGTTATCATACACGATCGACACCCGATCCCGCGCAGGGTTGGGGCTGATCGACAGCAGCGCGCCTGTGTGTGGTCCGGCCCCATGGTCTTCAGTGCCGACACCGATCGAGTAGGTGTAGAGAAGATCCTTGGCAGCATTGTCTCCGTGTACAATGCAGGGGCGGCCATCGTCGTTGAAGGCCAGCGAAGGGCCGATGCCTCCCGGGCTTGGGCAGGACTCCTGCACATCCCATCCCGAGCTGCCTTTCGTCGCCAGGGAAAGGCCGCTCCCAAAGGCCCCAAAGGCGATGCACACTCGACCGGCATCATCCAGCGCGATAGACGTTGCATTCCACCATTTCGCCTCCGCAACGGTCTCAATGAGCCAAGCGCTCCCATCGAAATGCGCGTACCTCAACATTGCGAGCCCTGGACACGTTCCCGAGATCGTTTCCGTGTAACTGATGTGGGGCCGCCTTGCCCCGTCGATCAGGATCGAGCTGCAGTTCCCCACGTCGCCGGGCTTGTCGATGCTCTCCGTGTGCCATCCCGAGGCGTCCGCATACGAGTACTTGAGGTCTTTCGCCGCACCGTCGTAATGGCTGATGTGGGGAAGCTCATCCGCGTCAAGAGCGATGCATGGGGTGCGCCCCCCCGCAGTGGCTGCCTGCTCAATGATCCACCCGCTGCTGCTGAGCCGAGCATGCTTCAGGGCAGTGTTCGAATCATCGAAGTAGGCGATTTGCGGCCATCCGGCTTCGTCCACGGCCACCGATGCGTACCGGCCGACCTGCCCCGCCGCATCCACCGTTTCTGTATGCCATCCGGAGGCATCATGCCAGGCATGCGTGAGGTCGGCGTTGGCGCCGTCCCAATAGCCCGCGTGCAGCACGCCCGACGGGCTCATCCCCGCAGAGATGGATTCGCCCACGGAACCGTCGTCGACGACCTCGATCAGCCATCCCTCCCGAACCTGCCACGCATGCCGAACCTGCCCACGCAGGGCCTCGTAGTAGAGCAGATGGGGAGTGCCGGCTGCATCCAGCACCAGAGTCTGACAGTCGCCGACGACTCCCGCGCGTTCCACTTCCTGGAGTTCCCATCCCGCTCCCTCTTTGCACACGAGGCCGACAAGCTCCTGGCTCACGTCGGTGAAACCGATGCAGACCGCACCGTCGGGCCCGAAGGCCAAAGACGAGCCCACGGGATAGATCCCGGTGACTGCGGTCTCGAGGATCCACAACTGCCCGGACTTGGCGGCGTGTTTCAGCGAAGGAGTCGTGGCATCCTGATAGCTGATGTTCGGGACGGCAGCTTCGTCCAACGCCAGCGAGCAATACTGGCCGACGGAACCGATGCTGTCGACTACCTCGGTGAACCACGTGATCCCATCCAATCGAGCATACTTGAGATCGTGTGTCCGCTCGTCGTAGTACGCGATGTGCGGATGGTCTTGAGCATCCAGCACGATGGAATTGTGCATGCCCGCCCTGCCTTGCCCATCGACCACCTGACGATCCCAGATGATGCCGTCGAAGTACACATACATCAGCGCGCCGTTGACACCGTCCACATAGGAGAGGTGGGGGTAGTCATACGAATCCACCGCCAACGAGAGGCCGACCCCGGGCGTCTCAGGTACCTCAATGGTCTCGATGAGCCATGAACCCTCGTCGCACACTGCATACCTGAGCGAACCTGGCGCCCATTCATTGGCATGGTAGGCTATGTGGGGGCGGCCGAGCCCGTCCATGGCCAGACAAGGGAATCCGCCTGTGTCACCGGCGCTGTCGACCATCGCCAAATGCCACCCCGCGGCGTCTCTGGCGGCATAGCCCAGATACGAGCCCGGTCCATCCTCTCTGTCGCCCGAAAATGCGATGTGAGGTTCGTCTCCGGCGGTGAGCACCAGCGATACGGAGATGTACTCCCCGCACAGGCCGGCGATCTGCTCCACATGCCAGCCCGTCGGGTCGCGGCGCGCGTAGTAGAAACCATCCCGGCCGCCATAGACCATGTGAGGGTTCCCTTCCGTGTCGACGCAGAGGCCCCGTTCCTTGATGTTGACGACGAAGTGCGGGCAGTCGACACCCTCGGTCACCCAATCCTCGTCTGCGGTGCCAGGCAGTGTCCCCGCCCCAACGACCACAGCGAACATCACGATCGCACGCTTTGGGCATGTCATCAGCACACCTCCATGAAGATCCCCAATGGGATCGCCTGAGACAACAGCACCGGGCCCTTTCTCCGCGTCATCGCGCCCTTCCCAGCACCACCACGGGGACGGAGCTGCTTGAGCCACACGATGTCAGCTTCATGACGTAGAAGCCGTTCGCCGTTCTTCCGCCCACGCCGTCGCGACCATCCCACGTCACGCTCAACCGCCCCGGTCCCCGCTCGCCATCGATCAACACCCGCACCTGGCGCCCCATCAGGTCAAAGACCCCCAGCCTCGTCTCGCTCCTTGTCGGGAGGTCATACCGTATCGTCGTCTCGTTCCCGAACGGGTTCGGGCTCGGCCCGTGCAGCCGTACCTCCCTCGGCAGCCCCTCCTCGCTGGTCTCCACCGTGAACCTCGCCGCCGGCGTCATCAGCCCCCACTCCTTCCCGTCGTCACCATACGCACGCCACCAGTAGTCCCCATCCGCCAACGACACGTCCACGCACCACTCGGCCCTGCCGCCAACGGCGGGGACCCGTTCGGCCGAGGCGACCATGTCGGTGCACAACCTGTCCCGATACGCCCGGAACCCATACGTGACCACATCGCCGCTGTCCGGATCGACCGATCCTCCCACCACCAGCACCGGGCTTGGCTGGTCGGTCAACGTCGCGCCATCGATGGGGCTCACCACCTCCGGCACTCCCGGT
>JAFGKV010000256.1 GCA_016928395.1 Candidatus Fermentibacterota bacterium | reverse complement strand
TATGGAACCACCTGAAGCTCCGTACGCGTCGCTTTGTGAAAACGGTACACCAGGTAGATGTGGCTGAATCCGTCAAGATCCCGCAGGCCTTCCGCAGATCTCTCCTCGACCACCACCGTGCCCTCGGCGCTCAGAGCGCCGAGGGATTGGACAGGCATGTTCTCCAGTCTCTTGAACGGGGAGTGGATTGTTCCGATCGTCTCAACTGCAATCGTTTCACTCATGGTGGCTTCTCCTATCGAGCATTGAACCCAATTGTCACTCACTGCCGCCTCCGGCACAAGCCCCCGGAGACAGGGCCTGCCATTCGCACCAAGGTCCTCGTCGCCAGTGAGGCCGGCCTTTGGCACGTGTTGTTACCTCCACGATCGGGGTGCTATAATTTGGCCCGTTGAACCCTCCTAGACCCAGGAGAGGTCAGACCAGCAAATGCCACACATGTTCGTTGCTGTTGTCGGTGGCAGCACCTGCTCCGCAGAAGATGCCCGGGTGGCGGAGGCGGTGGGGCGGGGGCTGGCCAGCCGGGGAGCCACGCTGGTATGCGGGGGAATGGGCGGCGTCATGGAGGCCGCCTGCCGCGGGGCCAAGGCGGCCGGCGGGCTCACCGTGGGCATCCTGCCCGGAGATGACCGCCGATCAGCCAACCCCCACGTGGACGTTCCCGTGGTCACCGGCATGGGGCATGCCCGGAATGCCATCGTGGTGAAGACCGCCCAGGCAGTCATCGCCGTAGACGGCAGCTACGGCACGCTGTCTGAGATCGCTCTCGCACTTCAGAACGGTATCGAAGTGATAGGACTCGGCACCTGGGACCTCTCCCTCCACGGACAGGCGGACCGGTCCATAATCCCGGCGCGGGATGCAGAGGAAGCCGTCGAGAAAGCCATTGCAGCGGCAGGAAAGAGGAGGGACTAGTCATGTTGTCAAGAACAGGGACGATCAAAGACGTTGCCGCCTGGGAAGTCCTGGACTCACGGGGCAACCCCACGGTGGCGGTGGAGGTCAAGCTGTTTGACGGCACATCGGCGGTGGCCACCGTTCCCTCGGGAGCCAGCACCGGCACATACGAGGCGCTGGAGTTGCGTGACGGAGACAAGAAGCGCTACCGCGGCCTCGGCGTCCTTCAGGCAGTGAAGAACGTCAACCAGGAAATCAGGGCAGCCGTCGTCGGCATCTCGGTCACGGACCAGATCAGCATCGACCAGAAAATGATTGCTCTTGACGGTACGGACGACAAATCACGGCTGGGTGCCAATGCCATACTCGGCGTGTCCCTCGCGGCAGCGCACGCCGCTGCCAAGTTCCTCAATATTCCCCTGTACCGCCACCTAGGCGGCAGCGCCGCCTGCACTCTGCCGGTGCCCATGCTCAATATCCTCAACGGCGGGAAGCACGCTCACGACTCCACCGACCTTCAGGAGTTCATGGTGGTGCCCAGCGGGGCGGAAAACTACGCTCAAGCCTTGCGAATCGGCAGCGAGGTCTACCACGCCCTCAGGTCAGTGCTGCAGGAGAACGGACTGAACACCAACGTGGGCGACGAAGGCGGGTTCGCCCCCTCTATGAAATCAAACCGCCAGGCCGTCGAAATGATCATCAAGGCCATCGAGAAAGCCGGCTACAAGCCGGGCAAGGACTGTTTCATCGCCCTCGACCCGGCAGCCAGTTCCTTCTATGAGCAGGGCAAGTACCAATTGGCCAAAGAGAAGGCCTCCCTGACCAGCAAGGATATGGTGAACTACTACGCCGAATGGGTGGCCAATTTCCCCATCATCAGCATCGAGGACGGCATGGCGGAGGATGACTGGGAAGGCTGGCACGCCCTGCGGGACAAGCTCGGCCAGAAGGTGCAGCTCGTCGGTGATGACCTGTACGCCACCAACATGAAGCGTCTGGAACGGGGCATAACCGGCCACGCCTCCAACTCCGTCCTGGTGAAGCCCAACCAGGTCGGCACCCTCACTGAATCCATCAAGGTCATCCGCAGAGCCCGTCAGGTGGGCTGGACCTCCGTGATCAGCCATCGCTCCGGCGAGACCGAGGACACTACGATCGCCGACCTCGCCGTCGCCATGAATACCGGACTGATCAAGACCGGTGCTCCCTGCCGCTCCGAAAGGAACTGCAAGTACAACCGCCTTCTCCGGATCGAGCAGGAACTGGGCCCCGAGGGCCGCTTCCCCGGGCAGCAGGCCTTCTTCAGCCTGGGCAAGTAAGCCATGGAGATCCTCCCGGGCATACACCTGCTGAAGCTGCCCTTCCCGCTTCAGCTTGACCAGCTGGCCGTCAACGCCTACCTCATCCAGGGGGACAAGGGGTGGCTGCTGGTCGACACCGGCTGGAACACCAACCAGGCCTTTTCGGCCATGGAGCGGCAATTGCGCGAGATCGGCCTCGGGTTCGAGAACATAACCCTGATACTCATCACCCATTTCCACCCCGATCACTACGGCCTGGCAGGGCGGCTGGTTCAGGCCTCCGGCGCCAAGGTGGCTCTGCACCAGATCGAGAAGGACTTCATCGACTCCCGTTACATGAACATGGACGGACTACTTGACCAGACGGCAGAAATCCTCCGCGCGAACGGCGTGCCGGAGAAAGACCTCCCCCGGCTCCAGAAGGCCTCC
>JAFGKV010000255.1 GCA_016928395.1 Candidatus Fermentibacterota bacterium | reverse complement strand
GGACGTGCCTTTCGTCGGCTACACGGACACCAACGAGATAACCAACCACCTGATGAAGGACCACGGCATGGACGCCCTGGAGGGGCTGGCGGGGCTGTACAACTTCCTGCAGAAGTTCAAGGCCGCCATCGACAAGGACCTCTTCACCGAGCCCCGGCCCCTGGACAGGCTGATCGCCGAGGCCCCCGACGACGAGACCAGGAGCATCATCCTGAAGGTCTTCCAGGGCCGGAGCATAGACATCATCCGCCAGTTCTTCCCTGACCCCTCGAAGCACCGCATCATCCAGGCCTCGCTCAGTGCTTCCACCATTGACGGGACCCACAAGAGCCCTTTCTCGCCCGGCAGTGCGCTCTCGCTGGCCTATCACTACTGTATGGGCGACGCGTACGACTTCCGCACCCCGAAAGGCGGCATCGGGGCCTTCTCTCAATCGCTGGTGACGGCGTTCGAGGACCACGGCGGCAAGATCAAGTACGAGGCTCCAATCAGAAGCTTGCTTATCGAGAAGGGGAAGGCCGCGGGCGTTGAGCTCAAGAACGGTGAGAAGCTGTCCGCCGGGGTCGTGCTGTCCAGCATCGACGCCCGGGCCACGTTCCTGGGCCTGGTGGGTGAAGACCGTCTTCCCTCCGACTACGTGCATGCGGTGAAGGAGATCGAATACCAGAACGGATACATCCAGGTCCATATGACGCTGAAGGAGATGCCCGAGTTCACCGGCCATGTCGCGTTCGCCAACGAGAACAATGTCCGCTGGATCATGGCCTACATTCCGTCGCCGGAGCATCTGGCCCGCTGCTATGAGCAGGCCCGGCAGGGGCAGGTGCCCGACGAGCCGGTGGCCTACTGCGGCTTCCCCAGCGTTCTGGACCCCAGCCTGGCGCCGGCGGGCTACTACACGGCCACTCTCTTCTCGCACTACGCCCCGTTCGGCGCGCCGCCCAATGAACAGAAGGAGCTCAGCCGGCTGATGGCGGAGCGGGCCATCGACCAGATAGCCAGGTATGCTCCGAATTTCCGCCGCGCCATCATCGACAAGGTGGTCCTGGACCAGCGCTACTTCGAGAGCACCTACGGCGTCACGCGTGGCGACTTCGCCTCGGGACTGATACATCCCGGGCAGATGTGGACCGACCGCCCCGTGCCCGGCTGGGGAGGGTACACCACGCCCATCAAGGGCCTGTACATGTGCGGTTCCGCCTGCCACCCCGGTCCGGGCATCACCTGCGTGCCGGGCTGGAACGGCGCGCAGCGGGTGCTGCAGGATATGAAGTAGTAGAGCTACCGGGCCCGGCGTTTCCAGGCTGCAACGAATCATCGTGAAAGGGGGCACCAGCATGGCCAGGGAGCGAAACGATTTCAGCGGTCCGATCGGGGACAGGGTGCCATGGGAGGAATTCTCGACAGAGTTCCTGTCGAAGATCATGGCCTTGTGGCAGGAGCAATGGGAAGCGTTCACCAAGGGATTGGTCAAGGTGGGATCCCAAATGGACGGTGTTGGCCGGCAGAAAGCCGAGGAGTTGCTGGCCAGGGTCAATGAGGAAGTGGAACCTCCGGTTTTCGGCAAGACGGTGGAAGTCTCCGCGAGGTCGAAGAGCGACACGCTGAAAATGATGAGACAGTGGCAGGAGAAATGGGAGCTGTTCACCAACAAGGTCATCGGCATAGGGTCGCAGATAGAAGGGATGGATATGCTCAAAGCCGCGGACCTGCTGGCCAGGACCATGGAGGAAGTGAACCCACCCATATTCGCCAGGATAGCCGAGGTATCCAGACTCAACGCGGATACCGTCGAGGGCAGGGTGAAGGCAGGCGGCCTCTGCATGGACAACATGGCCGACCACTATCCCGGTCTATATGAAGTGAAGAGCGACAGCGAGGTCATACTGCGTTACGACCGGTGTGCCGTAATGGACAAGAAACTGATGTTTGACGATATCAACATGCTGCGGTATGTCTGCCAGTACGTGGAGCCCAGATATGCGATGACCATGCTGAACTACCCCGGCCAGCGCAAGATCAAGGTGGACCTGCTCAAGATACCCGAAAGCTTCGAGAGGACGCCCGGCGAACCCGTCTGCATCTGGAGGTTTGCCTTCGAGGACTAGTCCCCGGCGGCAATCGACCCGAATCGTGCTCACCCGGGAGCGGTGCGCCGCCAGGATCGCGGGCCTGCAAGTGGAGAGTATGCGGATTCAGGAATCCGCGCGACCGGGCATGCGCGCTGTCGTTCAAGTCAACATCCGAACGGAGGCAATGGCGCCCGGCATGGTCAGCCGCACGCCCTGCCCGGTGATCGGCAACGGCCCAAGGTCGCGCTCACGTGCATCACAGAGAAAGGCGGCCTTCAATGGGCGGCCGCGAACGTTCACCTCGACAGGCAGACCAGCAGGCGCGCAGGTACTCAGGCGCACTATGGTCCCGCCTCCGCGCGAGGCGGGTTTGACCGCAGTTACCATGACTTCCGGCTGATCGGTGGTCACCAGAGACGCAGCCAGCTCGCGCAGTCCGGCACGGGCGCTTGAGTCCCACGGGCGGGCGAGGAGATTCCGGGCCATCAGCGGGATGGAGTTCTCACGCCAGTCGCCGGCTTCGGTGAACAGCAGCGCATATTCGCAGACATGGCGGGATCGCTCATGACCGGACACCGTCATCCCGAGGAGCGGCAGGAAACCGAAGGCACGCTCAGAAGTAGCGTTGCGCAGGGCCACCAGTTCCAGTGTTCCGTCAGGCCGACAGGCCACAGCCCCAGGCATAGCCAGGCAGAGGGCAATACCCCTGCCGCTGGCGCTGTCCTGGAAATGGACGAGACTCTGGGCAGGCCAGAACGTCGGGGCGTATATCTTCTGCAGCGGCCTCAGCGCGATGCCGCCGGGCACATCCATGGCCATCCGGCTGGGAGCCAGGCCGGTGCCAAACCGTATGGTCACCGTGCGGCGTTCGGCAGCTTGTCCCTCCACCCGGAATCTGACTGCGGTCGAGCCTGAGCTGAATCGGTACAGTTGACGAACCGTCTGGCCGTCCACCTCAACGGTACAGGCAGCCTCCAGGCAGCCGTCACGGTCATACACCTCCAGCGGGGCGGGGCGGTTGGACGAGCGACCAGCCTCCTTGAGTGACCCGCCACAGAACTCATGACCCATTCTCCACAAGCCGCCGGAATCCCGGTAACTGACCAGGTAGTTGGACACCGACAGGAGTGGTGCTTGCGTGACCGGGTTCCAGGCGCGAAGGATTGAGCCGCCTTTGTTCTCCGCAAGCTCGATGACGTAGCGGGGCGTGCTTATCTCCAGAATGTCGCCATGCCGGCGCCACTCTGGGAGCGGCGCTGATGTAGTCCTCACCCGCCGGTCACCCCGCGGCGCCAGACCCTCGATGGCGGCGTTGGCCTCCGCTATCCCCTTGTCGAGCCACGGCTCCTGTTCGGTGCGCACCACGTGGTCAGTCGCTGTGCCGGTGACGAAGTCATGGTGGTTGGAGGCGGCGGCGTGCCACCAGGCTTCTTCGATGTCTTTGGTTGTCTGCTCTGCCTGCCCCTCGTTCTCCGGCAGGACAGCGAGCTGCTCGGCGAGCAACAACAGGTCAACCAGTTCATGGCACTTCCTCTTCAGAGTGGGGCGGGAGGCATAGAACCCCATCCAGCGCGGGTTGGGATCAAGCTCGAGGACGGGTAGCACATCACGGCGGCAATCGACCAGCGCCAGATAATCATCCAACCCGGCGTTGAGGGCCCACATGCCGGTGGCGGGGTAGTGAATTCGATTGTAGCGGTCCAGCAAGGCCACGAGGTCGGGGATGGTGTCGATGAAATCGCCGCCGACGGGACAGAACAGGTACGGCGTTGAAGAGTAGGAGGCCAATTGGCGCGCAAAGCGCCGGATTTTGCCTGACACATTCCGGTCGGAAGGGTCGTGAATTGCCGTCGGAAAGAGATGCACCCGCGCGATTCCGCGGTGAGCCAGCATGTCACCCTGACGGTAGTCATGCACGTTCCAATGACACAGGACCTCGGCTCCGTCCGGGCCACGCCAGATGAAATCGGCGCATCGGCTCTCCTTCATCAACAGTGCCGCGCTGGAGTGCGGCCGGGGGAACCGCTTGCAGATCAACTCGTGATAGGAACTGGGATGCAGCATGCCGTCGACGTGCGTTATGGCAGCCAGGCTGAAACCGGCCGCCTTGAGAAGCGACGGCAGGGCCGGGGAATGGCCGAAGCTGTCGGGGAAGTAAGCCACTGATGGCTCCTGCGACATGCCGTTGGAGCGGAGCCACTCCTGGCCAATCAGCAGGTCCCGCAGGATCGCCTCGGCGCCGGGCAACAGGGTGTCGGCGGTGGTAACTCCGCTTGAGGTGAGGCGGAGCCGGCCCTCGTTGACCAGCGTCCGGACGGTATCCTGCTTCTCGGGCCTCTTGTCCCAGTACATGCGAAGAAAGAAGACGCACTCGATCGAGAATACGCGGCGTGGCTCCCTGAGCAGCTCGCTGACGGCCTTATCGAGGTTGGGACCGACCAGCCGTTCGAAGTACTCCTCTGAAGTGAACCTCCAGTTCGGGTCCCAGTGGCTGGACTCCGCGAACACGATGATCCGCCTCGCATCTGCCGGAATGCCAAGCCTAGCCCGAAGTGCCATCTCCGGATCTCGCCCGGAGTGTTGAACGCTTACAGTGCCCTCGGTGTCTGACATTGTCGGCCCCATCATACCAAGCGAAGAAGTGCGCCACAATTGCCGTTTCTCTTCTGGCCGTCGGGTCGGCTACCCGGCGCTCTGCTGCGCAAGCTCCATCTATTGGGGCGTGCATCGAAGATGCGCCTCAGGAGAAGAGGGTCGAAGCCCCTCTGCGTTTACTATTCTACCCCCAATCCGCCAAAGGCGGACGCCTCAGGAGCATCGAAGATTTGTCTCAGGCGAAATGGGGGATTCCAAGGGGTTGAAGAGAGAGCAGATACAGACAAGTCACGTCCTGGATTCCCTCTCCCCGCCTTCGAGGGAAAGACAGAACAGTGTCCGCCTGATGGGGAGTGGGGTCTGGGCTGTCCCCAGGTTTCCTTACGTGCGCCTTCAACCACCCAGCGGTGTGGTGTCCGCGATCGGCGGTGGAACCGGCTTCCTCTGCGTAGCGAATCTGTACCGGGGTTCCTGTTCGGGGAAGTTCTTCTCCTCGCCGCATATGCTGCAGACAGCATGGTACGAGCCTCGCGACGGGCG
>JAFGKV010000254.1 GCA_016928395.1 Candidatus Fermentibacterota bacterium | reverse complement strand
GCGCTCTTGGGGAAGCGCTCCACGGTGTCGAGGATCCAATCCAGCAAGCGATACCAGTGCACGAACACCGGATAGTCTTCACGCATCAGGGCTGCCTCCTTCGGCGCGCGCGCGCTCCCCTACGAACGATTTGACCTCCTCCAGAATCGCGGCGCCGTACTCCTCTATCTTGCGCTTCCCGAAACCCTTGATGGAACGCAGCCCCTCGAACGAGTGCGGCATGCGGGCAGCCACCTGCCGAAGCTCGCTGTTCGTGGCGATCACGTACACGGGAAGCCCTCGCCGCGCGGCCTCCTCCTTGCGCCATTCGCGAAGCCGCTCCATGAGCGCTCCCGCCGGCCCGGCCAGCGGTTCCTCCTTGGGTTCTCCTTCGTGCGGCCCCTCCCGATACTCCAAGAGCACCGACCAAAAGGGAACGCCGTCCACCTGGAAGAACGCGGCTTCCGAGCGCAGGAGCCGCCTGCCGGCCAGGAACAGCCGTAGCTCCTCATCGCGGAATGTCTTCGTCTCCGCGTCGAACGCCACCGTGAAGATCCTCAAACGGTGATCGAGACCGCTATCGGGAAGATCCGCCATTTTCGGCTGCGCCGGAACGCCCAAGGGCGCTCCGGCGTCTCCCGCGGGGCCACAGCCCGCGGCTCCGCTTCGCTGCCGCGTCGGCTGTGGCCCCGCGCCCAAGACCCGCAAAAGGTAAGAATTTCAAAATCCCAAACCTAACGGCGAACGAGACGGAAGCCGATGTCGTAGTAGCTGTAGCCGGGCGAGTAGTCGTAGCGGTACGCGGAGCGGCAGCTCTGCGCGTAGCTGTACCAGCTGCCGCCGCGTCGCACCCGGGTCGACCCGCTGCTCGGCCCAGTCGGATCGGTCTGCGACCCCGAGGAATAGTCCCCATACCAGTCATTGCACCACTCCCATACGTTCCCGCTCATGTCGTACAACCCAAACGTGTTCGGCTGCTTGCCGCCCACGTCGTGGGTCTGGTCGTTCGAGTTCCCGCAGTACCACCCGATAAGATCCAGGTTCGGATCCAATGGCTCACAGTACGGATTCGTCAGGTTCCCGTTGTAGAAGTCTGTCGTGCTCCCCGCACGACACGCATACTCCCACTCCGCTTCGGTCGGCAACCGATACCCGTTCGCACTCCACGTCATCCGCACCGTGCTCGCCTGACTGTTCAAATCATCATCGTTGTAGAACTTCGTCAACCCCTCCCTCGCGCTCAACGCATTGCAGAACTTCGCCGCATCCCACCATGTCACCTGCTCCACCGGCCGGTTCGCCCCCTGGAAATACGACGGATTCGTCCCCATCACCTCCTGATACTGGGCCTGCGTCACTTCATCCTTGGCAATGGAGAAGGCCGATACGGTCACTTGGTGCACCGGCTGCTCCCAGGAGTACGCCCACGACGACGTCGACCCCATCTGGAACGTCCCGCCTGAGAGGGAGACCATGTCGAGAAGGGAGTGGAACTCGCTGATGGCAAGGGCGCCGCTCTGGACGCTTGGGCTCCCGTCGGCGGAATCACTCACCCGCACCCGACACCCGGTTGCCTCAGGCCCGGTCACGACCCAGTCGTATGCGTTTGCACTGGCAGAAACGGTCCCAAGAGTTGTCCACGATGACCCGCCTCGGCTCAGCTCGATCTTCACCTGGCCCGAGGTTCCGCGGGAGGTCCAGGTGACGCTGGCGGTGTCGCCGACCGTCCAGGTAGTTCCCTGCGTCGGCGACAGTAGGTCAATCCACTCCTGCGCTGGCAACGCCGTCGGCTCCTTGGCGCAACGTGGGACCAACAAGAACCCAATCGTCGCCAGACCCGCCACGATCAACAATGTTCGCATCTCATCCTCCCGTGTCCGAGCTCCGCTCGAAGCTATCTGCTATCGACTATCCGCTCTCAGCTCTCAGTTCGTTCGCGCCTGTCGGCGCTTGGTCCAGCTCCGCTGGATCCGGGGCTCCAACTGACGACATCGTCTCATAACCCAGCGGCATTCAGCACTCGTTCGGCGATCTCGCTGCACCGGTGACACAGCTCCTCATCGGGTTCGAAATCCGGCAGAGCACTGCCGAGAGGGTATCTCGACGGAAGATAGATCGAATCGAGCAGATCACATTCGTCATCGCTCAGGTCAACCACCACACCGGCTTCGGCAAGGAGCGCTCTGAGGCCCGCAATGCTATGCGTCCGTTTGAACTCCAGCGAGTGCCGAATGAGGAGGGACTTGAGGCATTTCTCGACGGCCTGTTGCGCATTCTGCAGACTCGGGTTGTACAATCCACTCTCCAGCAAGACCTCGGCGGATCGTAGGTTCTCCGCGGCGTAGCTCAGCCAGCGAAGAGACTCACCGCTCATAGATCACCTCTCCCTTGGCTATTTCCGCAAGGAATGGCCCGCTCCCGGCACGCGAGCCGACGGGTATGATATCGAGAGGAATGATCCGAGAGACGGCGCGTGTCCTCTTGCGATACCTCAGGGCGAGAGGGAGGTAGCCCTCCCCGCTGTCCTGGAAGACCGCCACGTCGATGTCATGTGGCGTCTCGCTGGTCAGGAATGACCCGAACACCACGACCTTGGTGACCTCGCGATCACGACTCAAACACTGCGCCAGCATCCGTTTGACCGCCTGCTTGTCCTGTTCGGTCATCGTCACGTCACTTTCCACAGGTCAATGTTGGGTTACGCATTCGCTAACCCAACCTACGTGGACGCCGCTCTGCGGCGTCCACGCCGAGCTCCAAAGACTCCGACGAGGCAGCACTCTCCTCACTCTTCACTCTTCACTCTTCAGAACAGCAGCGCATCGGCGAGATTCCAGAGGTAGATGCCCAACGCCAGCGACATCGTCAGGTTCGCGGTCTTCTGCGTGTCGGTCGCTTCTTGGTGCTTCGCCTCCATCGTCTCCCACAGGGCCTCGTGACCCGCAGTCGCGTTCACGAACGCGGCCCGCGCCTCGTCGTATTCGTCGAGGGCGGAACTGTGCGCCGAGTAGCCGTACACGGCCGCGCCGACCGCCGCGATCTGCACTACCGTGTACGCCCATCCCCGTCCCGGATGCTCCATGTAGCGCTGTCCCCAGCCCGGGAGTGCGGCAGATCGTGCCAGCGCCTTGCCCTTGGTCTTGGGGAGCAGCGTCTCCGAAAGCCGCGTCGCACGCTCGGGGCCGAGATCAAGCCATCCACTCCACGACTCGTGCCGCGGCATGGTCAGCGTGATCGGTTGCCGACCCACCGGCAGGCGCACGCCCTGAAGAGGAGTTACGCCGATCTCGACGCCATTGACCACTACCCGAGCCCCCGTGGGGGTAGACAGAATGTCGGCGGCACCGGTGTCGGGAACCAGCCTCAGCGATGCCGTCACCGTCGCTCCCGGCGAGACCACCGCGGTGGTCCGCGCATCCTGGAAGCCCTGCTTCGTCGCAGCTATCTGATGACTCCCAGCCTTGACCTTGCGCGCCGGAAGCGGGCTTGCGCCGATGCGTGAGCCATCCAGCGCCACCGAAGCCCCCTCCTCCGAGACTTCGATGACCAGCGAGCCAGGTTTGAGCCCCGCGCAGACCTGCCGGGCGTTCTGCTTCAGGTCGTTGATATACTTCGCATCCAGTGAGAGCGAACTGAACGCCCCGTCCGCATCGCAGCACTGGTCAGGCGTCGACGACTTCCAAAGAACGTCTTCAACAAGATCTCTTCCCTGCTTCCACTGCCAATCACCGGCAAAAGCCAGCAAGACGTACTTCCCTGCCTCACACGACCGGTTGGCGTTCAGGAGGCCCCGAGCGGTCTCGACGTAGAAGTCGCGTTTCCGCAGGGCATCCTGCCGCCACGCCTCATACTCGGCTGCCTTGCTGGCTTCATCGGCCTTGGTAGCGCACTCCTTGATGCGCATCGCCACCACCGGATTGCCGGGCTCGAGCGCGTCAACCCGCTCATAGAGGCGAAGCGCCTCCAGCCACCTCCCCGCCGTATAGGCTTTTCCCGCCTGGGCGAAAAGATCGGCCGCATCGGTTGTCGCGGGAGGTTGAACCGTGGGACGCGAGGGCTCGGGCGCTGGAGGACGCGTCGGTGTGGGCTCGGCAAGGCCGAAAAGCTTCGCCACGATCTGCGGCACGCCGGTCCGCAGCACTTCCTCGATGCCACCGGTTATCTGCACCGACGCGGCTTGCGCGATCTCGCCGGTTTCAACATCGAGAAGGTGGGCGGAAATCCTGAATAGGGTTCCGACCTTCCCGACCTGGCCCGCCACCATCTTCTTCGCGGTCAGGGCACGCCCGACCTCCAACACGCACTCGTTGTCTACGCAATCCGTGAGGGAGAACGCCATCTCCCGCAGCCGCGACTCCATCTCTTGGCGATCAAGGCATCTGAAGGTGCCTCGACGGCTGCCGAGGACAACGATCTGCGTGCGCAATTCGTCGCCGATCTGCGCCACGTCCCGCGCATCCACCCGATCGTCCTGTGCGCGGAGATCGAGCACGGCGAGGCGTTCCAAGGCGAGGGCGGGCACGGCCAGCGATGCCAACATCAGGGCGAGGGCGGGCAGAGTCTTCATTCGTCGTTGCACAGGCATCCCCTCCGGTCGTCGCCACGCGACGAGTTCACAGTGCACGGTTTACGGTTCATGGTTCGGGCGTGGCCCGGATGTCATCTCCTTGAGCACGTCGCCCGGGGTCTTCCGGCCGCGGTCGGTGCGATCGAAGTCAGAATCCAGGCTCACAATGGTCAGGTTGTACTTCTCGGCGGCGGCGTACTGGTAAGCATCATCAAAGTCCAGCCCATATCGCCCATGTACCTGGAGCAGCGTTCGAAGATCCTCAGCATCGAGGCGGATCAGATTCACGCCAGAGTCCACAATCGTGTCAGACAGAAACTTCCCGAAGGCCTCTCCTCTCGACAGTCGCGTCAACACCACGCCGATGGAATGGAGGCAGAAGTCAGTCATAGAAAGACTCGCTGGACGGGTCGCATCAAGGAAAAGCGCAACCTCCCGAGAACGCTCTTGGTCCAGTAGGCGCTCGAGCCACACGTTCGTGTCTACAAGGTATGTCATCAGTCTCCCCGCCACTCTAGCGCCTTGTGCTGCAACTCCACCGAGGTGTATTGCCCGCGCAGATCCCTCAACGCGCCCGCCCAGTCCTGTCGCAACCTCGTCCGTTTGGGATACGTTCGTGTCTCAGCCAACCATTGCGCGAAGTCGTGCACTTCCTGCTGCAATTCAGGCGGCAGCTCTTGCACGATTTCCGCCAACGTCTTCATCGCATCCTCCGTCGATCATAGTGGGCTACGCCGCGACGACCTCTGTGTCGTCCGAAGCAGTTCCTCAGGAGGCTCAACAGATTCTTCGGCTTCATCATTCCTCGTTTCACGGGCATTCCCTCCGGTCGTCGCTGCAATGGGAGTTCACGGATCAGGGTTTCGCGCCAAGATATGCACCGTATTTGGGTTGGGCGAGCGCAGCGTAACCCAACCTACGTCTGCTGAAACGCAGCCAGGTCCGTAACGCCTTGCTCGGCTGGCCTTGAATGGATGCGTACATCAAGACGATCCTTCTCTGCCCGACTTCTCGGAAACCCGGCTCTCGACCAGCACGAAGTCCCTATCTGGCGACACCGCGGCAACCAACTCACTCAGCTTCTGAACCGTGGGCACGGACCGGCCCTGTTCATAACGGGCGTACGCATTGAGAGATCGAGCGTTCATTCGCTGGGCGACTTGCGAGAGACTCAGACCGGCGCGGGCGCGCTCGCGACGAAGCAACAGGGCGGTCAGGGCACCTTGATCCCATGCGCCGATCTCGAAGTACTCCCCGGTTCCGGGATACACCTGAACCGTGAATCCTTCCTTGTTCACCAACGCCTCGATGGCGTCGGCGATCATCAGATACGCATCCTTCTTGGTTCTGCCTTGGGTGACAACGCCCAGAACGGACACCTCGATGGCCCAGTATCGCCCTGCCTTGAACACGCGGCCCTGAAACCTCATCCGTCCACTCCTCGATCCTGGCTCGGAAGCCTTGTTGGGTTACGCATTCGCTCACCCAACCTCCGTGTCTGCCCCGGCTTCCTTAAGAATGGCCTTGGCAGTGTACTCGTTGATCTCATTGTGTCGAGGCACAATGACCTCCCGATCGCCTTTCGCCCACACGTCATGCTTGCCACCGTGACGAAGAAACCTCCACCCGAGATGTCTCAGGCGTCTCTCGAGTTCAGTGCGCTTCATCGCGGAAGTCTACACGTATGTGTGCAAACGTCAAGGCCCCCACTCTCCGACCGACGACAGGGCACGTGGCGAGTGGCGAGACAGGAAATCCCCCTCGATCCCCCTTCACGAAGGGGGAAGCCGTCAGATGTCACTCCTCACTCCGCACGCACACGTGCGAGGGCCTTCGAGAGTTCATTCGACAACACGGCCGGATCCTCATGCGATGCCAGGATCGCCTCGATCTTGCCCCGGGGCGAGATCACAAACGTCCTCGGGATGGCCGAGAGGCCGTAGGTCTTCTGCATCACCCAGCGATACGTATCCAGGGCGCAGTACTCGTTGCCTGCCAGAGGAAGGAGGGCTCCCGCGACGCGGGATCGAGTCTTGGCGTCATCTTCGCTGACGATGATCAGAACGACCTTGGTTGAATCGAACCGCGCGACGGTTTCACGGATGGCCGGCAAAGACCTGCGGCAGGGGGCGCACCACGTGGCCCAGAAGTCCAGGATCACCACGCGAGGCGTGGCGGACGGATCGCGAAGCCTCTCCCCGCAGAAGTCGCGGAGGAAGATGTCGTCGCCCCCCAGCGAGGGAAGCACGAAGGTCGGGGCGGGATCTCCCACATCGAGGGCAAGGCCCGAAGAGGAGATCAGCACAGCGGCTAGGGCGAAGGCACGGAATCGATGCATCTTGATCCCCCGGGATGGATCCGGCAAGAGTCCGATTCGGGTACATATCCGAATCAGAATATGGGAAGACGCGCCGCCCGTCAACCGAGAGAAGAGGCCAAGTGACCCCTCGTTCCCCCTTGGCAGGGGAGAAGGATCGCGGCAGCCGGCTCTCGGCTGTCACTCCTATCTCCTCACTCCTCAGCGAGCGACTCATTCATCGCATATTCTACCTATAGAATATTCTATGGCTGGAATATCAGGTCTTCCAGCATTCCATGAGGTGTTCGCGCCTGTCGGCGCTCCTACAATGCGGGGACAAGTCCCCGCTATCTGTCGGGTTACGCTGCGCTCATCCAACCCACATGCTCCAATGCAAAAAGCCGGAACCCTCGGTGGAGGATTCCGGCTCTTCTCTCTGGCGGGGCCGACGGGATTTGAACCCGCGATCTTCGGCTTGACAGGCCGACGTGTTAAACCAAACTGCACTACGGCCCCGTGCATGAAGGCGATTTCTATCGCCCTGGTGGGCGAAACAGGGATCGAACCTGTGACCTCCTGCGTGTAAGGCAGGCGCTCTAACCAGCTGAGCTATTCGCCCGCTACTTCAGCATGATGGCGATGGGGATCAGCACGCAGTAACCCAGCACCAGGAGAATCGGCGCCGCCGTGATCGATCCCTTGGAGAGGAGCACGTAGCCCAGCGCGATGCTGAGAAGGCCAATCCCGAACACCAAATAGTTCTTCCGGCGAAATGGCCATTTGTCGATGGAAAACTGTCCGTTCTGCTTCTGGGCGCGCGCTGCCATACCTACCATCCCGTGAACAAGCGTCAACCGCTCAGCCTAAAGAAGCATTCAAGGTACTCGCCGGCCATCTCCAGTCAAGACCCCGAAACGTCCGCCCGATGCAGGGTGAACTCGTCGAGGGCCGCCAGCACCGCCATCTCCGCGGCCGCGCATCCGCCGTTCCCATTGCCCGGGCCGGCCTCACGTTCCATGGCCGCCTCGATCAACTCGCGAGCCACCTCTACGGTCCGGCCCTTCACGGCACTAAGCGCTTCCGCAGTGCGCGCCATGGCGGAACCGCACCCGTACACGCGGTAGCCAGTGCCCACGATGATGCTGCCGTCGATGGTGAGAGCGACGCGCACCACATCACCGCAGGTGGGGCTGTCAGCCATACCTTGCGCTTCATACACATCTGAATGGCGAGGCTCAACCGAGCCCGCAGGGTCGTCCATGGGCCCTCCACCCAATGCACACAACCACGTACAACGCGAAAGAACCAATGTGCATCACAACCGCCCGTTTGTCCACCTCTTTGGCACTCGAGGCTCCAACGACAGCAGGGATTCCAGCGGCGCCCAGGCCTTCACCGCGGCCAGAAGCGCACGTCCTGCAACCCGGGTCATCACGCTGGGCTTCAACTCGGGATGCAGGGTACTCAGGTACTCACGGCCTTGCCGCAAGGTGTGCAGCCTCCTCGCCATATCCCGGGCGCTCATGGCGTGGCGATGGCGCACGACAAGCTCGCGTCGATACACGAGGCGGACACCAGATCGTTCAAGCCGGAATCCCAGCTCGGCGTCCTCGAAGGCCGCGGTCCTGAAGCCTTCATGGAACCGCTCTTTGCCCAGGGTTTCCGCTGTCATGGAAAGATTCGCCGTGTAGAAGAATCGATACCGGCCCGTCTCGCTCCGCATGAGCTTGCGGTAGTTAAACAGAGGCCCATTGGGCGCCATGCAGCGCATGAGCGGCGACACTCGCATGGCGGGGTCCCACCGCACATGACCGAGCACCGCGGCCCGGCGCAGCGTCCCGTGGGCACGCACATGCCCCGCCAGCAGCCCAGGCTGGGGAAACATGTCGTCGCCCGTAAAGAGCAGGAGAGGGCCTCGTGCCATGGCAACCCCGCGATTGCGTGCGGCCGCCGGCCCCGCGGCCGGGCAGGAAACCCAGCGGAGCGCGATTCCGGTGTTTGAAATGCCGTCGAGCAGGTCGCGAGTGCCGTCTGATGATCCGTCATCGACAACTATGACTTCGGCGCACACCTGCCCGGCCTGAGCCAGATACTCCGCCAACACACCTTTCAGTATGCCGCACCGGTCACGCGTGGGGATCACGACGCTCAGACAGGGCGACACGATGCATGCCTCCCATGCCTCGACGACGAAGGCCGCTTAGGGCGTGTCACTCGGCCAATCCAATGACCGCAGAGCCCGACATCGCGCCCGCCACACGCGCAGGTCCAGCGGAATCAGATCGAACCGCCCATGAATCACATCGCCAAGGGGATGTGTAATGAGCTGCTTCAGTAGGATGGGCGCAAACCAGCGGCGTGGCCGCGTGCCGTGCAGCATAAGCGCCAGGCTCGTCTGCCTGACATACTCCTGCATGCGGGCGACCACGCGGTCATTATCATCATGGCGCAGGTGCTCGCCCACGGCCGCAGGCCGGTACGCCAGTCGAAACCCTGACCGTCGCAACCTGAGGCTCATTTCCACATCCTCCGCGCAGGAGAGGAAGCGTTCATCGAATCCGCCGACACCCCGCAAGGCATCGACCCGGTGCATGACGCACAAACCCATCACCATCCAGACAGACCCGCGGGGCCTTCCCCCGTGATCCTGGGGTGCGTGCACCCGCCGCCATAGATCCGCGCGGGATCCCGCGACCTCCCTGGCCCGGCCTCCCACGGCCGCAACCTCGTCGCCGTCAAACCCTTCCCATAGCACCTCAGGCACCTGCGGCTCGGGCACGAAATCGGCGTCAAACCATAGCACAAAGGGATCGGCGATTTCCGCCAGGGCGGTGTTCCTCGCGCCGGCCAATCCGCGTCGGCTGCCGTGGCGCACCACGCGGGCGCCGGCTGCTTCGGCGACCTCTGCGGTGGCATCTCGGGAGCCATCGTCCACGACGACGACCTCGCTGGGCTTCCAATGAAGAGATCGGACCCCGCGAAGAACCGCAGGCAGAGTATCGGCGGCGTCAAAGGCAGGGATAGCAACGCTGTATCTCATGGGCTGCTCACTTCACTCGCAGGTCACAGTTCACGGTTGCTCACGGGTTGCAGGCGTCGCGCTCCGGCCATGTCACCCTCATCTTCGCCTGCTCCCATCGAGGGAGAAGGCGACGTGGCCTTGTTCTTAGAGTACACCGCTTTGCCTCTCTTCGCAATCGCCGCCGTAGTTCAGTCAACAGGCCGGGTGTCGAGAGCGATATCAATGGCGACCCCGAGCCCTTGTCAGCCGGCACTCCCGGCGTGACTGAGAACCAGCAACCTGCTTGAGAGTACATGCATGGCTCGTGCTCATATACGGACGCGAACTCATGCTCGATTGCCCCGCTCGTCAACCACGACCACGATTACGACAACGAAACCGATACCGGCCCCGAACCACACCCCCGGCGTGCTCTCAACCCTGGAAACCCTGGGTGGCTCCGCGCCCAGAAGTCCCACTGAGAACTGAGAACCGCACAGCGCGGCGGGACCGATGCCCGACTGAAAGCTGAATCCTTGTTCCTGAACAGCTTTCCTTATTCCCGAAACGCACCCTTGATCGCGCTCCACGACGGCTGCCCCTCCACGGCGAAGTCCCACCATGCGGCCAGATACCACAGGCGGTCCACTTCGGCGCGATGAAACGACCAGCGAAGAGTGCCCGATGCCACGCTGTCAACTCCGGCTCTCCCGTGGTGGGCCGTGAAGGCATAGTCGAATTGCACCATGGCCGAGTCGGCTTCATTCAGCATCCATTCCTCCTGGCCGAGCGATACCACGATGGCTGAATCGGCACCCCCCCAGTACTGCTCCACCGTCTGGAACAACCTGCGCGTTCCTGCCTCCTCCACACTCCAGGTCCAGTTCTCGTATCGCGCGGGGTCAAGCTGAACCAAGGCGGGATCCGCGTCAAACCAAAAGGCCTGGGTATCGAAACACCTCCCATAGAGAGTCAGGTCCAGGCCTTCAAGCGTAGTGATCAGGTTTTCGACCACATACCGAGCTTGCGTTGGCTGGCGCCATGGCACATTGTTTTCCGAGGGCTCCGACGGAGTCCTCGCGTCAAACCAACCGCAGGCCATGGCCAGTACGGCGGCAAAGAAAAAGGATCTACAGCCCATACCCCACCTCGGCAGAGGCTTCCCAGTACCCGGCGCCTCCGGTGGTGACCCGGGTTGCCGCCACCGTCACGCCACGTGATCCCACGGGCATGTGCAAATCGATGCCAACGCGGCGTTCGCGCTGTGCCGACCTGGACAACCCACCTTGACGCCCTTGTGGGCCGTAGAGGAACCGCCAGCGCTGGCGCACACTGGGCGCCGTTCTCCAGCGCCCCCACGTTGCACCCATCCGAGCCCCTAGTTCGAGATCGTCGATCAGCTCAAGCCGGGCAAATCGCTCGTCACGGAAGGGGCCGTTGTCATCCCAGAGCCACTTCTGGTACACCTCAAACTCGTACATGCCTCGCTGAGTGCCCAGCCTACTCTCCACCACACCTCGCCTGCTGAGGGCATCCGAATCCGGCTTGAAACGATAGTCGGCATACCGGGCCGAAATGAGGCAGCTCTGCGACCATCGAAGCAGGGGCAATTGAAGGCCATAGGCCAACGATACGGAATACTCCAGATTCTTGACAGTGTTGGCCGAACGTTCCGCATCGATGTACACCAAATCGTTCCGCCTTCGAGACAGAGTGAGCTTCCAGGACCACGGACCGGGCTGCCAGGCAAGATCCGCGGCGATTCGTTGATCACGGATATCGTGGTCACTGAAGTTGGTCACATCAAGATAGGTGTTTCTGTCCAGCGATACCTGGTGTGTCAACCGGGCAGTCATCACCGAGTCCAGACCAGCGGCCTGGACGCCCGCCTCAACGGCCCGTCCTACATCCTCTCGATCGTAGATCGTGCGGGCGTGTTCGTCATATGACCGGTGCCGAAGGTTCATCCTGATGAATGGGGCCACGGAGCCCAGACGAGTCTGGATCTGAATCCGCAGTGCATGCGAGCCTGTGGCAAAGTCCTGATTTGTCCCCTCCAGATACTCGGTGCTCGATGTGGAACCTCGGTATTCCCATGAAAACCCATCTCCCACCGCTCCCGCCATCCGGAGGGAGCCGCCTCGGTCGGTGCGGCGCTCCTGTGTTGAGCCGGTGACGTAGCGCCTCCTGTTGGAAAACCCCTCCACATCCGCCTGCCCAAGCCCACCATCCAGCCTGAGAGTCGCCCCTCGTTCATCAAGGCCATCCAGCCTGAGCCTCTTGACCGCGCGCCGCCATTGTACCGCGACTGATCGATCGCCACATCGCCGGGAAAAACCAATCTCAGTGTCGGCTCGTTCGCCGCCATTGTCGGTATCGCCCCCGGAAAGACCGGCGGACGCAACGCGGTCTCGAATGGCGGCAACCCCTTGGGCAAAGGTTAAGCCCGCGGGTAGATCCAGCACCATTCGGCCTTCGGCCGCGGCCCCCGTGGCCCGTTCCAGAAGCTGGCTCCCCTCATCCCTCCGACGCCATCCACTGGTGGAAAGCCGGAGGGAGAGACCATCCCACGGGGCGACGTCGAGGCTTGCCCTCATCGAGGAGTCCCGTTTGTCACGATTGAGCGCCCCCACTCTGGTCATCCGGCCACTGCTCTCCCAACGAAGAGACGGGAGCCACGGCATTGTCAGGGAGTATGCGCCGGCCCCCGAAAGCTTCAGCTCACGATCGCTGCGGAACAGGCGCAAGGAGGCCCCGAGACTTGGCCGCTCAGTCCACGCCGCCACGGCCCCGTTCGCGGCCAGGGCAAGCAGGGCCACGCCCGCGGGGAAATACCGCCGCATCACGCCTCTTTAGTCAATAGCCGCCAGACACGCGCCGTGGCATCGACGACATCGCCGGTCGTGACCCACCGGTCCGCGGGAACGCGACGGAACCAGGTGAGCTGCCGCCTCGCATACTGCCAGGTACGCAACACGATACGTTGTGCCGCCTCATCCAAAGGGAGCGCTCCCCTGACGTGATCGATCATCTCACGGTAGCCCAGATTCGCCATGCCGGGGCTTTCGGGCCCGAACCCTGTCTCTAGAAGGCCCCGCACCTCGTCGGCCCATCCCGCCCGGATCATGGCCTCTACGCGGCGACGGATCGCCGCCTTCAGACGCTCACGCTCCATGGTCAGCACCACGATACGCCACCGCCCCCACGGCGTCGGCGGGGCCGCGGCCGTGTGCTCCGCCATGGGCTTGCCAGTAAGAGTCACAATCTCCAATGCCCGGATGATGCGGGACAAATCATTGGGGTGCAATCTCGTTGCCGTGGCTAGATCACGGGCGCACAGCTCCTCCCACAGACCACCGGACCCGATGACCCGCGCTTTGGCACGCAGGGACTCGCGTAACGCCTCATCCCTGGGCGGCAGATTTTTGCTGAGTTGGCCCGACAATGCGCTGAAGTAGAACCCTGTTCCTCCCACGACCATCGGGTGCCGACCCCGGGCGTGAATCTCCTCGATAATCGTGCGCGCGGCCCGGGCATAGGTCATGGCATCCCACCGGATATCAGGCGTGATAAGATTCAGCATATGATGCGGCACCATGGCTTGCTGTGCCGCGGAAGGCGTGGCCGTGCCGATATCCATACCGATGTAGAGCTGCCCCCTGTCAAGGCCGACGACTTCCAGGGGAACACGATCCGCCAAGGAAACAGCCACGTCTGTCTTCCCTACACCCGTCGGTCCAAGAAGTGCCCAGATCTCGACCGTCACTCAGACTCCTGGGGCGTGGCTATAAGCGAACGAATCATCGCCTCAACATCGACATCCGGACTGGTGAGAACGTACATGCCCCGGAAGGGATCCAACCGCGACGACTGAGGGAAGGGGCTCAACAGAACTCCACGCCGATCAACCTGGAACCGTCGGAATGTCGACCATGCCCGCCGCTGCCTGGTTGGCCAGCGAATCTGCTCGATGCCCCAGGCCGTGATGAGGTAGTCGGTCGGAACGAAGAAAGGCCAGAGGCTTGCCGTGAGAAGCACACAGGCCATGACTCCCAGCGCCACCCCGGCGTAGAGGGCGCTGGCCAGCGCCAACGAGAGAATAATGATGACGACCAGCGTGGCCTTGCGGGGGTGTCTGGCGGCCGGGTGCACCCGCCACCGAAGGAGTTCCGCGGCAGCCGATTCCGGGTGAACATCGGGGGCTTCATCCATGCGTGCCTCCTTCGGTGTCAGAGAACGAGCGCATCACGGTCGACCGATGTTCCGTGGCGCCCGCGGCCTATCCTCCCCACGGATAGTCGACTTCCAAGGCTTCATGAAGATCAACCACTTCGGAAAAGTCATCTATGGAGTCCTCGGGCGAAACGCCGATGACTCCCTCTTCGACCATGTCGAAGACCAGAAGCCCGATGTCGCGCGTAGATCGAATTCCCCAGTACTCCAAGACCAGACGGGCCGCGATACCGAAACGCTCCTGGGCCAAGGCGCACACTTTCTTGACGACCGTGGACCCCGAAACATGCGTCCGTGGCGGCGCCACGCGCTCCAAGGCCTCCAACACCAACTCCCGAGCCCGAGTGTCAAACCGCTCGGCCCGGGGTATCTGTCTTTGAATATCCGATCCCATTGTTGATCCTTGTAATGGAGACCGCGAAACGTATGGCGCAGGGCGCCACTCCGCAACGATGGACCAGGCTGGCGGCGTGGCATCTTTGGGGCGGGACGCAGCCCTCGCTTTGAGGACGCGTGTGTGCACGGGACTTGCCACGAAGCTGCTGCACCCGCAATTTGGGCTCAGGTTTCTTCTCAAACTCTAGCTCCCATTCCTCCACGGTATGCGCCTCGGAGTCGCCCGATGTTCCGGGCATGGATAGGCGCCTCTACCCTTCAGGCCTGGGCAGATCAGCATTCCCTCTGGCTCGCGTTGGGCACCAAGCTCTTCCACGCAAGGGCAGGCCGGGTGGGAAGCTGGGAAACGAAGCCGCGGAACGAGGTGTATGTGATAGCGGCAGACCTGGGCAGGAAGTTTCCCTTTCGGCATGAGGCCAACAGGTTGGATGGGCGGCGTACACATCGAACTCTAGAGGTGAGCAAGGTGAGATTGACTCTCTGGATCGTGACGGCGCTCGTCACCGCGGGCGTCGCCCAATCCCTGGCACAGGATGAGCTTCTCGCTCCGGAACAACATGAGCTGCCGAGAGTTGCGGTCCTTGACTTCCGCAACAGAACCGAGATTGACTCGCTGGATGCGTTCCAGCGCATCATACGGCAGGCAATTGCATCCCGTCTCATCTCCACAGGGCGGATCCTCATCGTGTCTCAGGAAGAAGTATCCGCGGTACTGGACACGCTGGCTCCGGAGCTCGGGTATCTGACGAATGAGCGCCAGGCGTTCCGGTTGGGCGAGAGCGTGAATGCAGAAAAAGTGGTCTTCGGCTCGTTCACCCGTACTGGGGACATCGTCAACATTAAGACATACATCGTCAACTGCGTGGCAAAGACGGTGCACACAATAGAACAGATCGAGACCAATTTCGACATCACCTCCGACCAGGCGGGCATGGAGACGGCCCGCGTCGTGCAGGGACAGATAGCAGGTATTACACCGGTAGGGTCTGCGCCGCAGCGGGCTCCTACAGTCGCCAGAACGGGGAAAGGCTCTTCGCCACTTCTCCATGTGCGACCATGGGCGGCCATCGGTGCAACCATCGCCCTGGGCTACCTGACCTATCACTACGACTCGCGCGCCTCCGACACGTGGGATGAGTATCTCCGTGCCATCGGCCAATACGAAATCACCCGTCTCTACAACAAGTCCAGTGATTATCTCCTGGCCCGCAACGCCGTGGCGGTCCTTGCCGCGGGAGGCCTAGCGCTGACCATACACTACTGGTTCAATCATGACTTTGGTTCATCCGAGCAGTGGTCCGCGGGGCCGTCCTCGGCGAAGACCTGGTCTCCCGTCCTGGCCGTCTGTCCCCGGGGAGTGGGGATGATGGTGTCGCGCAGATTCTGACATACCGTGTTGTTACCAAAGGAGCAGTGATGTCGATACGTATGGGGTTGGGCGCAGGAGCGCTCGGCGCCCTCTTGGTTGCCATCGCCCTGAGCCCATCGTGCACCAGAGATCACAAGAACCCTCTCGATCCCGCGAACGATGATCCGTTCGACCTCAGAGCCGAAGGACAGTTAGGCGGAGTACGGCTGGCATGGGATGTCCCTGCAGTTCCGGGGCTCGATTCCACCGTCGTGTTCCGGATGGATAGTGGAACGGACACCACATCGTTTCTGATGATTGCCCGCGTTGCGTGCCCGGAGTCCGTGTACACCGATCGGAATGTATCCCCGGATGTGCGGTATGAGTATCAGGTGGCCTCCTACGCCCGCGGAGAGACCAGCAGACGCTCCGGCATCGTGCCCGCCTATCCTCGGGGCGTCGACGCACCCTATGGCGTTGTTGTGAGAGACGAGCCGAACGACCAGGGCACCTGCCTTATTGTCGAGTGGCAGTTGTCACCCATGGACACGGTGGGGAGCGAGATCACCGGCTATGTGGTGGCGCGGGATACCGTGCTCGAAGGCTCGTACCCTCCCGTTGCCACGGTAGCCGCCCGAATCGGCACAGTGACTGACTGCGGCCTCACGCCAGGCAAGCTCTACTACTACCGCGTCAGTGCCCTGGCTGATACTCTGCTCTCGCACCCAGCAGGCCCCCATAGCGCCAACCCGGTGGATAATATCCCGCCGAGGCCTGCCACCGCCCTGACGGCGACTGACAGGCCCGATGATGCGGGGACCGCCATCGTGGTGGCATGGGAGCTCTCCCCTGACGATGGCACCGGCGCGAACGACGTTTCCCTGTATGAGATCTACCGAGGCTTTGGGCCGGATTCGACCACCATGAGCCGTGTGGGAACGGTAGGCGCCGGATCGGCGGACTATGCCGACGAAGGATTGCAGCCCGGCAGCATCTTCCACTACAGGGTCCGAGCCAAGGATTCGACGAGTCTCTCCGCGTTTTCCACGGCGGACTCCTCCATGGCCGTAAACAACGGTGCTCCCGAGCCTCCCGGTAACCTGCAGGCACTCAACCCTTCACCCGACGGTGGCGGCCGCATCCAACTGCTCTGGCAGAAGAGTCCTAGTGACAACGGGGGAATCGGCATCGATGGGTACCGCCTCTACCGTACTACCGAGAGCGGCGTGTATGGGAATCCCCTGACGTCGGTCGCTCCCGGCACGACGGAGTACGTGGACACTGGGGTTGTGGATCTGACACCGTACTTCTATCGAGTGACTGCCTTCGAGGGTTCGATGGAATCGGCCCCTTCAAATGAGGCGGGCCCGGTGTCATCTGATGACGAGATGGCGCCTGCCGCGATCCGTGACCTCCAGGCGGTGCCCGGGCAGCTCGAGGGAGAGGCGATCTTGACGTGGACCGCACCGGGCGATAACGGTGATGAAGGCACGGCATCGGCCTACTTCGTCAAGTTCGCCGCCGACTCCATCGCCACCGAGACTGCCTGGAACTCGGCCACGGCCGTTACCCAAGGGGTTCCGGCGCCGTCTGTGGCCGGTACGCCGCAACAGATGACCGCCCGGGGATTGCCCACCACCGGTGAGGTGTGGTTCTGCATTCGCTCCACCGACGCGAGAGAGAACATGTCCCCGTTCTCGAATGCTGCCTCCACCTCGGCCCAGGCCGACGTCACGCCTCCGGGCTATGTGGCGAACCTTGCGGCCACCCAGCAGGGCGCCCTCGAAGGCCAGGTGCTACTCACGTGGACAGCCACGGGCGATGACGGCGACGTGGGAACAGCCACGCGCTACGAGATCCGGGCTTCCCAGTCACCGATTACTACCCTGCAGCAGTTCCAAGCCGCGATAGATCTGCCCAACCCGCCGGTGCCAAAACCGTCGGGGCAAGAGGAGAGCTTCGCGGCCGCAGGATTGACGCCGACCGTGAAGTACTACTTCAGGCTTCGGGTACTCGACGAGGTGGACAATGCCTCCGTCATGTCCGCGCAGGCCACCGAGTTCGCGCAGAGCGACGTGACGCCTCCGGCGCCAATCGATGATCTATCGGCATCCGGCACCGCGCCCGGCTTGGTGGAGGGCCAGGTGCTGCTGACATGGACCGCCACCGGTGATGACAGTCTCTCCGGCTCAGCATCGACGTATCATCTCAAGTACCGGCAAGGGGCGCAGATCGGCCCCAATGACTGGGATAATCCGGCCTGCATCACGGTGCCGGTGCCATTCCCTCCCGCCAGTGCCGATGAGCCCGAGTCATTGGTGGTGAGTTCGCTCACTCCAGGAATCTGGTACTTCTTCGCCATTCGCGCCGAGGATGATGCGGGCATCATGTCGGGTGTGTCCAATAGCCCGCAGTCAATGCCCCAGGTTGATGTCACCCGTCCTGCGCGGGTGGATGACCTGATCGCCTCCGGGAATGCACCGACTCTGGTTGAGGGCCAAATCCAGCTCACGTGGACCGCCGTGGGAGACGACTCGCTCACCGGCACGGTCTCGGGCTATGAGTTCCGTTATCAGCCGGGCCAGCTCATCACCGAGTTCAACTGGAATACCGCGACTGTACTCCAATCCTCACAAATCCTCCGGGGCCCGTCGCTCTCACCTCCGCTCGCCCAAGACACCCTCATCGCCAAGAACCTCACGTCCGGCGCAGTGCTGTACTTTGCCTGCAAGGCATTCGACGATCATGCGAACGAATCGGCAGTGTCCAACAGCCCGTCGGATACGGTGCAGGTGGATGTCACGCCGCCGGCGAAAGTCACTACCCTGCAGGCATTGACGGGGCCGAGCCAGGGAACGCTCAAGGCGCGATGGGTTGCGGTGGGTGACGACTCGACGTGGGGTGGCCCTGCCGTGCAGTACGACCTGCGCTATCGGACAGGCTCTCCCATCACCACCGAGGCGGCATTCCAAGCTGCCACACAGGCGCCCGATGAACCTGTTCCTTCCGAGCCGGACGTTACTGACTCGCTTCTCATCACCGGCCTCCCCCCCGATGTAGTGCATTACATCGCCCTCAAGGTCAGGGATGATGCCGGGAATTGGTCAGTGCTCTCCAATTCTCCCGGTGTGGCCAGCGGGGCGGATTTGACGCCGCCGCCTGATGTGATCACGTTCGCCGTGCAATCCGATGATGGAAAGCTTCATCTGGCGTGGACACCGCCCACCAGCAGCGACTACGAAGGCGTGCTCATCGGCAGGCGCAGGGGCCAACCGGTCAACACCAACCCCGTGCCCCGAGTTGACTATGAAGTTGGGCAGTTCCTTCCCGACGGCGCAAGCACGGTGGTCTACATCGGCACCGGTACTCAGTGGTCCGACATCAGCGTGGTCAATGATTCCACGTACTACTACCGCGCCTACAGCTACGACATGGCATGGAATTACTCTGAGGGCCGCCAGGCCTCCGGCACCCCCGCGGACACGACCTCCCCGGCTCCGGTGACTGACTTCACGGCCCGGCAGGTGCAGGAAGGCATCCGGCTGACCTGGAACAGCCCGTCGACGGCTGACTTTCAGAGCGTGATGGTGCGGTATGGAACGGCCTCGTACCCCGCCACGCCGACCTCCGGAACTCTCTTGGGTATTGAGCCGGGGACACCATCCACCCCCGACTCCATTCTCCATGCCTCACCGGTGGAGCAACGCTACTTCTATTCGGCCTTTGCCATGGACGAGGTGCCGAACTACTCGACTGCCAAGACCGACAGCGCCACGTATGATGTGACTGCCCCAGGGCAGGTTCTGCATCTTGCGATCGATGCCGGAGACGGTGTCGATACTCTGTCGTGGGAGAACCCAGCGGACCCGGATCGCATCGGAACCATCGTACTCCGTCGCGAGACCGATCCGGTGGTTGATCTTCCCGTCCAGGGTGAGGACTACGCGGGTGAAACCGCCATCGGGACATCCGCCATCGTGGCGATCTTGGGCCCCAGTCTGACGACAGTGGTTGATACCGATCTCACGAACGGCCAGAACTACTACTACGCGGTCTTAGCCTTTGACTGGAGGTTCAACTACGCAGAGCCGGCCACCGGCTCTGCAACCCCTGAGCCGTGACGCGGATCCCGTGAGGTAGTCTTATCGCCGGCGTCGGCGACGCGAGGGCGCTCTCTCGGAAACGGTGCCTGACAACTCTCTGAGCCTGTCTCGCAGCCTTGCCGCAGTCTCAAACTCCATCCGGGAGGCGGCCTTGAGCATCTCGTCCCGCAGCAGCTCGATGAGAGTCTCCCGGTCGAGGTGAGACGGCACGGCCGGCTCACTCTCGCCGGTACTCCCGGCGACCGACGCGGTCTTGAGAATCTCGTCCCTGGTCTTGATGACCCCTGTGGGAACGATACCATGGAGCTGATTATGCTCGAGCTGCAGGGTGCGGCGGCGGTCGGTTTCACGCATGGCGCGCTGCATCGAACCGGTGAGAGTATCCGCGTACATGACCACCTCGGCTCGGGCGTGACGGGCGGCGCGACCGGCCGTCTGGATGAGACTGGTGCTGGATCTGAGGAATCCTTCACGGTCTGCATCCAGGATGGCCACCAGTGAGACCTCAGGGAGATCAAGCCCCTCCCTCAACAGGTTGATGCCCACCACTACGTCGAACTCGCCCAGGCGGAGGTCGCGCAGGATCTGCACCCGCTCCAACACATCGATTTCCGAATGTAGATAGCGCACCCGTATGCCCAAACCCGTCAAGTAGTCAGCAATATCCTCCGCAAGACGCTTGGTCAGCGTCGTGACCAGCACTCGCTCAGCGCGCGCCGTCCGCTCCCGGATCCTGAAGAGCAGATCGTCCATCTGCGTGGCGGCCGGTCGCACCACCACGGGCGGATCCACCAGACCCGTAGGCCGGATGATCTGCTCCACGACCTCCCCACCGGCGAGATCGATCTCCTCCTGGCCCGGCGTGGCCGATACCAGAACCATCTGCCCCGCCATGGCCATGAACTCTTCCATCACCAAGGGCCGGTTGTCAAGGGCCGAGGGAAGCCGAAATCCGTGTTCCACCAAGGTCATCTTCCGGCTCCGATCGCCCGCCCACATGCCGCGAAGCTGGGGCAGAGTAACATGGCTCTCGTCAACCACGGTAAGGAACGGGGTGCGGAAGTAGTCCAGAAGGCAGGCAGGCCGCTCACCAGGAGCTCGCCCGTCCAGATGACGGCTGTAGTTCTCGATGCCGGCACAGAATCCTGTTTCCCGGAGCATTTCCAGGTCGTACCGGGTTCGGGACTCCAGCCGCTGCGCCTCCAGCAGCAACCCGTCGTGCCGCAACTGCGCGAGGCGTGAGGCCAACTCCTCTTCAATGGAACCGATGGCGCGAACGATCCGATGGGTGGTAGTGACGAAGTGATGTGCCGGGTAGATGGTTGTCCGAGAGAGACTCTGCCCGGTGGCGCCGGCTACGGGATCAACCGTGCAAATCCTCTCCAGTTCAGCGCCAAAGAACTCCAGGCGGATCAGAGAATCCCCGTAGGCAGGGAACACCTCCACCGCATCGCCTCTGATCCTGAAACATCCCCTGACGGGTGCGACATCATTCCGTTCATACTGGAGGTTGAGCAGCCGCTCCACGAGAGACTCGCGGGCAATAGACCCGCCGACTTCGAGAACCACGTAGAGGTCACCCCAGTCTCTCGGATTGCCAAGGCCGTAGATGCATGAGACGCTGGCTACCACAATCACATCTTCACGCTCCATGAGCGACGAGGTCGCTTTCAGGCGCAGCTTTTCTATCTCTTCATTGATCGAGGCGTCTTTCTCGATATAGGTGTCAGTCTGAGGCACGTACGCTTCGGGCTGATAGTAGTCGTAGTAGGAGATGAAGTACTCGACGGCATTGTGGGGGAAGTACTCGCGCAACTCGCCATACAGCTGGGCCGCCAATGTTTTGTTGTGGCTGATGATCAGAGTGGGAAGCCCGACACGAGCGATGACATTCGCTACGGTGAAGGTCTTTCCGGAGCCCGTGACTCCCAGCAACACCGAGGCACGGTTCCCTGACCGGATTCGCTGAACCAGCATCTCTATGGCGACAGGCTGATCGCCTGCTGGGCCATAGGGTGCCCTCAGCGAGAAACGCGACACCTCAGGGCTCGGCCGTCTCCCGGGAGACATCGATAAGCATGTTGCGGATGACCATACCCCGAGGCCCTGGAGGCGCCATGTGCTCTCCATTCAGTGTGAGTTCAACTCCACCGGCATTCCCCAGCGTCAAACGGTACTGATGAGCCGCTTCGACGATGCGTACCTCGCCGGGCACCAGCAACTCATGGAGACGGATCTGTCCATCGCTGCTGGCCTCAACCCAAGTACTCTCCACGGCGACGATCTGCAGCGCAGAGAGCGCGTCGGGAGGAAGCATCGGTTGACCGATGGGAGCAACCGCCAGCGTCTCTGCGGCGAAGACGGGGTCATCGAGGAAAGACTCGGCAGAATCAGGCATGGCAATGGTCGCCGTCAGAGTCTTCTCGACTCGCGATGTGCGTCGGATACACAGCGCGGCAGACACGACAATCGGCACAAGCAGAAGCCCTGCCCACCAGCGACGGCGAGCACGAGGGCCATGGTGCGGAAACGCCGGGGCCGCAGGCCTACTGTGGCGAGTCTCCAGCAATCCTCGATAGTCTTCCACAAGATCAGGATCGGCGTCCAGGAGCCGAGCGTACGCCTTGAGAAAGCTCTTGGCGTATGCGGGGTTCAGCAGTGAGCCAGTATCCTCCTGTTCCAAGGCTTGGAGAAAACGAAGCTTCACATGGGTGGCTTCCGCCGCTGCCTCTAGGGTCAATCCCTTAGATTCGCGAAGCTGTCGAAGGGCGGCGCCGGGAGACCGGCGAGCGGGCACATCATGCTCAGCCATGGGCTACGCTCATCGGATGAACCCATGGGGTGGCTCCCGTCTCGTCTATGCGTTCTAGAATCAGGGGAGGGGCCGGCACGGGTTGATCAACGATGGAGACCGCCTCATATAGCTCCCGCAGAGCGCGCTCAGCCGATGCCTCATCCGCTGCGTGGACCGTCAGGAGCGCCTCACCCGCGCCTATCCTCGATCCGACCTTGACGTCGCACATGATGCCAACCCGGGGATCTACAGCATCGTGCACCGTAGATCGCCCTGCGCCCAACACAACGGCGATCTCGCCAATGACCCTGGCATCAAGTTGGGCAACGAACCCTCCCCGGGGGGCCTCCAGAGTCCGGATGACGGGCGCGGAAGGAAGCAGCGAAGCATCGGCAATGATAGCGGTCTGACCCCCTTGCGCCTCTACCATGTCTGAAAAACACTGGAGAGCCGGACCTTCCAAGGCATGTGTGGCCGCGACCCATGCCTCGCCTGCCTCGGCGATCAGTCCCCCCGTGATGAGCATCTCAGCGACCAATGCCACCGTGATCTCCTTCAGATCTTCGGGGCCGCCACCGCGCAGGAGGTCGATGATCTCCGACACTTCCAGGGCATTGCCGACGGCAACGCCCAGGGGCTGGTCCATATTCGTCAGAAGGGCAGTGCAGCGTCTTCCGGCCGCGGCACCGATCCGGATTAATACGCCGGCCAAACGGCGGGCATCATCCAGGTTCTGCATGAATGCGCCTCGGCCGACCTTCACGTCGAAGACAATCCCCTGGGGGCCAGCTGCCAGCTTCTTGCTCATGATGCTGGCCGCGATGAGCGGTATGCAGTCCACAGTGGCGGTCACGTCACGCAGGGCATAGATCATCCCGTCCGCCGGCGCCATGTCGTCGCTCTGCCCGGTGATTGCACACCCCAGACTCCGGACCTGATCCATGAACTGGGTCATGGTGAGTACCGTACGAAACCCGGGTATAGCCGCCAGTTTGTCCAGAGTTCCTCCCGTATGTCCCAATCCACGCCCGCTCACCATAGGCACCGCCAGGCCGGCCGCGGCCGCACACGGCGCCAGGGCCAGTGAGACCTTGTCGCCAACGCCACCGGTGCTGTGCTTGTCTACCGTGGGGCGCGCCAGAGTCGAGAAATCGAGGCAGCTGCCGGACTCCATCATCGCACGGGTGAGCGCGCTTGTCTCGGTGTCAGAGAGCCCTCTGAACCATACCGCCATGAGCAGTGCCGACATCTGGTAGTCAGGGACGAGCCCAGCGGTAAATGACTCCACGATCCATCGCCACTCTTCGTCCCGCAAACAACCACCCCGCTTCTTGCGATCGATCATCCGAGGCATACGAGAGGCACTCATTCGGCCTTCCCTTCCGGCAGCGTGAAGGCGTAGGGCAGCAACTGGGCGAGAGTCTTGGTCTCCGCACCGCCCGTCTCGGACTCGAATATGAGTACCGCATCCGGGCCAAATTGACGGACTACTTGCAGGCACGCCCCGCACGGCTTGATACCTCTGAGGCCATCAGCGACGACAGCGATCGCCTTGATGCGTCTGCGGCCACTGCTGATGGCCTTGAAGATCGCGATTCGCTCCGCGCACATCGAGAGGCCGAAGGAATCATTCTCGACATTGCATCCCGCGAACACCTCACCATTGTCGGCGAGGACGGCCGCACCGACCTTCAACCCGGAATGAGGGGCATAGGCGTTCTTGGTCATGGCCTTGGCCGCATGGAGAAGCCAGGCCATTTCGATGTTCTCAAACGACTCGCTGAGCGTGGTCGCGGCATCCGAAGAGCCGGGGATAGACCCCGAATCGGGAGCATCGGCGGCACTCGGCTCCGGCGCATCTTGGGGTAGCGCCTGCGGCGCATCCGCATCGGAATGGGCGTACACGCTGCCGAGTGCCTCCATGAGCTGGGCTCGCATGGCCAGCACCGTGCGAACCTGGCAGCCCGTCCATGATGCGACCTCTTCAACCAGTCGGGAATCAGCGGGACGGGACGTCGCCACAGTGATGAGGTCGCCCTCTTTGGCGATGGGCAGAACCCCGCCAGCCACGGCCGCTTCCCGGGGAACAATCCCCGATGCCTCCTTGGGTACGCGATAGCCCGAAAGCTGGATATAGGGTATCCCGCAGGAGCGAACATAGAACGCCGCCAGCTGCTCTTCCGATAGCAGCCCCTCATCCAGGAGATCCTCACCTGCGAAAGTCGACTTCTGACGGCCCTCGAAGACCCGGCGAACCTCACCGCTGAGAAGCCCGGCCTGATCCAGCCAGCGGCCCAACGCCAGATTGAGGAACTCCGTGAGTTCATCGTGACTGAGCGTCCCATCTGTCACTAATCGCACGCCGATGAACGCTCCGTGCTCCCGTTCCAGCGATCCGAGGCGCGTGAGAAGCTCGACGGGGATCTGCCCCTCTTGGTGGAGCACCGTCACGAACAGGTTGCCGCCAAAGGGGAGTTCCTCTTGAATCTCCCTGACCAGTTGTGCAATCTCCTCGCCATGCCCCACCGAATCGGTGCCGGTCGGAAGAATCCCGTCGAGGGGAAGGAAACCCTTCCCAGGAACATCCTCGCCGGCGGGTGGGGATTCGCTGTCGGCGGGAGGAAGGTCGTGGCATCCAGGTTCCGTTGGGGTGTCGTACGCGAGAGGGGGGGGCAAGTCAGCAAGAAACGAGGAACCTGGCAGATTGGCGGATACACCCAAGAAGGCGCCGATAGTCGCCGCCACATCAGCGAAGGATGCCCGAACCCCTAGCTCTACACCCGGAGTTCCACCGCTCCACACCAGGAGAGGCACATACTCGCGGGAATGATCGGTGGAGGGGGTGGTCGGATCACACCCATGGTCTGCCGTGATGATGGCCACATCATGCCCGGGTCTGAGGAGGGCCTCGAACGCAAGCAACCATGTATCGAATTGAAGGAGACCATTCCCGAACCCCGCGACGTCGTTGCGGTGTCCCCACAGTGTGTCAAAATCGCCCAGGTTTGCCAAGACCAATCCGGTATGAGTAATCTCCATGACGGCGAGAATCTCCTCCAGACAGATGTCCAGGCCCTTGGCCGGACGAGATGCCGTGAGGCCGCGACCGCCGAACAAGTCATCGATCTTCCCGATGCCTACCACCGGGTGACCCGCCTCCTTGAGCAGGTCCAGCAGGGTTGTCTTCACCGGCGGCACGGTGAAGTCCTTCCGCTCCTGCGTCCGAACGAACGTTCCTGGGTCCCCAAAGAATGGCCGCGCGATGACCCGGGCGACCTGGTGGGGGGGGAGAAGCCGTTCTCGAACCGCGGTACACACGGCGTAGAGCTTGTCCGTGGGCCACACTTTGGTGTGTACGGCCAGCTGCAAGACGCTGTCTGCGGAGGTATACAGGATCGGCCTCCCGGTGCGAAGATGCTCCGAGCCCAGTTCCTCGATGATCTCCGTTCCCGATGAAACGACATTGCCCAGGGGCGGACTTCCGGCCACCTCGGCGACAATCCGCGTTACTTCCGGCGGAAACCCATCGGGATAGGTGGGAAATGGCGCCTCAACGGGGCAACCCATCAGTTCCCAATGCCCCGAAGTGCTGTCTTTCCCAGGGCTGATTTCGCTCATCTTGCCGTAGCTGGCCACGGGCTGTGGCTCGGTGCCGACGCCGGCTATCTCATGGAGGTTCCCCAGCCCCCATCGCTGAAGATTGGGGAGCGTCAAACCTTTGAGGGCCCTCGCGACATTACCCAGCGTGTCCGAGCCTTCATCTCCGTACTCCGCGGCATCTGGGAGCGCGCCGACTCCTACCCCGTCAAGCACCAACACGATCGCTCTGCCTATCGCGTCCATACTGCCTCCACGCCGCGGCCAAGGCTGCCCAAGCCGTCTGGCATCATTGCGTACCCTATGCCCACGTGGCCGGATGACAGACCGATGCCGGCCGTCAGTCCCCTGTCACCATAACCGATACGGGCAACCAGCCCGCGCCCGACCTTGGCCTGAAGGCCAGCCATCGCACGCCATCGGCTCCAATCGCGTCTCGTGAAAAGATTCCATTCCATCTGGACTCTTCCCTCGGCCAGCCCGATCTTCACCCCGGCGGTGAAGCGGGGCCGGATCGTCTCACGTCGACTGGCGCCCTCCCGATAGGCCAGCGATGTGAAGACATCATGCACCGCGCCGCCCACGGCAAGCAGAGGCGGCAAGACCAAGCGGACCACACCGGCGTCCACCCCGAAGCCATCGGCCTCCACACCTGCCCCGCCAACGCGCAGGTAGTGGACATCAAGGCCTGCATAGGTCAGAAAGTCCAGCGCCCGTGCAACCCCGGCTCCAATGCGATGCCTCCCCCATGAGGCCGTTCCCATGAGAGCGCCACCCTCGTCTCGCAGTGGTATGTCCACCGCCGAAACCGCTCCCCAGGAGGCCGAGACGCCCCATGACCCGTGGGGAATCACGAGGCCAGTCCATGCGACCGTGCGCCCGCACGAAAGCGTCTGGACCCCGGCACCGGCCTGTGCCCGCGCGCCGACGACTCGCCCGGCGGGATTCACGAAGAGCGCCTCGACTCCCTGCGCTCCCACCACTGAGGCACCGGCCAGCGCCACCGAATGGGTGCCGAAGAGGTGGGGCTCCAGGGGCGGATCCACCCGATCCGCCCACGCGATGCCGGCCAAGAGGATCAGTGCGTAACGAGACATGATTCCACTACGTCGTTTCGGGCACACCCATCATCGAATTCGACCCGAACATAGTAGACACCGTTGGGTACAGGCCTGCCCTCTCGGTCTCTTCCATTCCATGTGTCGCCTCGATAATGGCCCCCCGGATCAGTGACACTCCAGTCACGCAGCGTCGTCACTACACGCCCCTGGAAGTCATGGATCCGTATTCGCACCGAGCCAGAGACCTTGGTGCGATAGATGATTCGTGCCCCCTGGTGAAACGGGTCGAAGGGGCTGGGGCATACCATGAGGCTGTCCAGACCCCCGGTACTGAACACGGCGAAGGCCACCCGCTGCTCCACGACCTCCCCCCCGGGAAGTGTGACCGTGATGTTCAGCAGGTGGAGCCCCTCATTCGCGGCGGTTGCGGGATCATCCTCGGTCAGCGACCATGGCCAGCGCGCGATGAGCCTGCTCATGGAGCCACTCGGCCAGGTCACCAGCCGTTCGCCGGGTTCGTCCACCAGCTCATCGCCGTCATTGTCAATACCATCGGCTTCAGCATCCAAATCGCCTGCGATGCCGTCGATGGTGATGTCAAAGGCGCCTTCGTCGACGAGGGCCTCAGTGACGAGGGCCTCGACGAACGGCGGATTAGGCGCCGGGGCTGGATCACCCCCCTGGGGCCGGATCACCTCCAAGGCGGCTGCCGCCATGGACTGTCCAGCCCAGGCGGCGAGGAAGAGAAGAAGGGCTGAGGGAAGATGCATGAGACGTCAAACCTCGTCAGAGTATATAGAAGCCGCTTCAACGCGGCAGAGGCTCGCAAGGAAAGCCTTGCCAGTGGGGCTGGTCAAGTACTCCTTGGCCACCACCACGTGGAGAAGGACAACCGATGCCTGCGGTACCTGATGACATGTCAAGGGTACGGGGTGGGCGTGGGATGATCGGGCCCTGGTCTACTCGCTGCGTGGATTCCACGGTTGTTCTGAAGTGCGGAAGGCTGTCACCATCGGCTCTCCTCGGCCTTCTCCGTTGCCCCGTGCTCCTATGGGGTTTCGAATGGGAGCTTTCGCGAGCACAATTCTGGACCCCGAACCCCCGAACCTGAGCATCGTTGCTCCCAAGGAGGTTC